>CBINDO010000062.1:0-32267 GCA_966249405.1 uncultured bacterium | reverse complement strand
AAGTAACCCCGGCCTCGTAGGCGCGCGAGGCGGTGATCATGTTGACCATTTCCTCGACGACGTTGACGTTGGGAAACTCGACGTATCCTTCGGGATTCGCGTCGGGATGCCCCGGTTGGTAAACGAGGGTGCCAGGCCTTTGATCTTGAACGATGTTGGCCACGCGCACTTCGCGAACGGCTTCCTCCGCTGCGGTGAGCGCCGTAATCCGTTCCACGCGCACCGCCTCGAAGACCGGGTCCACGCGCTTGTAGGCCCCTCCGGCTTCGGTGCGCGTCGTCTGAGCGTTCGCCATGTTGCTGGCGATCGTGTTCATACGCGTGCGCTGAGCCGAAAGCCCAGACGCAGATACTTCCATCGCACTGAATACACCCAGCATAACGAGCCTTCTTTCAACCCTTCATGTCCGTTGCCGCCTTCATCAGCCCCTGGAGTTCGCTGCTGACGAGCACACTGACGATATCGTATCGGAGCTGGTTCGCGGTCAACTTCGCTGCTTCTCTATCGAGCGACACGAAGTTACCGTCTGCTCCCCCACCGGCGCTGAGGTCGGTGAACACGCGGCCGTTGGACTTGTCTGCCGCGGAGACGTCCATGTGGACCTCGTCGGTGCGCGACAGTGCTACCTGGAACAGCTCTCCGAAGTGCGACGTGGCCGTCGTACGAGCGAGATCTACCGGCTTGTAGCGCGGTGTATCCACGTGCGCGACGTTGGACGCCAACAGGTTATGGCGCTCCAAATGGTAGTCCAACGCCTGTCCTAACGGAGTTACTCCACCAAAGATCGTTGACACGCCAGAGATACAGAGCACGCGGCGTGCCACAACGAACGCGACCTCAACTTTCTTCTCAAGGCCATCTTTCGGGTGCCGTTCTCCCCTCTCGAATCAGGTGCTTCATTAACCTCCACCCAAACGGTGGGAGTCATCGCTGACCCATGGGTAACGCCAGTCGACGTTGCTGCGACGTTCCGTGTTCATCCCGTAAACACAGGTTATCGTTACGCATTTCAAAGGGTATCCGCAGCGCGTTGTCACCATGTTGACACGGTCAGCAAAGACCCTGCGCGACGGCGCGGGGTTAGCTGCGGCGTAGGCTAACGCCAACAACACAACGCTCTTTCGCCAATGGTTCGACGTTGGTCCGGGGCTTGCAGAGAGTCGTGTGGGCGGTGGCAAGCAAGGCCACCCCAAGAAAGACTCTCCGCCATGAATTCCCGCCTGATCGACTCGCTCTCGAACTTCCACGACCTCACCAACGGCCCCTCTTCCTCACCTTGGTCCGGGATCCCGGCCAATACCGACGCGAACGAGTTGGACGCGACGTTAGACTCTCAAGAGCCGCCGGCCAGCTGCGTACGAGCGTCCGAGGCCCCCGAGGCCAACGACCTGGACGAGCTCGAGGAGCTGTTCGCTTTCGAAGCCCAAGCGCCGGTCGGACCTCGCCCGAGCAGCATGATTGGCGTCATCGGCGAGTCCCGTGAGCTGCTCGAAGTGTACGAAGTAGTGGACCGCGTCGCCGATACGACGTGCACCGTGCTCATCACTGGCGAGAGTGGTACGGGCAAAGAGCTCGTCGCACGCGCGGTACACAAGGCGAGCGCTCGCGCCAGCGGGCCGTTCGTGGCGATCAACTGTGGTGCGATTCCGGAGGCGCTGCTCGAGAGCGAACTGTTCGGTCATGCGCGCGGCGCGTTCACCGGTGCGCACGCGTCCAAGGTCGGCCGCATCGGTATGGCGGACAAAGGCACCTTGTTCCTCGATGAGGTCGGCGAGCTACCGTTGTCGCTTCAGGTGAAGTTGCTACGCGTACTGCAGTCGCACGAATATTCACCCGTCGGCGACACGCGAACGCTCCGCGCCGACGTGCGCGTCGTGGCTGCCACGAACATCGATCTCGAGAAGGCAGTGGCCGCCGGCACGTTCCGTCAGGACCTCTACTACCGACTGAACGTGATCCACCTCCAGGTGCCGCCCCTGCGTCGGAGGGCCTCGGACATCCCTTACCTGATAGAGCACTTCATGGTGTCCGCGTCCGAAAAGACGGGACGTCCGCCCAAGGTCATCAGCCCCGCCGCCGCGCAGATTCTGAGCACTTACGACTGGCCAGGCAACGTGCGCGAGCTCGAGAACACCATCGAACGCGCGATGCTGCTGTGCACGTCCGAGCGGATCGAGCCTCGCGATCTTCCGGTCAAGTTGCGCGGACTCGGTGGGGATTCACAGGATCAGAACCCGATCACCTTGCCCGACACTGGCATCGACCTGCGTGCTGCCGTCGAGTCGTTCGAAAACGACCTCATCCGTCAGGCTCTGGACCGGACCGGCTGGAACAAGAACCGCGCTGCCGTGCTGTTGCGTCTGAATCGCACGACACTCGTGGAGATGCTCAAGCGCAAGCGGATCCACCGCGCAGCGTGATGTTCCGCTCGCATCGATGGAGGGGGCCGGCGTCCGTAGTGGCCGGCTGCCTGATGGGGGCGTCATATGTCTCACCGTCCCTGGCCCAACCCAAGGTGGACGGAGTGTTCGCGGTGCAGACGGGCGCGGAGGGCGCCGATCCAGGGCTCGGCCAGTTGGTCTGGCAACGCGCCCGGACGCGACTTGCACTGGGTGGGGAGTGGTACACCGAGGAATCGCTGCGCGAAGCCGTCGGCCTCTACGCACTGATCGAGCTCGAGCGCAGCGGCGGCTTCGGGGCAGAGGTCAGGTACCGCAGGTGGGTAAACAATTGGCTCGGGGGGTTCGCCGGCGTCACGTCCATCTTGCAGCCAGAGAGCTTGCTGGGCGTCACGGGCGGGGTCACCGGCACCTACGTCGTAGGCGCGAAGGTGGCCGCGTTCGCCGAGCTGAGCGCCTCGGCGTTTCCCATCGGCACCGATCTTCCACAAGGCGACGCCGTCGTCGTTTGGATGTCGGCGAGCCTTGGAGTGAGGCTGGGATTTTGATGCGACACACACTCTCTTCTGGGTGGTTCGGGCCCGTACGCTGGTTACCGTTGTACGCGGCCTTGTCCTGTCTCGTGGTCGGCTGCAACCCCGGTCAGTGCCTGCGTCAGAGTGATTGCCCGTTGGGCTCCGAGTGCAAGAAGGGCATGTGCAAAGTCCCCAAACCCGCGCCCGCCGCGCAGCGTGACGCAGGTGAGGATGCCACGACGAGTGAAGCAAACGTCGTCACTTCCTCGCAGCAAGCGAGCAGTTCGAGCGAGTCGTCGCCCAGTGACGCTTCTGGCTCGAGCAGCGGCTCAACCGCGAGCGACGCCACCGTTTCGGAACAGAGTTCGAACCTTGACAGTACGAGCGACACGTCGGCAACGGTTAGCCAGTGACCGCGCGCTGAACGGCAGGCTTTTGCGCTCCTAAAACACAAAATTCATTTTGGTATCAAGGTTGCAACGAGAGCGTCCAGATGTTCCGCTCTCTCTCAATCGCCGCGACGGGGATGTCCGCCCAGCAAACACAGCTGGAGACCATCTCCAACAACATCGCCAACGTGAATACGAACGCGTTCAAGAAACAGCGCGTCGATTTCCAGGATCTCCTGTATCAGACGATCCGCGCAGCGGGTGCACAGACGTCCGCGACCACGCGTTCGCCGACGGGCCTCCAACTGGGAAGCGGTGTGAGGGTGGCGGGAACGGCTCGGGTCCAATCCCAGGGCAATACGCTCATCACCAACAATCCCTTGGACGTCGCCATCGAGGGTGAGGGCTTCTTCGTCATTCAACAGCCGGACGGTACTCCCGCCTATACACGCTCGGGCGCTTTGCAGAAGGATGCTCAGGGTCAACTGGTGACGTCCGAAGGGATGCCTCTCGATCCACCGATCTTGGTCCCCACGGATACCATCTCAGTGAACATCGGCTCTGACGGCACGGTCACGGCGATGGTCCAAGGCCAAACGGCTCCCGTCAACTTGGGACAAATTACCATCGCCACGTTCGTCAACCCCTCGGGGCTGCACAGCCTCGGGCGCAACCTCTACCTCCCCACCGCCGCAAGTGGCGACCCCATGGTCGGAGAGCCTGCCGCAGACGGCCGCGGTTCCCTGCTCCAAGGCGCCGTGGAGAAGTCGAACGTGGATATGGTCGAAGAGATGGTCGGCTTGATCTCCACTCAGCGTGCGTACGAGGTGAATTCCAAGGTCATCACCGCCGCGGACGAGATGCTCGCCACCGCAACCCAGCTGCGTTGAAACCATGTCTCACGCATTCTCGCCTCGTCGTTGCTTCGCGCTGTTGACGTTCACCAGCTTCTCGCTCGCGTGCCCGGCCCTTGCCGCGCCACCGGTACGGACCGTCACGGGCAACCGAGTCGAGCTCGGCGAAGTCGTGCCGGACGCGCCCGCGTCGATGCATGCCATCGACATCTGTCCGTCCCCGCAAGTCGGGACGTCACGCTTGCTCGACGGCGCGCTGATCGCGCGCCAAGTCCGAGCGGCGGGGTTCGACCTCACGGACCTCACGGTGCCCGTTGCGGTGCGAGTCGAACGTTCGGGTCGACACTATTCTCCTGCTGAGCTCGAACAACTGCTACGCGATCCAGTGTCGCGTTTGCTCCCGCCGGGCATAAGCTTGGTCCAGATCCAGCCCTCGGTGCCGGTGATGCTCGAGCAGGACGCCAAACCCGGCCTCATCACTTTGCCGAAGTTGCCGCGCCGTTTGGGCTCGGTGCGCGTCGCTTTCGTGGTGGAGTTCAACGGCGACGACACCCCGACGCGCGTGCCCGTCACCGCGATCGTCCAAATTTCCAAAGACGCGTCCCAGTCGGCGGTCAAGAGCGGAGGGCGGGTGCAGCTCGAAATCGTCCGCGGCAGCACGCGCATCTCGGCGGATGCCACCGCGCTCACCGATGGCGACGTCGGTGAGGAGCTGAGGTTTCGAGTGAACAGCACCGGCAAAGTCCTGCGCGGAGTCCTCGTCTCACCTACTCTGGCAAAGGTCAGCGACTGAGAGATCACCATGATTCGACCCTCCACCAACGTCCGCGCCATGGCGCTCGTGGTCCTGTTCTCGGGATGCGCACCCAAACACATCACGCCGTTCGCCCCCAAGGCGCGCAGGTACGAGGTCGGCTCGTACGCCCAAACCACCAAAGGTGCCAGACCCGCCAACGGCTCAATTTATACCGAGGCGGTCGCAGGTTACCTCGAAGACACACGCGCAGTCCGTATGGGCGACATCGTGCACGTACGCATCGACGAACACGCCGACGCCAAAGGTGGGGCGACTACGGCCCTGTCGCGGGAGTCGTCGCGAGAGGATTCGATCACTGGATTGCTCGGTTTCCTGCCCGCGCTACAACGCAAGTACCCCGACATGGATCCCCAAGAACTCGTCGGCATCATGTCGAAGATGGACTTCAAAGGTGACGGCACGACGAGTCGTGAGGGCGCGCTCAAAGGGTCGATCGCCGTGAGGGTCAAGCGCGAACTTCCCAACGGCGATTTGTTCGTCGAAGGCACCAAGGTCGTGATGATCAACAACGAGGAATACCATCTATACGTCTCCGGCCTGGCGCGTCCCTCGGACATCGAGATGGACAACTCGGTTCTGTCGTCGCTGCTGGCGGACGCTCAGGTCGAGTTCACTGGCCGCGGCGACATCGCCAGCACGGTCAGCAGAGGCTGGTTCAGCACCGTGCTCGACTGGATCAACCCGTTCTGAGCCGAGATCTCGCCCCTCATTTGGACCCAGCCCTTCCCCATGCCCAAAACCATTGCCATCTTTCTCGGCGTCCTGGCTTGCCTATTGTCCGCGACGACTCCCGCACGAGCCGACCGACTGCTGGACATGTGCCATGTCGTGGGTGTTCGAGACAATCAATTGGTCGGTTACGGAGTCGTCACCGGTTTGGATGGGACCGGCGACGACGTCACTGCGCCCTTCGCCATGCAATCCCTACGCGCGCTTCTGCGTCGCTTGGGAGTCCAAATCGACAACCGCCAGCTCCGCTTGCGCAATGTGGCTGCAGTCGTCGTGACTGCAGACCTCCCCCCGTTTGCCCGACAGGGTGCGCGCATCGACGTCACCATATCGTCGATCGGCAACGCGCGGTCGATGCGCGGTGGCGTGCTCATTCAGACGCCGCTGCGAGGTGCCGATCGAAAGACGTACGCGGTCGCTCAGGGCAGCATCATCACTGGTGGATTCAGTGCTTCGGGTAATTCGGGCAGTCAGATTCGCGCCGGCATGACCAATACGGCGCGTATCCCCAATGGAGCGCTCGTCGAACGCGAGGTACCGATGTTGGTGAGCGACAAGGATGGCGCCATCACTTTGGCGCTCCACAACCCCAACTTCGTGACGGTTGCCCGCATCACGACCGCGCTGAACGACAAGTTCGGCAAAAACACCGCATCCGCGCTCGACGGCGGAGCGATCAAGTTGAAGGTGCCCAAAGACCAAGCGAAACAACCGGTTGCGTTCCTCGCCGCGTTGAACGAACTAGATGTCCCACCGGACATCTCGGCGCGCGTCATCATCAACGAGCGGACCGGCACCGTCGTCGCCGGTGGCGATGTGCGTCTGCTGCCCGTGGCGATAGCCCAGGGCGGCATCACCATTTCAGTGAGCGAAACGCCACAAGTTGCCCAGCCAAACGCCTTTGCGGCCGGTCAGACCCAGCTGATTGACCAGTCCCAGGTGAACGCCACCGAGGAACGTCCGACGATGTCCTACTTGGCGGGCGCTGCGACCCTCGCCGAAGTGGCGCAGGCGTTGTCGACGTTCGGAGTGCCACCACGAGAACTGGCAAGTATTTTGCAAGCACTGAAAGCAGCCGGTGCGTTACGCGCCGAGATACAAGTCCAATGACCATCGCTGCCCTCGGCTCCGCTCACCTACAGGCCACCCAGTCACCACGGGTAGCGGCTGAGCCGACGTTCGCAGAACTGACCAAGAAACACCCGGAGGCCGCCCAAGCTGCTCAGCAGTTCGAGGCGGTCTTCCTGCGTCAACTCCTCTCCACCGTCGAGAAGTCCTCGACCCTGAGTGGCGGCTCCGAGACCCAGAGTGCCGTAGTTGGTTCGATGTTAACGGGTGCTCTCTCCGACCACATGAGCTCCGCGGGGGGCCTCGGTTTGACAGAAGTGATCTTGCGCGCGATGATTACGCACCTGCCGGACCCGCCGGCAGACGCTGGACCGGCCACCGACAGCGCCCCACCGGCCACAGAGCCGACACCCTAAAGGCTGGTAATAACAGATGCTTAGTTACCATCTCCCGATTTCGAACGCCCCCGGGCGTCGCACAAAGTACGAGAAATGTCTCAAGACCTGGCGGCCACGGCCGATCCTCTCTGAGGCGGACTGCAAGATGCATCCAAGCCAGTCTCTTGAATGTGACGGAGGAAACCCATGAAGGGCATTACCGGCAACGTATCGAACGCGTACCAACGCTATGCAGTCAAACCACTTTCGTCTTCCCAAGAGGCACAGGGCACTACGGAGAGAACGGCGAGGGCCCCCTCGGCTGAAGCCGCAAAAGTCACAATCTCCGCCCAGGCGCGAGAGCTGGCCGGCGGAGCCGTGAACACTCAGAAGGTCGAAGCTCTCAAGGCAGCCATCGCGGACGGTAGCTTCAAGGTGAACTCGAACGTGGTCGCGCAGAAGATCCTCGACGGCTTTGGGGTTTGAGGGGGTCTGAATGTCCACCACGGATCACTTCGACGCCTTGCTCGACGAGTTGGAATTGGTGCTCGACACCGAACGCCAAGCTTTGCGAAAGCTGGATACCGAAGCGATCTCGAAGGCAGCAGACGACAAGCTGAGGCTCGACGCGGCATTGCGCGCCGCGACCGCCCCCAAACACTCGCGCGAGCTACAGTCCCGCCTCGAGCGAGTACAGCGCACGGCGCGTACCAATCAAATCCTGCTCGTGCACGCGCGCTCGTGTGTCCAGGGCATGCTGCAGCTATTGACCGGTCAGAACACGTCGCCGGTTGCGCGCGCTGGTTCGGCCGCTCCCCCGCCCGTCGCTGTGAACTTGAGAGGTTGAAATGCCCGGCCTGAGCGACATCCTCAATACCGCCCGCGACGCCCTCGCTGCCCAGTCTTATGGCTTGGGCGTAACGGGCCAGAACGTGGCCAACGTCAACACCGAGGGGTACGTCCGCCGCAGCACGGTGCTTCAAGCACTTCCTCTGGGGTCGCAGAGCTTTGGAACCGTCGCGGTGCAGGGCATCAAACGCCTGGCGGACACCTACACGGATCAGCGCCACTACTCGGCGGTCGGGCTGTCGTCGGCGGCGTCGGAGAACGATCGATTGCTCAGCTATCTGGAGGCGCAATTCGACGTCACGACGGGAGTAGACGTAGGAACCGCCCTGAGTGAGCTCTATTCGTCCTTCTCCACCTTGAGCACGGACCCAACGAACCCTGCCACCCGCACGCAAGTGCTCGGCAAGGCCGAGAACTTCGCGTCGATGCTCAATCGCGCCGGCGACCAAGTCTCCAACTATCGCAGTCAGCTCTTCCAAGAGGCGCGAGCGACGACCGGCGAAATCAACACGCTGGCCAAACAGCTCGCCGACGTAACGATCAAGATCAGTAACTCCGAGGCCGCCGGCCAGGACGCATCCGACCTCAAGGACTCGCGTGACCGCATGCTGCTCGACTTGAGCAAGCTCGTGGACGTGCGCACGTTCACCAACAACCAGGGCCAGCTCGTCGTGCAGGCGGCAGGTAGCACCCTCGTCGAGGGCGACAACTATCGCAGCATCGAGGTCGGGCTGGACGGGGACGGCACGTTCCAGTTCTTCTCGACCACGTCCACGGGGGCCCGCTCCGAGATTACACCGTTCCTAACGGGAGGTAAGTTAGCCGCCCTCCGCGACGCCCACGACGTGCACTCGCAGGCAGTGCTCGACGGGTTGGATCAACTTGCCTATGACGTCGCGACGGCGGTCAATGCCCAACACGAACAAGGTTACGACCTGAGCGGCGCGACGGGCCTCCAATTCTTCGACATCTCCGCGACTCCGGACGGCGCGGCTCGCACCATCAAGCTCCACTCGGACGTCTCGGGACAGCCGCAGCGCATTGCGGCGTCCGGCACTTCGACCGGGCTCCCGGGCGACGCGGCCAATGCCATCGCCCTATCTCAAATGGCATACTCCAAGTTCGCCAACGGCGGCACGCGTACCGCGGCGGAGGCTTACGGCGACATCGTCGCCGACGTCGGCACACGCCGGCAAAACGCGCAGGCCGACGCGGAAGTTCGAGAGGCGGTAGCTGCTCAAACCCTGGCGTTGAAGGAGTCCGCCAGCGGCGTCAACCTGGACGAAGAGATGGTCGCGCTCTCGAAGTATCAGCGTGCCTATCAAGCCGCGTCGCGAGTGCTAACCACGGCCGATGATCTACTCGAACAGCTGATGAACTCGGTTGGTCGATAAGGAGCGATGTAGCGATGCGAGTCACGGAGAACATGCGCTTGGGCGGTCTGCAACGCACGCTGTCACGGTTGAGCTCGAGCCACGCGGAAGCGACGGAGCAAGCGGGGTCGGGTTTGAAGTTGAACAAGGCCTCCGACGATCCCGTGGGCGCAGCGTACGTCTCGGCGATCCGAACGTCCCTGCAGCAAGCCTCCACGTATCGAAGCAACATCGGCCTCGTGCGCTCCGACACGCAGCTCGCCGAAGGCGCGATCGCGCAGTCGGTGGAGCTTCTCAACCAAGGGCGCGAGGCCGCCATGCAAGGTGCCAACGACGCGCTCAGCGGACAAGATCGACGCATGCTCGCCGAACAGGTCGCGGCGTTGCGCGACCAGCTGCTCGGGCTGGCCAACACGCAAGGTGCAGCAGGTTACCTGTTCGCCGGCAACAAGCTCGACACCCCCGCGTTCGCCAATGACGGCACCTATCAGGGCGACGACGGCGTGCGCCGCCTGGAGACGGGCCCCGGTGTGCTCATGGACGCGAGCGTGAACGGTGAGAACGTGTTCGCGCCGCCCGGTGGCGTGAACGTGTTCGCCGCCCTCGACTCCCTCGAGACGGCGCTCCGCGCCGACGACGCGACCCAAATCTCCGCGCAGCTGACGACGCTCGACCAAGCTCTGGATCAGCTGAATCAATCGCGCGCCGAGACCGGGCTGATCATGAACCGCATGGACACGGCCGACGCCACCCTCGAGCAGAGTGAGCTCACGTTGACCAAACGCAAGGCTGACATCACGGACGCCGATGCCTTCGAGACGATCTCGCGGATGACGCAGCTCGGCACGGCGTTGCAACAAGCGATCAGTGTCGCCCGCACGACCCTGAACACCAGCCTCGAACGCTTCTGAGCTCGATCGATTAGAGGTTGGCGTCTAGTTGCCTGGTCGGTAACGTCCTTGCGCGCCGCTGACCGCGCCTGAGTCGCTAGGTGCCTGCGCGGGTTCGCTGCGTTCACTCGACGCAGCCATACTCTGCTCGCGCCCCCATGGCCGCGTCGCGGTTCGTCCGCTCGCGCCCGTTGCGCGGTCACGCTCGACGCCAGAACCGCGCTTGCTCTCTCACGTCAAACCGAGGCCGATGGTCGAGGGCGACGAGCTCGCGGCGTCTCCGCACTGCGTTGGCGGCGCGACGAAGCCGTCGCCGAGACAAGACCGGGACGCCTCGACGCCACTAATCGTACCAGGCGCCGCGGATTTGGCGCATTGACGATGGAGCGTCAACAAGTCGCCACAAGTAAACAGCGTCGACTTCGAATGAGCAGCGACGCGGCCCACGTTGGCACTAGACGTGCAACGGAGAGGCTCAGCCATGCTTGTTATCTCACGCCGTAAAGGCCAACGCATCGCCATTGGCGACGAAATCGAACTGGTCGTCACTGAGCTTCATCGCAGCAGCGTCAAGCTCGGCATCCGCGCGCCCAAGGGCTATGCGGTGTTGCGCGGTGAAGTGCGCGACAGCATCGAGGAAGCCAACCGCCAAGCCGCCGAGACGGTGCTCGAAGGCGTCGAACTCGGGGCACCAGCGGCCACGACGACAGCCAAAGCGCCAACGGACTTGCTCCGCGTCCGTCAACCGACTGGCGAAGCTACTGCGCCCGCGGAACCCGCGCAGACGGGTCCCGAGATCATCGTTCGACGCAGACCGGGCGGCACGGCACCCACGGCCACGGCGAACAGCGAAACCAAGACGCCATGAACCACGCCGTCTTTCGCTCAGCGCTGACGCCGGCCGACTTCGTCGAGGCGAATGCCCAGTGTCTCAGGCTTGGTTTGCTGACGAAGCAACGCGTCCTGACTGCTGCACCCGAAGGACGTCTGACGAGTCGTGCCGACGCGACACCGATCATTCTTTGGAACGACCGACTGCTCGGGTTACCCCTGCCGCGGAGGGAGATTCAGAAGGTCGTGGCGGCAATGGGCGAGTCGACGTTGCTCGTCGTCTTTGGTTTGGGTACCGGATACCTCGCGAAGTACCTGCGTCAGGTGACCAACGCTCCGGTGATCGTGTACGAACCCAACGTCGGCCTGCTGCGCTTACTGCTCGAGACCGGCCCCCTCGACTTTGGGGACATCCAGATCGTCACCAACCACCACGACCTCTCGTTGATATGGGGACGTTATTCCGGCCGCCGCCGCGACGCCGTCGTGATCAACACCCCGGGTTACAGCGCTGCGTTCCCCGAGGAGTGTGAGGCCCTGCCGCTGGCGCTCCGACGCTTGGTCGAACGCGTGACGATCACCAAGAACACGTACCGCAAGAGAGCTCAGACGTGGGTCCTCGACGTGCTCGAGAACTTGAGCGTCCTCGAGCACCACACGCCGCTCCTCGCCCTCGACGGAGCGTTCGTTGGCGTGCCAGCTTTCATCGTCGGCGCTGGTCCGTCGCTGGACAAGAACGTGGAGGAGCTGCGGAGAGCGGGCAAGAAAGGCATCGTGTTCGCGGCCAACTCGAGCGCGCTGGCACTCGCGAAGCGCGGAATCGTTCCTCACATCGTGTGTTGCCTCGAGTCGATCGATATCTCGGCGCGCCTCGCGACGCTGCCCTATCTCGATCAAGTCATCCGTGCGTTCAGCCTGAGCTCTCATCCGAACACTCTGAAGACCGGCAAGGGACCGCTCCTGCCGTTCCACGAGGCCCTGCCGCAATACGCTGGTCCCCTCGAGACGCTGACCCGCGTTCCGGGCGTGACGGTGTGTGGGAGCGTGTCGACCGCGGCGTTTTCGCTGGCGCAACGTCTGGGTTGCGCGCCGATCGTGCTCGTCGGCCAGGACATGGCGTTCACCGACGGCGCGACCTACGCGGGCGGCACTGGGTACGAATCGTCACGCGCGACCGTGGACGAGACTAGTGGTCGGGTAAAGCTCCATTGGAACGACCAAATTCTCAACCTACACGGCGACCAACACGGGAGTCGTCACGACTCCGAGCCACTGATGGAGACGACGGCGTGGGGCGGACGAGGCAAGGTCACCTCGGGCCCGTCTTTCATGGCCATCAACGCCTGGCTCGAGTCGACCGTTGCCGTCAGTGAAAGCATCGCATCGGGTAAACGATACGTCAACGCGACCGAAGGCGGAGCTCGCGTCGAGGGCTTCGTAGAAGAGAGGCTGTCCGACCTGCTCGACAGACTCCCAGACGTGAACATCGAGGTCGCAGCGATGGTCGATCTCGCAGAACGCCGGCTTCCACCCCTGCCCCGGAGCGCCATCGTCGATTGGCTCACCGAGCAGGCCAATCTGGCCAAGACCGTGATGAGAAAGGCGCGCCGCGTATGGCGCCTGTCGAGACACGCCCTGCACGTCATGACCAATCGTGACCCGGCCGCGATTGGACGAGCCTTCACACGCCTCGACTTGGCCGAAGCCGCGTTGAGAACGTCGGTCGCCCAAGTGCCGCTAGTCGATGCTTGGTCACACACCCACGTGGACGAGCTGGTGATGAACCGCTCGCAAGACATTCACGGCGACTCCCGCCAAAGCGCGCAATACGCGGTGGAGCTCGGCCTGAAAGTTGCGGCTGCCATTGAACAGGCAGCCAAAGAACTGGAGAGACATCTCCGTTCCGCATCAATGCCCCTTGGAACTCGAGAGGCAACATCGAAAGGGAATTCGCAATGCCGTTGATGGTACGCAGCAACATACCCTCGCTAGAGGCACAAAAGAACTTGAGTCAGTCAAACGCCGCGCTGCAGACGAGCTTCAACCGTCTGTCGAGCGGCTTTCGGATCAACAGCGCCAAGGACGACGCGGCTGGTCTCGCCATCAGCGAAAGCATGATGACCCAAATTCGGTCCTATACGGTGGCCGAACGCAACGCCAATGACGCCATCAGTATGGTTCAGACCGCTGAAGGCGCGCTCGGCGAGGTCCAAAACATCATGGGACGCATGCGCGAGCTCGCCATGCAAGGCGCGAACGGAAGTCTCACCGACATCGATCGCGGCTTCCTCGACACGGAGTATCAGGCGCTGAAAGCGGAGATCTCACGGATTCAGGGGTCGGCCAAATTCAACGGCAAGCAGCTCCTCAGCGCGACGGCGACGACGCTCACCTTTCAAGTTGGTCTCGACAACACAGCGTCCGACCAGCTGTCGGTCACCTTCGGCGGCTTCGGGTTGAGCGCCATCCTGTCGGTGTCGAGCGCCGTCGCGGGCTCTACGACCTCGGCTTCGTTGGCGGCGCTGTCGACGATTGATGCAACCATGGACGTGATATCCACGGAACGCGCCAAGTACGGCGCATCGATGAACCGGCTCGAAATCACGACCAGCTCGATCGCGACCATGCGACTCAACTTGTCGGCTGCCAACTCTCGCATACGCGACGTGGACGTGGCGTTGGAGACGAGTACCTTGGCTCGCAACCAAATCCTCTCACAAGCGGGCGTCTCGGTACTGTCGCAAGCAAACGAGTTACCACAACTCGCCATGAAGCTCATTCAGTGAGGTTCAGTGACGCAGTGAGATTCCGGGGCGGACGTGGCTGCCCCTCCCCCCGAAAGAAATTTCTCAAGGTCACTTTCGGGGGCCCGTTCCAAGGTTCAGAGCCGAGTTGCTACCCCGGTTCATCCAGGTACTGGTCTGCATCCAACAGGCCCTTGCCGACCCAATGATACTCGATGTCGTTGGTTTACGCTGGTCTCGCGGTCGTTTCACAACGAACCGGCGGCGAGAGTACCTGACATAGGTGTCCCTCACAGGTCACCGCAAACGGCGTTTCACAGTGAAACGGCGTCCTGGTGCAAGGCACGTCTCTTGACGGCCCCTTGCGTCTGAACGCTCAAGCCACGTGCCACGCTTCCGTTCCCCTCAGTGCTGGGCAAAGACGCCCATGCGCTTCACGGCGCATTTCCACGGAAGGAGAACGTAAGTGGCATTGTTCATCCAGACCAATCTTTCTTCGATGCAGGCGCAGAAGAACTTGATTGGCAATCAAGACAAGTTACAGAAGAGCTTCAACAGATTATCCAGCGGCTTCCGCATCAACACCGCCGCGGATGACGCCGCCGGGCTGGCGATCAGCGAAAGCATGAAGTCGCAGATCCGGTCGTATAGCGTGGCGGAACGCAACGCCGCCGACGGCATCTCGATGGCGCAGACCGCTGAAGGCGCACTGGGCGAGGTCCACGAGATCCTCGGCCGTATGCGCGAGCTCTCCGTCCAGTCGTCGAACGGCAACCTGACCTCCACGGACCGCGGGTTCTTGCAGACGGAGTTCTCCTCCCTGCAGGCGGAGGTTGGCCGCATCCAAGATTCGGCCAAGTTCAACGGCCTTCAATTGGTTGGAAACTCGGCGACGACCATCAACCTGCAGGTTGGGCTGAACAACACCGCTTCTGACCAAATATCGCTGACTACTGGCGGCCTTTCGTTGTCGGCGGTGCTGGCCGCGTCGATCGGCGGCGCGACCGCGAGTTCTGCGTTGGCGTCGCTCAGCACGATCGACAGCGCCATCACCAGCGTTTCGACCTCGCGCTCGAAGTTCGGTGCCGCGATGAACCGCCTCGACGTGGCGAGCAGCAACATCCAGACGATGCGGTTGAACCTGTCGGCAGCCAACTCGCGCATCCGCGACGTCGACGTTGCTGCGGAGACGTCCGCCATGTCGCGGAACCAAGTGTTGACGCAGGCCGGCATCTCGGTGCTGGCACAGGCAAACCAGCTCCCGCAACTCGCGTTCGGGTTGCTCGGGCGCTGATAACACTCCCCGACTCCTCCTCGCTGGCGTCAACTGACGTCAGCGAGGCGTAACCTTCGCCTCGACGAAATTCCTCTCAAGGCGGGGGGCCATGCTCCGTTCCATCCAAGTGCCAGACAATGAAGTCTCGGCACTGCAGGAAAACTCCTGCGAACCCCTCCAAGGAAGGAGAACAGAGCATGGCAATGGTAATTCAGACGAATATTTCGTCGATGGAGTCACAGAAGAATCTTCTCGTCAATCAATCTGCACTAACCAAGAGCTTCAACCGCCTCTCCAGCGGTTTTCGCATCAACTCTGCTGCCGATGATGCCGCTGGCTTGGGCATCAGCGAAAGCATGAAGTCTCAGATCCGTTCGTACACGGTTGCCGAACGCAACGCGAACGACGGCATCTCGATGGCACAAACGGCCGAAGGTTCACTCGGCGAGATACACAACGTCTTGGGCCGCATGCGCGAGTTGGCGATGCAGTCCTCGAACGGTAGCATGACGGCTCAGGACCGTGGCTTCGTTCAGACGGAGTTCTCTCTACTGCAAGCGGAAATTGGCCGCATCCAGGACTCGGCCAAGTTCAACGGTAAGCAACTGGTCGCCCCCTCGGCAACCGTGATCACGTTCCAAGTCGGCTTGGACAACACGGCTTCAGACCAGATAAGCGTGACCTTCGGTGGTCTCTCGTTAACGTCGATCATGAGCAGCGCAGCGGTGTCGGGCGCCTCGACTTCGCAAGCCCTGGCAGCGCTCTCCGTCATCGACACGGCAATTCAAACCGTCTCGACGGCGCGCTCCAACTTCGGTGCGGCGATGAACCGCCTCGAAGTGGCCACTAGCAACATCCAAACCATGCGGCTCAACATCTCGGCCGCAAATTCACGCATCCGCGACGTCGATGTGGCAGAAGAGACCGCTCGCATGAGCAAGAACCAAGTCCTTTCACAGGCAGGCATCTCGATCTTGTCACAGGCAAATCAGCTGCCGCAGATGGCAACGCAACTCGTCGGACGGTAACTCCGTGAGACAAGGGTGGGGACGACCGTCCCCACCCTGACCCTTTGGTCCCACCAATCGCCGTGACCCACCTTGCGTCAAGATGCTGACCATCTCAAACTAACGGCATGAGGTAACTATGGGACCAACAATTACCTTCGGCGGAATCGGCTCCGGAATGGATGTCGAGGGCCTCATCAGTGGCCTAGTCAACGCCAGCAAACAACCAATCAGTCGCCTCCAGAGCCGCACGGCAGCAGCCAAAGCGGCCGTAACCGATTTGTCGGACGTCGGTAACCTGCTGTCGAAGTTGAAGACGGCCGCCACCGCGCTGGACTCGCAGGAGAAGGTCGGGAGCTACAAAGCTAGCTCGTCGAACGAGAACGCGCTCGGGATAACGGCCAACGGTAACGCCCAACCAGGAGCGTACGAGGTGCAGGTGCTGCAGCTCGCCGCCGCGGAGCGACGCTACAGCAACGGCGCGGCTACGAGTAATGGTGCTTTGGGGTATACGGGCTCCTTGACGCTGCAGGTAGGAACCGGCGACACCGTGTCTCCGGGCTCGCCGGTGTTGGTGGGTGGCGAAACCGCGACGCTCAACATCGAAGCCACCGACTCTCTCGATTCGATCATTCAGAAGATCAACGACTCCGGCATTCGCGTCAAGGCGAGCAGCTTCTACGATGGCAAGCAGTATCGCCTTCAGATCCGCGGCCTGGACACGGGCGAAGACAACGCCGTGATTGTCGAGCAGAGCGGGTTCGACATGGGCCTCGAGGACGAGGCGAACATCGCAACGCGCGCTCAAAACGCAAAGATCACAGTGGATGGATTCGAGGTGCAGAGCGCCACCAACACGATCGGCCAGGCCATTCCAGGTGTCTCACTGACCGTCAAGCAGGTCACTTCGGAGGCGTTCAACATCTCCGTTCAGGACGATACCAACGCCCTGGGCTCGAAAATCAAAGAGTTCGTCGATGCCTACAACGCAGTCGTAAACAAGGTCCACACGACGGCTGGTTTCGGTAAGACGAAGGCCTCGAATCCACTGCTCGCGGGCGATTCTTCACTCCGCGGCATCACCAGTCGCTTGAACGCACAGTTGTCCAAGACGTTTGGTACGGGCCAGTTCAACACCATGGCCTCGGTGGGGATTCAGCTCAACAACGATGGCACGTTGCGGCTCGACCAAACCAAGCTGAACAACGCCATCGCCAAGGACTCACGCGCCGTATCCGACGTCATCGCAGGCAGCGCCAGCGCCGATGGCATGATGGATATGATGCGAGAACTCGCATCCACTCTCACGGCCCCGAACTCGGGCACGCTCGACGTGCGCAAAGAGGGGCTTCAAGCACAGGCCAAACGTTTCGATGACCAGATCGGCGTCGAACAGAAGCGTCTCGACACACTTGAGACTCGCCTCCGAAAGACGTTCAGTGAGATGGACTCAACGGTTGCTGGCTACAAGTCACAACTCAACTACCTGCTCGCCAACTCATAACGCGGATCTGGTAACTCATGCTCGGGACTGCCGCTGCTCGCTACAAACAGGTTCAGCAAAACACCCTCACACCGGGTGAACTCTTGCTCGCGCTCTACGACGGCCTGTTTCGCTTCTTGAACGGAGCCAAGTATTCCTTGTCGAAAGGAGAAACAGCCAAAGCCCGTGAACTGCTCGGTAGGGCGCATGCCGTCGTCTCCGAGCTGTACGTGGCGCTCGACCACAAGGCGGCACCGGACCTGTGCGCCAACCTGGCGTCGGTCTACGACTTCGCGATGGCGCGCCTGACGGACGCCAACCGCCAAGCGAACGAAAAATACGTCGACGAGGTGATTCGCGTCCTAACGCCGCTCCGGGAGGCTTGGCAGCAGGCGGTTCCCGAAGCAATTAAAGAAGCGAACCGCGCCAAGTAGTTCCTCGACCCCGGCCGCCGACGCTTTTCGTCTCGCTGGTGCCACGTCGGGCTGTACTCGGCTTTTGAACCCCGCGCTAAGGTATCTGGGCTCGCGCGCCGTACCGTGATTGGGATTTCCCAGCAAGGACACGGTCATGACTGCCCACGCAATCCAGAGCGACTCAGAACGCCCGCACGACGCGCCCTCGTCGAGCCATCCACCATCGCAACTGAGGGCCGTCACGGAACCGCTCGTGGCTTCGTCACAGCGCTCGCTGGCTCGGCGTTCGACGGCGGTGCTCTACGCTGCCTGCGCACGTGCGCTCGAAGGCGAGCGGGTGATTTGGGACGTGGGCTGTGGCGAAGGCCACGGCACGGCTCTGCTCGCCTCGGAGGGGCGCGTCGTGGTGGGCATCGACGGCGACCCCGAGGCGCTTGCGACCGCGCTAGCCGCGAACCCTGCCGCAAACTCCGCCAGCGCGGCGACGGAAAGGTCGAAAACGCTGCGCTTCGTGGCAGAGCTGCCGACCGTCTCGTCGCCGGACGAAGCACCGGACCTGATCGTGGTATGCGACGTGCTCGGCTACGTTCCGGAGCCCGACGTCCTGCTCCTGGAGTTGAGTTTGCGTGCCAAGCCCACGACCACTCTGCTGCTTTGGGAGCCCAAAGCCGAGCCCACGCAGCAGCTGCCCGCGGGCAAGCTGCGGGCGTTCAGCGCGTACGAGCTCGCGGAGCTCGCCGCATTGGGCGGCTGGCAGCCGCAGCCGCACCCCCACGTTTGCGAAGCGTTCTCGACCACGAGCGCCGCCCGCGCCCCAGACGCAGTGCTCGTCGAGTTGACGCAGCTCTTGTCCGATTCACAACCGGACGCCCCCTTCGACGCGAGTGTGCTCTCGCCCGAACTATCGGCAAGCGTTCATCTAAGACGCGCCCGTCGGTCACTTCGAGACCGCGACGGCAACGCCACCACGTCGCACTTGCTGGCGGCCCTGAACGCGCAACCCGAAAACACGGAGGCGTTGTGCGGCCTGGCCCACCTCGCCATTTCATGTGGCAGCGAACGCGACGCGCTGCGTTTCATCCAAACGTGCTTGGACAAGGACCCCGTGAACGTCGCAGCGATGGAGCTGTGGGTGCGCTTCCTGGCGGCTGCGGGTCCCGGTGAGCAGTTGGCAGGGTTTCAGACGCTCGCTAACTTGAGCCCTGCAGACGCAAACGTGTTGTCGACCCTCGCCCAACTCCACGCGGCCAACGGCGATCCCCTGCTCGCCATTCAGGACTTGGAACGGCTGCGACGCTACCATCCAGCGCCAAGCCTAGATCTCTCCTTGACTCTAGGCTGGCTGCTGAACTCGGTCGGCCGTAAATCAGATGCCGAAGTGGAGGCCCGTCTCGCGTCCCTGATTGACCCCGACGGACCCGACGTCAGGGAGCTTCTCGCGGCAATCGGAGCTGGTTAACCCCGAGGCGCTCCTGACGCTCCTCACCACGGCTGGTGAGGCACTTCACCCCAGCTTGACTCGGTGCTCGCTGAGCTTGTGCTTGTTGAGCAAATCTTGCAGCGCTAGTTCGACGATGGCGGGCTGAGAGACGCCCAACGCGTCGGCAAACCTGGCCGCGGTAACCGGTTGCAGCACGAGACTGGCGTCGTTCTCCACTTTCGCCACACGCGACGGCAACATCCCGGCTTGTTTTGCAAGCTGCCGTACACTTACGCCAGCGGCGTAACGTAGCCGTGCAATTTCCTCCCCTGCGCGTGGTCTGTCTTTTTTCTTCGTGGCTGGCGATAGCTTTACAGTATAACTTAAGCCAGCCCGTGCCACTAACGACTGCAGTATCGCTGTAACCACACGCTTGTGTTCGAGCTTGAGACACTTCGCCAGCTTCGAGGACTTCGGAAAGCCGAGCAGCTCCGAGCCACGTTCGATACGTGAGACCCGAGACACGGTGGTCTTGGTCGCCTGCGCCACGTCGTACTGGGTCAAGCCCTGCGCTTCGCGCGTCTTGCGAACTAGTTTGTCTAATGTTTCTGACACGTTCTGATTACTCCGATAATGGGGTTTGGCCAGACCACCGCGTGGTACATGTAGGTAGCTAACAGACGTGGTGTCTGCTTGCAGCTACGGCTGAACGGGGTGTTGCCCGCTCAGGTTTACCGCGGGTGAGTACTCCAGATTACTGTTCAATCCGGGTGAATGCCAGACCATAACGGAAACTGCGGCACGCGCAAAAAAAAGAGGCAACCCCCTTCTTTGGGGTTGCCTCACTTTTTTGAGCCGGATTTCTCGGGCTCGATCTACGGGCCGTGGCCTTCTTACAGGCTGTAGTACATGTCGAACTCGAGCGGGTGCGTAGTGCCACGGAACTTCGTGACTTCCTGCATCTTGAGGTCGATGTAGGAGTCGATGAGCTCCTTGCTGAACACGTCGCCCTTCAGGAGGAACTCGTGGTCCGCCTTGAGTGCGTCGAGAGACATGTCGAGCGAGTGCGACACCGTCTTCAGCTGCGCTTCTTCCTCGGGAGACAATTCGTAGAGATCCTTGTCTGCGGGAGCGCCGGGATCGATCTTGTTCTGGATGCCGTCGAGACCCGCCATCATCATCGCAGAGAATGCGAGGTACGGGTTCGCAAGCGAGTCCGGGAAGCGAACCTCGATGCGCGAGGCCTGGGGGTTGGAAACCCACGGAATGCGGATCGAGGCAGAGCGGTTGCGGGCCGAATAAGCCAAGATGGTCGGGGCCTCGAAGCCGGGGACCAGGCGCTTGTAGCTGTTGGTGCCGGGGTTGGTGAAGGCGTTCAGGGCACGCGCGTGCTTGATGATGCCGCCGATGTACCACAGGGCTTCTTGCGAGAGGCCGGCGTACTTGTCGCCGCACATGATGCTCTTGCCGTTCTTTTGCAGCGACTGGTGAACGTGCATACCGCTACCGTTGTCGCCCACGATAGGCTTGGGCATGAACGTGACGGTCTTGCCGTGGCGAGATGCGACCTGTTGCAGGACGTACTTCAACATCAGCACTTCGTCGGCCTTCTGGATTAGCGAACCACCGCGGACGCCAATCTCACACTGCCCAGCGGTCGCCACTTCGTGGTGGTGCACTTCGACTACCAAGCCCATGGCCTCCAGGGCGTTGCACATCTCGGAGCGGATATCCTGGAAGTGGTCGACCGGAGGTACGGGGAAGTAACCGCCCTTGACGCCTGGACGGTGACCGGGATTTGCGCCCCCCATGTCGTCCCCGCTCGACCAAGCTGCCGCGGCGGATTCGATCCGGTAACCAGCGCCGCTCATGCCGACGTCCCAGGTCACGCTGTCGAAGATGAAAAACTCGTTCTCGGGGCCGAACGTCGCGTTGTCCGCGATACCGGTCGATGCGAGGTATGCCATCGCGCGTTTGGCAAGTGAACGCGGGTCCTTGATGTAGCCCTTGAGGTCCGCGGGTTCGATGACGTCGCAGCGAAGGATGAGGGTCGGATCCTTGAAGAAGATGTCCATGACCGCCGTCGACGGATCGGCCATGAGGATCATGTCCGACTCGTTGATGTGCTTCCAGCCGGCGATCGACGAGCCGTCGAACATCTTGCCGCTGACGAAGAACTTCTCGTCGATCTGGTGCGACGGCACCGTGACGTGCTGCTCCTTGCCCTTGGTGTCGACGAAGCGCAGGTCGACGTACTTAACGCCCTTCTCAGAAATAAGTTTGATAACATCCGCTGCGGTGGTCATCGTATCTCCTTAACTTTATCGTTTCTTGCTTGGCTGTCTGCCTGACTGGGGCGCCTTGCCATGTCCACGACCCAGGGTGCGGGGCGAGACGGATCCCAAGACGGTCGGGGTCTATCGGGACCAATGTTTCAAGAACGTGTCAAGGTGAACCCATTCTGGGATTGTTGGCTGGCCCTAGATAGAGCCCGAAGGCGGGCTGGCAGGCCGTCGAAAGTTTCGCTGGAGACGAAACCCCCACGACTTCGGCCGAAATTCCCCGTGTTCGCTCGTGTCGGATACGCGCGGTTCGTGCGCACTATCGGTTGCTCCACATCACCTCCACCCGATTCAACATGGGGAAGTATCATCTGCCCGTGAACCTACCGACGCACCCGTTCTCAGACATCGTCAAGCGCTACAAAGTCGTGTTTTTCGACGCCTACGGCGTGCTCAAGAATTCGCGCGGCATCATCCCCGGGGTCGCCGAGACGCTGCTCTGGCTCACCCGCGCAGGGCACGACATCTACGTCGTGACGAACGACGCCTCGAAGTCGCCCGACGCGATGACTCAAAGTTATGTGCACCCCGAGTATGGCAGTTTGCTGGCCGCCTCGCGCATCATCTCGTCTGGGCTGCTCGCGAAAGACTTCCTGCGCAGCAAGGTGCGCACCGGGCGGGTTGCGTATCTCGGCAAACCGGGGTCGGCCTTTTACATCGAGAGCGCCGGACTCGAGGCTCTCCCCGTCGGCAAGGTGAGCCTCGAAGACGGCGTGTCGGCGCTCGTGATGTTGGACGACGAGGGCTTCGATTGGTTCAGCGACCTCAACTTGGCGCTGAACTTGATTCGCAACAGCAACATCCCCGTCGTCGTCGCGAACACCGACACCTCTTATCCGGTCAGCGGCAATGAAATCGCGGTGGCGGTTGGGGGCCTGGCTTCGATGATGGAGATGATCCTCGGCAAACGGTTCATCCGCTTCGGCAAGCCGGACACCATGATGTTCTCTTACGCGTTCGCGTGCGCCTGCGCGAACGCGTCGAACGTGTCGAAGTCCGATGTGTTGATGGTGGGCGACACCCTGACCACCGACATCTACGGCGCGAACGCCTTCGGCATCGACACGGCACTCGTGTTGTCGGGCAATACGAGCGCAGAAAATGCCGAAGTACAGATTTCCGCCAGCGGGATCGTTCCCACGTTCGTGTGCGAGTCGATCTTGACCTGAGCTAGCGTCGCGATGAGCCGCGTCAATCGGGTGGGGCGGTCGGTGGCCCAGCCAAGCACACCACCCGATGCAGCGACGCGGCCGGAGACGCGGAGGCTGCCGCACAAAACGGACTGAAGTAGCGACGCGCCTGCGGTCTAACTGGCGACCTGCGAGTGCTCGGGTTATGACCGCGCCCAAAGAGGAGACCGCCTTGAGCGAAACCAATCCCAATCCAGCGCCGAACGATTCGCCCGCGACACCACCCGCCGATGCCCCCGCCGTTACCGAAACGGTCTCGGGAGATGCGGCTGCACCGCAAGGGACGAAGAAGAAGCGCAAGCGCAAGCGCAAGCGCAAGAGCGCCGCCTCGGGCGAAGTCAGCCAAGTCTCCGCCAATTCCGGCGCCGCCCCGGTGGACGGCGCGCGCGCTGCCGCGCCGACGTCTCACGAGCAGACGGCACCTCGAACGCCAAAGGGCGCCCGTAAAGACAACGGCCCGCGCGGCAACAACAAGCGTCGCCCCGAGCCACCACACCGCCATCGCCGAGATGCCGAACGGGGCCTGCGTACCCAAGAGCAACTTGCGAGCTGGCGATGGGTCCCCAACGCGGCGCAAGCAAACTACTTCCCTGCCCCACCACCACGGCCAACCCCTACGCCGAGCGAGGTCGCACCAAGCGAGGTTGCACCCAGCGAAGTCGCGCCGACGAACGAGGTCGCGAGTGAGCTGGAGGCGGGTCGGGAGCCGCCGGTAGTGCCGGACGCGCTTGCCGCCGTCCCTGGCGATGCCACGAGCGGTGATGCCAATCTGACCGAACACGACACAGCAACACGTCCAGACCCCGCCGACGCAGCGTCGAGCGTGCAGGCGGGCAGCGGCGAACCAGTGTCTCACCATGAACCGCGGCCTCGCGATGCCTCCCCGCCACGCTGGGCGGTCCCGCACGACGCGCAGCTGCAGACGTGGTTCAGCGAAGCGCTCGCCCATTTTCCCGAGCCAGAGCGCGCGTCTCTCGTCGTCAGCCTGTGCAGCCACCGCGCCTTTCGCCAGCGTGCGGGCCAGCTCGAACAACCCGGCATCCGCTCCTTGGTGGCCGTGTACGACGCCGTGTTCCTCGACGCTGCGCCTTCGGTGGCAACCGTCGATGCGCAAACTTCAGACCCAAACGCCGTCGATCCACGTGAAGAACTTCGCCGCGGACTCGCAGCGGTATGCCAGGGCACGGCCGAGATCGTGCGCTCGTGGCCACTCGCCGCTCGCGAGCGTCTGATCGAGCTTGCCGAAGGCTTCGAGCTCGACGGTGCGCTGCAGCAAGATGCACCGCGGCTGTTCTTCGACGCTCCCAAACTGGTGGGGCGGCTTGGTCTGCGTGCGGTGTGCGACGCGCTTTCTCAAGGCCACGACGCGGAAGCCAAGGAGCTCATCAAGACGCTGGGGGCCCGACCGGGTGTTCCGGGCCTGCTCCCGATGTTGGCGGAGGCTCTGGAGGGTCAGCGCTTCGGTAGCCTGGTGATCCTGAGTTACGGCGGCGCGCAGTCGCGTGGCCCTGACGCCAAGGCCCCCAAACGACACTCGGGCTTCTGCCTCGAAAGCCAGCGCGACGTATGGATCCGAACGGGAGAGAGCCCAGAAGCCGCGGCTTTCGAGCACTACTCCCAGGTGCATCGACGCGCCTTATTGCCGGGCGTCGCCGGGCTGTATTCGTTCGGAGTAACCCGCAGCCGCAAGCCATACGCCGCCGTCTTGCGCAAGGGGATCTCGCTTCAGCGCAAGCTAGGACACGGTTGGGGCCTGACGCGATTGGGTGCCGTCGGGCTGGCGACGGAGCTGACGCTACTCGCCAGTGGTCTGTGTCGTGCTGGCGTTAGATTACCGGATCTCGACGCCCGGCGGTTCGAACTCGACGACGAGGGTCGGGTTTGGTTGAGTGACTTGTGGGGTGCCGAGCTCGTCGAGGCACGTCCCCAGGATACGCAGGCCGTTTCGGTATGCCGGGAGACGGTCGTTCATCTGCTCGCAAACCAGCCTGGCTTCACGTTGCCGCCGGATTGGCGCGAGGTATTGTCTCACTCGGCGGACTTCGAGACCATCGTCGCGACTTTGCGCAAGCTCGAGAAGTCACGGTTCTGGCGCAGCTGAGTCGCCGCGTTCACTTCGGGTCAGGAGTAGACATTCAGTGGCTACGTACGTCGTCGGAGATGTGCAGGGTTGTTACGAGCCGTTGTGTCGGCTCCTGGATCTGGTGCGCTTCGACCAGAGCGCCGACACGCTGGTCAGCGTCGGGGACCTCATCAATCGAGGACCCGACAACCGTTCGGTGGTCGCGTTGGCACGGTCACTGGGCACTAGCTTCCGCGCGGTGCTCGGTAACCACGACCTCAACTTCCTCGCGGTCGACGCGGGGCTGCGCCAGCTCAAGAGCAAAGACACGACCACGGACTTACTCTCGAGTCCCGATCGCGCGCAAATCGTCGATTGGTTCCGACAGTGGCCGCTGGCGCTCTGGCTCGAGGACCACCTCATCGTCCACGCGGGGCTAGTCCCGCAGTGGTCAGCGGAGCAAGCGCTCACCTACGCCAGCGAAGTGTCCGCCACGCTGCGCGGCGCGAGTTACCGCGATTTCTTGGCTCACATGTACGGCGACGCCCCCGATCGTTGGGACCCGTCGTTGACGGGTTTGCCACGGCTGCGCGTCATCACCAATGTTCTTACCCGGTTGCGGTTCTGCGCCCCCAACGGGCGAATGGACCTCGAAAACAAGTTGGCCCCCGAGTTCGCCCCGAAGGGTATGGCGCCGTGGTTTGCGCACGACCATCGCGTCGCTGGAGAAACCCCGATCGTGTTCGGGCATTGGGCGGCTCTCGAAGGTCGCTGTCCGGTGCCGCACTTGTACGCGATCGATACGGGCTGCGTGTGGGGTCGCACGCTCAGCTGCCTGCGCCTCGAAGACCACCGACGCTTCGCGACTCCGTGCGTCGCGTGACTCAGAACTCGTAGAGGTAGAAAACGGACTTCAACGGTCCGTTGGGGAGCGGCTTTTTGAGCACCGGCCTTCGTCCGAACGCCGCCTCGAACTCGGGGTGTTCAACCAAAAACCCAGCGCGGTAGCCCGGGAAGCGGGCACACCAAGCCGCCAACGCGCGGTACTCGGCGGGTAACGCGTCGGCATCACCGATGCGTTGCCCGTACGGCGGGTTGGATAGGATCAGCCCGCTTGACGGCGCTTCGCCTCGCGGGAAAGTGGCTTGCACGCGCTCGGGCGTGAGCTTGCGAAAGTCACCGTTGACGATCTCGACGTGCTGGAGCACTCCCGCCGTGTCGGCATTGGCGCGCACCATCCCGACGGCCTTCGGATCGATGTCGTTGTAGATCAACTTGGGGCGCGTGTCCGCGAACAGCGCGGGAGCGGTGCGGGGCCAATCGTGTTCGAATTCAGGTAACCTAGAACACGCCGGCGTTCGCCCAGAACACCATACGCCGCGTGCACTCGCCATGGCGGCGGCTTCGATCACGAGCGTCCCTGCCCCCGCCATCGGATCGATGAGTATGTCGGAGCGAGCGTCGTAGCGGGCCAGCATGAGCATGATCGCGGCCAGATCTTCGCGCAGCGGCGCTTCACCCGCGGCCTGGCGGTAGCCGCGGTGATGCATCGGCATGCCTGCCAGGTCGACGGAGACGAGCAGATGTCCCTCCAACAAGCGCACATCGATGTTCACGTCGGGACGCTCGGGGTCGACGGACAAGCGCGCTCCGGACTCGAGAGCCCCGTCGATGATTGCGTTTTTCACGACGCCGACGATTTGGCGTTCACCTGCCGCAAAGTCTTGTACGCCGAAAGCGCGCACGCTGATGGTCGCGCCGTCCCAGTACCACGTCGGTTCCTCCGCCCTCATGGCGTCGAGCAAGTCGGTGTACAACGGCTCGAGCCGCGTCGCCTGGCTGCTCATGACTTGCCAAAGAACGCGCGCACTCGTGCGGTGGTAACGCACCGCGACCTGCGCGATACGCCGGTCGAAAGGGTAAGCGATGCTCCCTGGGCCGAGACGTTCTGGTACCGGCATGCGCACGTCGTCACGCGCGCGACGGACCAGGCGAGAAAGCTCTCCGGCCATGATCTTGTTGGAGCCGAACGCCCCCACCAACCGAAGTCGATGATCGGGATTCGGAGCCGTGGTCACGGGCGCCTTCAAGCGACCCCCCGCGCGGCCAACACCCGTTCGACGGTATCGACGATGGCGACCGTGCGTGCATCGAGCTCGATGTTGACGAAGTCACCGACAGCGCGCCGCCCGAGTGTCGTGCGGGTCAGCGTCTCGGGGATCAAGTGTAGCCAAAACCCCCCGTCCGCATGCGTCTCACCCACGGTCAAGCTAGCACCGTCAACCGCGATGAATCCCTTCGGGAGAATGTACTTCATCCAGTGTGCGGGCACGGTCACTTCTAGAGCCGTCTCACCGGGACGAACGTCGAGCGCCGAGATTCGACCTTTGCCGATTACGTGACCAGAGACTTCGTGTCCCCCGAGTTCGTCGCCGATGCGATAGCTGCGCTCGACATTCACTAGGGTGCCCACCTTCAGGCGTGACAGCGTGGTGAGCTTCAGCGTCTCCTCGATCACCTGAAAGAGGACCCCACGAACATCGGCGTGTACGACCGTGAGGCAAACGCCATCAATCGCCACGCTAGCCCCGATTTGCACGTCTTTGGCCAGCGGCCCCAAGGCAATTCTCACGTCGAGCCGTCCGCCGACCATGCTCGCTTCCACCACCTCTGCCATACCGGCCACGATTCCCGTGAACATGCGGTCGCTCTACTCCTCGCAGCGGCGGCAGCCAAGCACATTGCTGCGAACCTCGGCAAACCCCGACGACACCTCGAACGCCACGGGCGCAACGCTAGACGCTCGGTGCTGACTTGTGTCAGTGTGCGGAGTGTAAGGGTATCGCAATGAGACTGCGCGCTGCTCGCGTCCAACTCGATCCGCTCGCTCCGGCGGACCTGAGTGAGTTCACACGCCTTCACCTGTCCGAAGAGGTGACGCGGTACTTGTCGCCGGCGCGACCATTGAACGCGGCCGAGAGCTTCCGGTTGTTCTGCCAAGTCCTCGGGCACGCTCAAGTCCGCGGGTTTGGCTACTGGGCCGTCACGCGTGTGGAGGATGGAGCGTGGCTGGGCGTCGTCGGGCTCTGGTTTCCGGAGGGCTGGCCCGGTGTCGAGCTCGGGTGGCGCCTACAGCCGGAACACTGGGGCAAAGGTTACGCTACCGAAGCGGCGCAGTTAGCCCTCGAGCATGCGCGCGAGGCCCTGCATCTCACCGAGCTCATCAGCATCGTGCACGACGACAACCTCCGTTCGGCGCGACTGGCTCGCCGCCTGGGCATGCGCCTTTGGAAGAGCCGCAGCGTCGGCGACGTCGGGATCTCCGTGTTTCGCTGGCGCGAAGACGGGTTGGAACCAGACGAGTAGCTCCTCTCGGACTCGAACCGAGACGCCTTTCGGCCGCGGATTTTAAATCCGCTGCGTATGCCATTCCGCCAAGGAGCCGCGCCCGCATTGTTGTCGGTTCGCCCGCTTTATCAAGGCATTTCCGCCAATTCCTGCGTCCAACCCGCCTGCCGGCGGGCGCATCGACCCAAATTGAATTTGGATTTCAGCTGCACTAAGTCAGCATCGTGCCCCTCAACCAGGTCGCAGTCGGTCAAACGGTGACAATAGTCCGCGTCGGAGGCGAGGCGAGTTTCAGACGTCGACTGTTGGAGCTCGGTTTGCTGCCGGGCACGACCGTGCAATTGCTCCGTGTTGCTCCGCTCGGTGACCCTCTCGAATTGCTCACCCGGGGCGCGCACCTTTCGATCCGCGCCAAAGAAGCCGAACACATCTTCGTGGAGGCCGCGTGAGCGAAGCGGTCCTGAGCAATCCTCGTTCGATCCCGGTGGTCAAAACGGCGGATGCCGCTGCGGCCCACACCGTGGTGCTGCTCGGCAACCCCAACGTCGGGAAGACCACGCTCTTCAACGCGCTGACGGGACAGAACGAGCGCGTCGGCAACTATCCCGGGGTCACCGTCGAACGGCGCGTCGGGCAATTGAAGAGCTCCGGGCTCGACATCGACGTGGTCGACGTACCCGGCGCTTATTCGCTCTCCGCGCGTTCGATGGAAGAGCAGGTCGCTCTCCACGCCGCGCTAGGTTTACACGGCAATCCGCGCCCGAGCCTAGCGGTGGTGGTGCTCGACGCGGGCCAGCTGGTGAGAAACCTGTACTTGGCCCTGCAGCTGGTCGAGTTCCAAGTCCCCGTCTTGCTGGCCCTCACCATGCTCGATGAGGTGCGCGACAACCCGCCGAACCCCGAAGCGGTAGGCGCGATCTTCGGTGTGCCGTGCGTGGGGGTGAACCCGCGCCTCAACCAGGGGCTAGACGGATTGACTCGAGCGATCGTCGAGCGCCTGCAGATCCAACGGCTCGGCGACGCCCCTGTCAACTACCCGTTGGCAGCACGACGAGACATGGACCAGGTCGCGAGCCAGCTCCCGTCTGCTTGGCGTCGGAACGTCGAACACGACCGAGCGATGGCCGCCTGGGCACTGCTGAGCTGCGCCGACGACGACGAACTGAACGTGCCCGACGCGATGCGGTCGGCGTGCACGCTGGTACGTCAGGCGGCTCGCGAAGCATCGAGAGATCTGGATCTGGAGTTGATCGCCGCACGCTACGAATACATCGAATCGCAGCTCGCCGACGTGTACGCCTCCGATCCGCGTTCGACGCCTACCGTCGATTGGACGGAGCGCTTGGACACCGTCCTGCTCCACCCGGTTTATGGCTTCGCCTTGTTCCTGGCGATCATGCTGTTCATCTTTCAGTCCCTGTTCTCTTGGACTGACCCTGCGATCGGCCTGATCGAAGGCGCTGTAACTGCCGTTCAGGACTTGGTGCGCGCCAACGTCACGCCGGGCTTCTTCTCCAGCCTCTTCGTAGAAGGAGTACTCGGGGGCGTCGGCAACGTGATCGTGTTCCTACCGCAGATCCTGCTGTTGTTCTTCTTGATCGGTCTCCTCGAAGACAGCGGCTACATGGCGCGCATCGCTTACCTCATGGATCGGGTGCTGCGCGGAGTAGGTTTACACGGCCGCGCGTTCGTTCCGATGCTGAGCGGCTTGGCGTGCGCCGTGCCGGCAGTGATGGCGACGCGAACCATGGAACGTCGTCGCGACCGCTTGCTCACCATGATGGTGGTGCCACTCATGACGTGTTCGGCGCGGCTGCCCGTGTACGCATTGATCATCGGCACTTTGTTCCCGCCGAGCGACGTCTTCGGTTTGGTGCCGGTGCAGGGCCTGTTGATGGTCGGCATGTACGTCTTTTCGACCGTGATGACGCTCTTGGCCGCGTGGTTCCTGGGGCGTACTCTCGTCAAGGGGCGGCACGTACCGCTGCTCTTGGAACTGCCCCGCTACCGTTGGCCGAGCTGGACCAACACGCTGCGCTCGATGTGGCTTCGCACCAAGGAGTTCCTCACCGAGGCGGGCACCGTAATCCTCGGATTCACGGCTCTGATGTGGCTTCTGTTGTCGTACCCCGAGCCGCCGCGAAATGTGAATCCGTCACCAGAAACGCCCGCCGCCGTTGCCGCCGAACGAGAGGTGGAAGCGTCGGCGGTGCAAGAGCCCGAGCGCAGCGCCATCGAGTACAGCTTCGGTGGCCGCATGGGTCGCGCCCTCGAGCCCGTGATGGCTCCACTCGGGTTCGATTGGAAGCTGACGGTGGGCATCATCGGGGCTTTCTCGGCACGCGAAGTATTCGTGTCGACGTTGGCCCTCGTTTACGGGTTGGAGGACGCCGACGAAGAGTCGGCTCCGCTACGCGAACACCTACGCGCAGAGACGCGCGCTGACGGTAAGCCTGCTTATCCGCCGTTGGTCGGCCTCTCGTTGCTCGTGTTCTTCGCCCTGGCTTGCCAGTGCATGAGCACGCTCGCGGTCGTAAAGCGTGAGACGCAGTCCTGGCGCTGGCCCGTAGTCATGTTCACTTACATGACCGCGCTGGCCTATGGCGCCAGTTTCGTCGTCTATCAAGTGGGACGGTTGCTCGGGTTCGTCGGTTGAACGTCGGTAGCGAGCGACGTCAGAAGCGGGTATGCGCGGCGAACCAGGCGCCACCCGTGAGCGGCGCAACGGACCAAGTCACCTGTCCAACCTTGGGCTCTTCCGATTCGTCCTCGAGCGACAGCGCGAACAACACCGCCGCGGTGGCGACGCCCACCCCGCCCACGATCGCACCAGCATTGGCGATCGGATTGTACAAGTCTTCGTTGCGTTTGAACTCGTCGACCTCTTCCGTCGTGCATTTCGCCCCGTCTTCGCCGCACTGACGAAGCGCATCATTTGTGTTGGCGCGGCTCAGGGAACCAGCGACGGCAAATGTCCCGAACCCGACCAAAGCCACGCCACCTGCGACGATCGCGCCGATTTGTAGCCCGCTGAGTCCTTCTTGCTTCACCTCACCGGATGCGGGAGGGGGCACCGGACAGCCAGAGTTGGTAGCCACTCCCACCTCGTTGGGGCAGCTGTCGTCGCCGTCCGCTACGCCGTCGGCATCCGCGTCGACGTGAGTGACCAGTTCGATCTTGATCACGCGGTTCTTCTCGCCCTGCCGAATGCTAACGCGTTCGGAGCGTTTGGTCCCCTGACGTTCGAACGTGAGCTCGTGAGGCCCTGGGTTCACCTCGAAGGCGCGACCGTCCAAAGTCGACGTGAGCACCGTCCCATCCAGAGTGACCTGAACGTCCGTTACCTCGTTGCCGCTACCGTCGGTGACCATCAGGATCACGCTCGGCATCTCGCGGCGCACGTCCGATAACCATTGACCACAATCGACTTTGACGAAGTCGGGGCAGACGTCCCGCACGCAGATCCGAAGACTCTCTTCGGACTCCTTGAGCTTGCCAGAGTTTCGCGTCACTTGGGCTTGCTCGTAGGCTTCCGCACATGCCTTCACGTCATCCGCTTGTGCAAAGGTGGGCTGAGCCCAGCCCACGGTGGCGGCAACTAGCGTGGCGTGCGCGACCTTGGCACGCTTTTGCCTCGCGTGACGCAGAAGGGAACCAGGATGGGAGAAAGAATTCCGAGACAAAAGTGCCATGATGCTGATCGAGGCCAGTCGCTCCTTGAGAGGCGACCCTAGCAGTCCTTCCCAACGTCACTCAAAGGGAATTCGCCAGACTACGGCCTTCGCCGCGTTTGGAAACGCAGCCAGCCCAGGGCGTCTACTAGCCGCGCGTTTAAACGACCGCTAGATCCGAGGCAATGCAGCTTCGGCTTCTTGATGCCGCGTTCGT
>CBINDO010000061.1:0-32546 GCA_966249405.1 uncultured bacterium | reverse complement strand
ACTGGTCGAAGTCTTCTTTCAGGACTTCGAAGCCCGGGGGTAAGCCCACGGTCACCAGCGCCATGTTTTGCGTTTGTGCGGTGTTGTTGGCGACAGTGACAGTCGCGCTTACCGTTTCATCGACGGCCAGTGACGTGCGGTCGTAGCTGATGACGACGGACAGCGGCCCCACTGGCTCGTCGGGAGCTTCGAGCCAAGGGATGTTGTACGCGCTGACGAGGCTGTAGCTCGCTTTACCTTCGCCGGTGAACGTCAGAGTGACGTCGTGATCGCCGGTCGTAGCCAGTTGGCTCAAGTCGACGGTGCGCATGACGTCGGACTGCTCCGCAGTCAACTCCAGGGTTTGCACGACGTCACCATCGACGGCCACAACGAACTGACCGAGCGCCGCCTCGGTACCTTTGGTGGCCGCCAAGAGCAGCGTCTTGAGAGCCCACACGGTGGCCTGCGTCGAGCCGAAGTTGCCCAGGACGTCCTTGCTGGCGGCGAGTTTGTTCAGACCGCGCGTCACTTGGTCGGAGTAGCCGCCGGCCAGTAACATGGCGTGTACGACCATCGCGGTCGTGGTGACGTCCGCGTCGTCACCGTAGCCGTAGAAGTTCGTTTGCGTGCCGTTGGTGTCCCACGACAACAACGTGTCGTCATTGGGGTCGGCCACGGCCATGTCCGAGAGGTTCTCGAGCAAAGTATCGAGCACCGGGTCGGTGGGGGCGACTAGTGCCAGCGCGTTGGCCGCGAGCGCGAGTGTGTACGCATCTTCCACGCCGTTCACGTTGTCTTTGACGTATTGGACGGCCTTGCTCGTCTCCGGCCCTTCGTAGTGCGCGCTGCCCACTGCCATCAAAGTGAAGGCGGTATTGCGCAGAGTGCTGGTTTGGAAGGAAAAGAACTCACTCGTGTCTCCCTCCCACGAGCCATCTGACTTTTGCTGGCCCAGCAGGTAGTCGAGCGTACGCTGCAGCATCGCTTCGTCCACCGTGTGCACTTGGGCCATGTCGTGGAACTCCATCAGCCCGAACGCCGTCACCGACAAGAACGGCGCCGGATCTTGCGTCCCGAACCAGGAGAAGCCACCGCCGGGGTGTTCGAACGTCAAGAGCCGTTGATAACCGGCGGACATGAGCGATTCTGCTTTGAGCAGCAGCTCGGGCGTCGTTTGACCGGTCGCTTTTAGGTAGTTGGTCACCAACACGTTGGGCCACGCCGTGGACGTCGTTTGCTCGAAGCAGCCGCTCGGCACCTGCAGGATGCTGTCCAGGCCCTGAACGGCTTGGGACAGATACGTCGGGAAAACATCCACGTACAGCTGCTCCGAGCCGGCGATGCGGCCTTCCTCGAAGCGCACCGGGATCGTCACCGACCCCTCGAGGGCGCCGGATTCGGCGAGCGCGAGCGGCTTACCATCGGGAACGACCCGCACGCTCCGCGCCACGGCGTCGGACTTGTCCGTTCCGAGTGCAGTGACCGTGAGTGTGTTCAGGCCTACCTGTTCGACCCGCACGGGGAAACTCACGCCGCGCACCTCACCGGGCTCGAGCGTCAACGTCACGGTCGTGCCGGCCAACGCCGTGTACCAAGACGCCTCTTCCAGAGCCAAGCTCACCTCTTGAGGTTCGTCGAGGTAGTTGTAGACGGCGATGGGGAAGGTGACCTCGTCGCCGCGGGTGAGTGCGGCGGGGAAGTTTACGTCGACGAAGAAGTCTTGAAAGACGGTGAGCGCGCCCATGGCGCTCCCGAGCTGACCGTTGGCCGTGTTGCCGAGGGAGCTGATCCGCCATTGCGTGATGCTGTCGGCCAAGTCGAGTTCGATGGTTGCGCGTCCGGAAGGATCGGTGATGAGCGCCGGATTGAAGTAGAGTGTCTCGGGGAAGTCGCGGCGAACGCGCGGTGCGTCACCACCACCGTTGTTGCCGTCAGTTTCGCCGCCACCTTCGCCGCCGCCCGTGCCGGGCGGTTCACCCGGTTCGCCGCCTTGTTCGACCGCGTCGTCCGTCTCCTCTTCGAATACCGCGCCAGCGTCTGCAAAGGAAGGGTCGTCGCGGATCACTTGTGAGCGGCCCCAATCGACGTCGTCCCACGCGACCTTCAAGGTTTCGTCATCGGCGTTGCCGGCCACTTCGTCCGGGCCTGCCGTCACCAATTGCAGGATGTCACCGTAGCCGCCGAGCTCGTTCGTGTAAGCATTGCCCCAGAAGTCGTATGCGACGACCTGGTCTGCAAACTCTCTTCGCAGCAGATCCCCAATGCTCGCTTGCGCCGCATCGCACCAGTATTCGGTGATTTTGCAGCCTTTGGCCGTTACGGCACTCACGACGCGATCGACCGAGTCGTTGAGGATACCGGTGAGACGCTGCTCCTCCTGCCGATAGTAGGTACTGAGCAATTGGTCACTTGCGGCAACCACGCCTGGCCAGCTTCCGAGCCCGAGCCCCGTCACGGGGCCTCGACCCAGAGCGGCGAGCGTCGCTTCCGCTCTTTGCTGAGCAGCAACTTGGGCGCTCTCCTCGGTGGGTCGATCCAGGATCACCTCTGACAACGAGCCGATCGGCGGATGCAGCTCGTAGGTAGGTTTGGCGAACTCGTCCTCCAGCTGAAAGTACGTCTGCAACAACCCGGGTTTGGCATCAATCAACGAGAAGACCGCTTCATCGACGATCTGTACGCCCAACGCAGCGACGGCCGGGGCACCGTTTTCGTCCGTTACCGCGAAGCTGAGCGATGCTGGGGTACCAGGTTCGTAGACGTCCCTGTCCGAGGTGATGTCGATGGACAGCGCCCGCGCGTCGCGTACGACGATGGTTCGACCGGCCCGGACGATGTTGCCGTCGTCTTGGACGATGTATGCCTCGATGCGATTGTCACCGAGGAGCGTTTGATCGAGCGTGAGCGAGAACTTGGCGCTGCCGTCCTCGGGCTCGAGCGCGCGAAGGTCGACCGCCTGACCAGCGTTGAGCCAATCGATGAACACGTCCCCTTGCTCGTCACTGGTGAGCACCTCTACGTTCACCGTGTCGCCCACATCGTAGATGCTCTTGTCCGTGCGCACCAAGACGTGCTCGACGCCCGTTTGCTGAGCGAACTCGAAGGTCACGTCGGTCACGGTCACCTCGCCGCTCGTCGCGTCGACGTGGACGCGTTGCTGAGCCGACGCCGGCGTGTACGCTACGAGGGCGTGACCATATTCGTCGGTCTCGACTTCGATCGGCGCCTGCCCCTCGGGGGTCAACGTCGCGAGCGCGCCTGCTCGAGGCGCGCCCAATGGATCGGTCACGAACAGATTGAGGCGATTTTCGATGCCTGTGATCAGCTCCGTACCCTCGGGGACGAGGCTGATGTTGAGCGGGCTCTGAGCCACTCGCACCAGGCTGTCTTTCGTTACCACCTGGCCCGCGGTGTCGGTCACCGTCACCGTCAGATTTACGAGCGCCAACCCTTGCTCGAGCGGTAACCCTGCGAGCGTACGCGGCGTCTCGACCTCGAACTCGAACAGCCCGTCGGCGTCGGTGGTGCCCGTGATCTCCCGATACACGTTGCGCCCGACGTCGATCGTTGCCGCTTCTACCTTCACCTGCGCGCCGCCCACGGATTTGCCGAAGAAGTAGCGCGCGTCGACGACGCCACGAATGTCTTCGCCAGGTGAATACCAGGCTTTTTCGGTGCGAGTCTGGAGGTTGAACTTGGGGAGCGCGTATTGCGAGACCTCGACCGTCTTCTCCGTCGTCACTCCCGCGACAGCGACGCTGAGCGTGTAAGTCCCTTCGTTGACGAACCTGCCAATCACGAACGGGGTCGAGGCGATTCCGAACGAATCAGTGTCGATGGTCTTCTTGAAGACCTTGTTGCCCTTGGCGTCTTTGACCTCGAACGTAGCCGCTTCGCCTTCGAGCGGCGTGTTGTCGCCGCGCGAAAGCGCCAGCGTGCGCAGATGGATCGTCTGACCGGGTTTGTACAGGGGTTTGTCGGTCGTCAACAGCAGCTTGTTGCTCGCGCCTTCGACGCTCACCTCCTCGCTGACGGTTGCAGGCACCGTCTGCGTCTCGGAGGTCGCCGAGATCGCGTATTGTCCCACCACGTCGAGCGACAACTCGACGACGGCGGTGCCCGTTTCGTCGGTCTTGCCGGTCGCCGTCTCGACGGTCTCTCCGTCGCGTTCGACCTTCAGTGTCACCGCCTTGTTCGCGATCCGCTCGCGCGTGATGGCGTGACGAGCCGAGACGCGGTAGGCCACCTTCTTGCCGCGAGTGACTTTGCCTGGGCCCTCCAAGTACACCTCGGCCGGCTCGATGAAATACAGCAAACTCTTCACGAGCAGGGGTGAGGTAGCGCCGGTTTTGCGTTCGATCCGAACGTTCCACTCGACCAACTCGGCCTGCGTGTCCAGGTCATCTGGAAGCTCCAACGTGGCCGTCGCTTCACCGTTGCCGGTGGGGCCGACGTTCTGCCGAGAGAACGTTCGACTGCCGTCCACCTTCACGATGGAGGCCATGTATTGACTCGGGTTCGACAACCCGTCGATGCGCAAGGTGATGCCCTCTTCATCGACATCCACGTCGACCACGTCGGGATCGTCGTCCTTGTCATCCTCGCCAACGACGGGCGTCGAAGGTTCGGTGGATGGGTCTGAAGGATCGGCGACCGACTCCCGCTGACTGCAGGAAGTCAACGTGGCCACAATACCGAGCATCCACGGGGTCAAAACACGGGTCGAACGCAAACTCTTCGCAAAAATGGCCATGACTGAGACTCCCTGTTAACGCCCTCGACGCACACCGTTCGGCGTGTTGGCCCGACGTTGCAAGAGCGCTTCCACCCAGCGAAGCGCACTTGCAGCCAAACTGCGGCGGACTGCAGCGGTCGGGTTGCCACCCATTGCAGAATCCGGTTCAACGTAAACCGGACCCAGTAGAGGACGCGGCTGCACTTGCACTAATCGGACCAACTTCGTCCACGGGCTGCGCGACGGTTGCCCCGTTCCAGCCCGCGCGCGTTGCCATGATCACGCGTTCATCATGGATACCGAAGTTTCCCAGCCGCGGCACAGGCTGGCACAACGCTCGCCATACTGGAGCCTGTGGTGGTGAACAGGTTTACGAGCAACTCCCACGTGCTGGTTGGGCCCAGCCGCGCGAGACGCGTGACGGCTCCCTCCCACCACCTATACCCACGGTTCGGCTGTGTTGGTAAGCTTTTGCGAGCGTTCGTCGGGTGACGGCCGCGCCGGTTCACGCGCCCAGTGAGACAGGTGTCGTGCGTCGAGCGTTTTCACAACGTCACGGCGGGGTACACTTCGACGTAACTTTCACCCTTGGCGCCGTTATACGTCACTACCCGGTTGGCGAAGTCGACCTCGTAGTGCACTATGCCAGCGTTCCAGATCCCGTGGAGGAACTCGGGGAACGTGGTTTCGCCCGCTTGGTCGGCGCGGATCGCGCGCACCACGGCGGCCTCGTCGAAGGCGGGGATCGGGTGCATGCCGGTCACCAGCGGCGTACCCTGGTTCACGACCGGGCCGAGCTCCGTCAAATAAGCACTCTGCGCGGAGGGCAGCTCCCAGAGATTACGCGTCACGCCGGCTTGCCTCAAGACTTCGGCCAAAACCGGAAATCCACCCACTTTGGGGCGAAGTGCGAAGGCGCGTTGGAAGGCGGCGTTCAAGTTATCGATGGCGGGTCGAGACGAGGTCATGGCGGGGGTCCGTTCTTGGTTGGAGGGTGAAGGCGCAGTCGAGCTCGCGGCACGGCCGCAGCCCCCGATCAGCGCCAAGACACCGAGGGCTCGGCAAACACGCGCCCACGGAGTGGAGCGTCTCATGACCGAACCTATCGAGAGCTGGAACCAACGGCGGGGTTTACGAAGCGTGGTGAGCAACGGCGCCTCCTTTCGCCCCTGAACATGCCGCGCCCGAGAAGCGCGCGATTGTACAAACCCGACATCGCGTTGCGTGGGGGGTGCAGGGCTCTGGGGAGGCGCGCCCGAACGTCGGATGGGCCGCAACGGTCGAGGCGCGACCATCAAGTCTGCTGTCGACGTGGCCGTTACTGCGAGCTCCCCTCGTTCGAGGAGTCGGAGTACTTTTGCGGCGGGCCCGCTCGCCGGGGCAATCGTCGAAGACTTTTGGGGCGAACGCCCTTCGGTGGGCGAAGTCCTCGTACAACGTCAGCGGCGAGCGGCTCTCGTTTGGGAAGTCCTTCGAGAACTTCCGCGGCGAGCGCAGCTCGGCCGCTGGGTTATCCGAGAACCCACGCCGCGAAGGTCGCTCGTCGATTCAGTTCTCCGAGAATCCGCGCCGCGAAGGTCGCTCGCCTCGGACGTCCTCGGAGAACATTTCGCGCGAGGCAGCTACGCGGCGATAGTGCGCATTAGACTTCGAACGCGAGGGCGCTCGCGAAGATGAGTCTTTCGAGGACGCTCCGCCGCCAGCGCGCCGCGGGAAGTGGTCTTCGGAGGACTTTGCGAGCGATGGCGCTCGTCATTGTTGGTCCGCGGAGAACTTCGCGGACGAACGCGTTCTCGGCCAGACGTAGTGGGCGGATTTTTGCAGCGAGAGCCGTTCGAAAACTCGAGTTGATTCCAAGTAGCGCGACGATGGATTTCGTGCACTTCGGGTGACGGCGACACGCCTTGCCGAGAATCGCGGGGTTGCGAACGCGTTCTGCGTTGAGCCCTCATTGAGCGCAAGTGAGTCGCAACGCCGCGCCAAGGCTCGCGGATTTCGCGTTGACGAATTGCGAGGTCGTTCGGTATCCTACGCTCACTATGGGTAGGAGTGGAATGTTCTCGGCTTCTCGGCTTCTCTAGTATAACGGCTGTGCTGCTCGCTGCGATGGGGTGTAGCGACGGTCTGTCGGAGGCAACCGAGGACGATTCGGCGATCGAATTTGGCAACCTGGAATCCAAGTTGACCGCGAGTGAGTGGCCAAGTCGAGTGCGTCGCAGCGTGTGATGTTCGGGTGAAGAACCGCTTCAAGCTTGGCGCCAGGTCTTACTGGGGACCGCAGAGTGTTTCATTGCCTCCTGACAAGGTGCTCTTGAGCGTGGCCGGGACGAACGGTAGCAGCAACTTGAAGTCCACTCCTCACGCTGCATACGTCGAAAACGATTCCGAAATACGAGGTTTCGTGCTGGCCAGGAACGGAACATTCCGCCTTGGTCATCGTGGTAAGTTCACCGGAAGACTAGTGGCGAAGGACGTTTGGTTCGAGACGGACATCAATGCCGAGGTCAAGCGCGCCGAGATGTCTTGGGTCGATGCGCCCATTCGCCTGGATGCAACCAACGAGTACGATCCCAACAGCGTGGTCGACGAGAACGGAGATCCCGTAGATTCGCGTCCTGTGCTCGTGTCCAAGCCCTCTGCGGATAACTCGAGCACTCCGGTCTCTTTCACGATTCCCGACCACTTGCCCGTAACCAGCGGAAACGCTGGCAACGGGGAAGCGACCTTCTCGTTCACCAACACGAGCGGTCAAACGGTCGTTTGCACCTATCGCGGTGGTGCTTCGGTTCCTCATCCCACAGAGGAGTTGGATCAGATGAAGGGGCGTTGGTACCTCTTCGAGTCCTGCGACGGGGGTCAACAGCCGGGCGAAACCCACCTGGGGACCAATTTTTCGACGCAGGTCGTGAGTGGCGATTCCGGTACACCCTGGGGTGAGACGTCAGTGGGTATGTCGCTTGGTGAGGGCTGCCACGATTTGATTGAGCCGCAGATCCTGTCGGCCGACGTCGTGGCCCTGAAACAAGGCTTTCATTGGGACAAGTTGGACAAGCTGGAGGAAGTCGACCCCGAGGGGAACATCGCCGTTTGGCATGGTCTCATCTACATCGAGCGCAAGGAACAGCTAGCCGCCCTTGATCGATTCCGTGTGATGTGGAGCGCCACGCCTCTGTCGCCCGTGCAGCGCCAGGACTACGCTGGGAAGTGTGGTCGCGTGGAACATGCCTCGGATGGGAAGGGTGTCGTCGTCTACGCAATTTTCCCAGCCAAGTTCTTCAACATGATGCAGGACTTCGCGCTTCAGGCAGCCGAAGCAAACATCGATCCACCGTTCCGATTCATTGTTCCCAGCCCCTTGGATGTGCCGGGCGCGGTCAACGCCGATGGTTCGCTGCGCCATGAGGCGTTAGCGCAAGTTCGCTACCACTTGTGGCTGGCTCAGAACGCGACGGGCCAGCCTGCGTGGTGGGACGACACCTGGGATTGGGTGTCCACTGCGGCAACGTCGGGTTGGAACGCGATCAGCCAGTTGGCAGTCGACGTACCCGACGCGATCGAGACGCCGTTCGCTTACGCTAACTCGAGTTGGGACACGTTCGTAGACTTTACCGGGAATTTACTGGACGATACGTACGAACTCATCCAGCAGGGCATCCAGGAGTTTACGCTGCTCTTCGTCGACTCGGTAAGAGTCAGGTTGAACATCCGCGTGCGAGAGCGAGATCCGCAAATTGGACTCAGGCATCTGAGCCGGATGTGGGGTGCGCCCGACCCATCAGGTGCCCGCCCGCTGCTGGTGCCAAGAGGGGCAAGGGTGAGGATACGGCAACCTTGGCCGGTCCCGCTCGGCAACCTGCTGCCGGCGATGGGAGAGGATGTGATCGATCCTTTTGGCAACGTGAACATCCGCGCCATCAAGGGCCTGCCAGGTGACTTCAACAACGACATCTGCGTGGAGCTGGACTCGGAAGCCGCAAGCTTGTCCACGGACATCATCCCCAACGAGATGTGTTTCTTCGGCCCGTTTGGCGACTACGCGAACTCGGTAGACGCCAATTTGGAGATCGACCATCGCGACATCTACGCGTTGACTCAGTTCACCGACTCCCGCACCTACTCGCAACTAGTGATCGGTCACGATCCGTCTTTGAACCAAGTGTTAGTCGGCTGGGGAGCGAACAGCTTGACGAGCCTGCTGAACGGTAGTCGACGTGCCATGACCCTGTGCCTCGACTTCCCCGGGATGAGTTCTGCGTCCATCAATACGGCGCTGCAGTTAGCGGCACAGATTGGATCGATCGGTGGCGGCGCGGGCCCGGCAGCTGCGGGGGTGGCTCTTCTTGGGTCGCCGCTCTACATGAAGGACACGTGGCTGCCCGACATCTCGTCCCGCGATTCGCGTGGCGTGCCTACCCATGAGTATGGTCACTTCGAGATGTGCAGCATGCTGTTTGACCAAGAGGGACCGGACAGCCTGACTGGCCTGATAACTCGCACGTGGGACGGGGAGGACACCCGCGATGACGACATTGGACTCATGACGGAGGCTTGGGCGGACGAGTTTACGATGCAGGTTATTGTCGGCGGCTTCAACTACATGGAGCTCGATGAGGCCCGTGATTCTCTCAACCGAATGAACTACTGCATTGGCAGCCCTTGCGCCGATGTAAACCGGAACGGCGCGTTCGACCATCCTTACCGATTTGACGGCAACGACTTCAGCTCAGAGCGCAGTTGGCTCGATGAAAATGCGCGCTGGAGCACTTTAGTACGGGACGCTTTTGACAGCTCGGACGGGAGCCGGTTCGGCACGTTGGCGCCTGGAAACGGGGACTACTGGTTCGATCCGAATCCCACAGGATGCGCTCCACCAGTCGCCAACCCTCCCGGAAGCACCAACTTCGAATGTCCCACCCCTGGTTGCGTGCGAACGGACAAGCTCACCCATATCGGCAGCAATGCGCTTCCCGCTCCGAACCTTGCTTTGTGTGCCAGACCACTACTGCCTGCGGTCAACGCTTTCATTACCAATGACGACGAGCCGGTGGCTCTGCCCGGTTCGGCCTGGTCCGAGTGGATCGCGCGATTTCTGGATCGATCCGCAGGGCCAAATCCGGAGACTTTCCCGTTTGAATATGCCCCCACCTCCGCCGCGATGATCGGCGCTCTGACGGATGTAATGGTCGCGCATTCAAACTGGTGTGACGCGTGTGAAGTGGTGGCGATGCATTCACCCGTGGTTAGCGCCAATGCCCGAATGTCTCTCGATCCTCAGCAGGGGCCCGGCAATTCTGGTCCGAGAACTTTCGCTTTGCGCCATGAGCGTTTCCAGGCCTGTCAAGCCGATGAAGAGCTTCGGGGCTTCGTTGGCGCGCCTCCGCGCGAGGACTTGCACATCGATACTGCGTGCAACGCATGTGAACCTCTGCAATTCGCGCGTCTAACGACCGGGCAGTGCACACCTTGCCCGACCGGCTCCGTACCGTTGCCTTTCGGGCAAACCGTTACCAATCCTGCATTGGGTGCACCGGGCACGGACGGGCAATGCATGATTTGTCCCAACGGGACGGTGCCGTCTTCGAGCAACACCTGTATCGGCTGCCAGCCCGACGAGATTGTAGTGAACGGGGTTTGCACGACTTGTCCACTCGGGCACACGGCTTCGGCTGACCAGACCCAGTGCGTGGCGTGCTCGGTCGATGTGACCGTGGATTGGACGCCGATCGACGAGTTGCTATGCAAACAGGTGAGCGTTGTGGACTTCGTCTCGCCGCCAGGGGACTCCTGCCCTGATCAGCTCGTATCGCAGGTCTCGAACATTCTCGATGAACCATCGGGCGTGTTCGTGGGGGCCAGCATCGGAGGTAGTGACTGCCCGTCAACGGAGGTGGAGGTGGCTGCATTCGATCCAGCAGCACTCCTGACGCCCTTGGTGAGTGCTGGTCCTGCAATTGGCACCGAGTGTCCTGAAGGTCTGCAGTGCTTGGACTGCCTGTCGATCGAGGGAACTATTGGCCCGGCCCAGTTGGCGGCTGCTGCGGCACAGCTTCGCGTAGTAGCCCGCGTCAATCCTGAGACGAGTACGGCGCGGACCTTCGTGAGGTCCGTGAACGAGGGAGGCGGAGGATGCGAGTTTTAGGTGCCTTGGCTCCCGGCGAGCGGCCGCTGAGGTCCGTTTCGCTCAGACAACAGTTGGTGTTGCTGTTCTGTGTTGCCGTCGTTACCTTCGGCTGCAGTTCGCCTACCGAGCAGGGGTCGGACGGCGCTGCGAGCCCGGTTACTGCGAGCGCCTCGGACCAGATCGTGTCAGAAGCCCCTGTGAGCACGATGTCTCACGACAGCGCCAGCGCGGCTGGATCGAGCCCGGGGCTGGGAGACTTGGAGTCCAACGCTGAAGTCACGAGCCGGTCCGAATCACGCAGTGGTGAAGGCAGCGCAGTTGCGACGGGTTCTCAGGTTGATTCTCCGAATGGCGACACGGGAAGAGAAGCACCGCCTACTCAGACCCGAGAGTCGTGTTGGCTCACGTTGTTCTCGCTACCCGGTGAATACGGCTTGGCGGCACAGTTCGCAAAAGCTACTTCTGATGTCCCGCTTAGCCAGGTGACCGCAGGCGACTGTACGCTCAGCGAGTATGCCGTGCCCTATGAGTGGATGAGGGAGTACCTGGATGCGGGAACCATCTACCTGACGGGAGAGGGGATTGACTATCCAGAGAGTTATTCCCTCGAACTCACTCGGTCTGAATCAGGTGCCTACGCGAGCGACGTGCTCCCGACCGGCCAAATCCCTGGCCGCGCGGACCTGCATATTTGGAGTTCGGGTGGTGTCGATGTGGAGGCGTTCGAGTTGGACCTTTCATTCCCGCTCTCGCTGATCCTTACCGGGCCTCCAGTGGGACCAGATGGCGCGCTGCAAATGAGCGCAGGACGTGGCGTCGAACTTCAATGGGAACGTGGGGTCGAAGACGTCTTCCTACATATTGAAGGAGTGCACGAGACCGATACGCGTCGTTACTACATGAGCTGCTGGTTCCCCTCAGTTCCAGGCACTGGTAACATTTCTTCTGAGATCCTTGTCCCACTCGTGGGAGCGCAAGTCGACGTGCACACGGTGATCAAGAAGGAGCTACAGGTTGGCATGTACGACCTCGATGTGCGAGGTGTTCGCGAGGTGTACAACCCGGACAAGTCGCTGAATGTCTGGGGCGAGGTGGTGCCGTGAGACGGTTGGCCTTCGTGTTTGCCCTGTGCGCGACCGGATGCCCGCAAGAGCCGGGGCCGCCACTTAGTTGCGAGCCGGTGACGACGGAATTTGTGGTTGAGGGCATCAGAGCTCAAGAACCCGATTGGGGAGAACCTTGTGTGCCACTGTTCGTGGGAGACACGTTCCGGTGGACGCGGCACGGGAGCTGTCCGGACCGGCTCACCGGGAAGGACGCGCCCGAGTTCATTAGCGATGTCGCGCCGTTTTGCCGCGAGTCGCTGGGGCCGGTCGTGTGCACAGATGTAGAGCCGGATGCACAAGTCGACCCAAAGGCGCTCATCACCTACGGGAACACGGTAGAGTCTGATCTCATCGTTGAATGGTATCAGGTCGCTGACTCTGGCGAAGTCGTCGAATGTACGCAACACTTTGATGTGCAATGGGTTAGCGTCACGAGTGGTAGCCAGTAGGAGGATCGTATCATGAAGCCGTCTCTCGCCAGTGTATTGACTTTCATTTCCGCTCTCCACGCCGCTGCCTGCGGCGACGATGCCGGCGACGCTCCAGCCGCCAAGGTAACGTGCGAGCAGGCCTGCACCAAGACGAAGAACTGTCCCAACGACTCAGCGACCAACTGCGCGATGGGATGCAGCGCTGTGGCGCAAATCTGTCCCGTGGAGATGGATGCCTTGAATGCCTGCGTGTTCAATACGCCGGAGGAACAGCTCGTGTGTGATGTTCAAGGTGAAACAGACGTCGTTGCACCCCGATGTATGGCCGAGAAGGACGCCCTGGGCGTCTGCTTGAGCCAAGCAAATCCGCAGCCGTGAAGGTTTGGACATCGGCGCTTGAAGACGATCGTCATCGAGCCGAGTAGCCAAAGCTTGCCGCTCGGCTTGAACCGTTTGGCGTGGCTCGAGGTCGTGGAGGGGGCTGCCCGCAGGTGGAGTTATCCGGCTGTGCCGTGCAGCTTCGCCCGCGTGGTGGTTAGAGGGTTGCGTGATTGGCGGACGGTGGCGGACGACGACGTCAATCTCTTGGTCTTTCGCGAACACGTTTGGTGCAAAAACGAACGCTGCCAGCACGACGGACAGTTTTCACCTCGCGCGATGGGCATGACGCAGACGTACCCGGAAGGAGCAAGGGGGGCTCGCATTCGGGGAGGCGATATCGAATTGAACTCCGTGAACTTCTCGTTGCAGGCGAGCAGTCCCTCCACCGACCAGGCTACGGCCATATCGACTTCTGGGAAGCCGCGTGTCAAGTTGGAGGCTGTCGTCCTACACGAACTGGGGCACATCTTGGGGCTCGAGGACAAGTGCGTCTCGCCTCGGGCGAGTACGCGGGGTCGACTTGCTCCAGGGACGATAAGAACAGCGTGATGTTCGCTCCCGCACAGCACCTCGAGTTGGCCGCTTCGGACGTCGCTGCGTTGTGCGCCCTATATCCTCGTGAGACGCCTGCTAGCGTCAAGTTGTTGCCTGGGCTGCGCTCAGCCAACTGGGACATGGCATTGCCTTTCGGTGCAATGGTGGTTGTCGCGGTTTGGGGAGTCTGGAAGGTGCGCCAACGTAGCCGCAGCTCTTGAGCTGTCCAGGGGCGAACGGTGGTTGTGAGAGGGGGGCAGATGTCTGGCGACGGACAACTACGCCAATCGGAACGGGGAGGTGTATGACGCCGCCCCCGGGGCCCGGGAGGGCGTGCGTGGTAGACACGCCGCCGGTGCAGAAACCCATTCCAGCGGAGCCTTTTGCCGAGCCCGCCCTGGTGGGTCAGTTGGGCGATTCCTGCTCCACCGATCGGGATTGTCGGGGGGATGAGTTTTGTGACCGGGGTCGGTGTACGAACTTTCTCGTCTGGAATTCGAAGTCGACCACGCCGCCTTTTGTCGAGGAGATGAAGTTGCTGAGCGCAGCTGGCGTCGCTGTTGGGCTGCCGCCTTATTCCGTGATCGAGTGAGGTGCCGGGCAGTAGTCGCCGAGTGTCTCGCCATTCTCGGGATCAGACCCAGATAGTCAGCAGCTTACTCTCCGTGCTGGTACTTCGGGCCGAACACGCTCAGTTCGGAGATGCGTAGGGCTGGGTGTCAACCGCCATTCGATACGTGCTAGACAACCACGAGAAATTTCAAGTCCCTCAACCCGTTAACGGTGACCTCCGACCCACGCTACCGTGCGTTGCTCGAACGGATTTCGAATGCGGCGCGGTAGTGTTCACGCGTCACTGCTAGGCGCGTGAGCCGCGAGCTGCCTGGTTGCCAGCCTGTTTACAACGTCCCTGGTTCCTTGACCGCCAGCGCCATGTTTACTCGTCGCAATCGGCTCGTGCGCATTGGTCGATGAAGCAGATGTGGATTCGCCTCGGCACTCGATGCGGGTCTCTGCCCCCGGCAGAAGATTGGCGTCTGTGCGGACGCCGAGCGGGTCGGGTATGTCAAAACACACGGAGCCTGCCCGGACGCCGCCGGGACTCACGGCGTGGCGGCATAGCGGTGGTTGGTCGGACTGCAGTGGAGCAGTCGAGGGTTATTCCATGTATCGATCCTATCGCGTTGCTCGGCGTGCTTTTTTGGCGAGTGTCGGGGGCGCTTTAGGCCTTCGACTTCTGCTCGACAGCTTGGAATCGGCGGCGGTGGAGGCCGCGCCCCCTCCCAGATTTCTGCTCATGTTTTGGCCCGTGGGCACCGTGCGTTATTTGTTCCTGCCACAGGGAGCAGGTACCGCCGGAGCGCCGTTTGCATTTTCGCCGATTCTCCAGCCGTTCGAAGACGCCGGCTTGCGCGACGATATGAGCATACTCTACGGGTTGGGGCACACATTTACGGGCCCTGGCGGTGGCGGATCGGAGGCAGGAGTCGTGTATGCAACTACGGGAGCCAACTCACCCGGCACACGCAAAAACGACGGCGAAGCAGACGACGCCTGCGCCGGAGGCCCATCGTTCGATCAGATCTTTCTGAAACGCGTGCCGGCGCTTTCGGAAGGGGGTCGGCGCTTCGTCAATGCCATCTGTGACTCACGGGTAGACTCTTTCGAGACCTCGGCGCGCTGCCTCTCCTACAGTTACGAGACGCAGCAAATAGTGTCGGCGAGGCCCGAGGGTACTCTGACGGAGCACGTACCACTGTTGCCAACCCTTCGACCGTTGGATCTCTACGCGGAGGTGTTCGGAGCGTTGGCACCCGAGGTTTCGGGCAACCGCTTGGCCGACGAGGTCACTCGCAGGAGGAGCGTGCTCGACCACACACGGCGCGAACTCACCCGCCTCCGGGAGATAGCCCCCTCGGAGCAACGCGAGAAGTTGGATCAACACGCGGAGCTCGTTCGAGGCATCGAAGGCGAGTTGGGCGCAGCTACCATCGACACCGAACAACTCTGTCAGTCTCCTGATGCTCCCGCCGCGGACGTCGCGGGTCGGGAGGGAAGTCAGTTTGCCTACGGCGATCCGCTTGCAGACGAGCCGGAAGACGAGCTGCACGAACGCGTGGGGACGTTGCACATGAGCATCATTCGCGCGGCGTTCCAGTGTGATCTGTTGCGCGTCGCGACGTTTCAGTGGGCTCCGTCCACCAGTCACGTCGCATTCCAGAACCTCCACCCCAGTTACCCGGGAGAAGCGGTGCGACATCACCCGGCAAGCCATGGTTTTGGAAACTCCGAGCTCGTAGGCGCCGAGCCAACGGCACTCGCCGAACGCGAGTTCGTCCAATTCCTTGCGAACGTGCACACCTGGTACAACACGAAGACTGCAGCGCTGCTCAACACGTTCAAAGAGACCAAAGACATCTACGGCGGCACTTTGCTCGACCACACCGTGGTCCCCTTTATTACGGAGTCCGCTGAATTTACACACACACGCAGTCCGTTGCCGGCATTGATTTTCGGGGGACGTGCTTTGGGCATGGTGGGGGGGCAGTTTCTCGACCTTCAGAGTAAGAAGCCATCGAGCAATGCTCTGTGGATGACCATCGCTCAGGCTTACCTGGGAGCAGCGCCCCTGCCCACGTTCGAGGACGATGTTTTCGTAAAGACCGACGCGGAACCGATCCCTGGCTTGTGGAGCGCAGTATGAGATCGCTGTCTGGGTGCGCCGCGCGGCTCCATCTTTGGTTTGGTTCGACCACCGTGCTGGTTGGCCTGGTTGTGGCGTGTGGCTCGTCGCGAGACGAGACCCGTCGCCAATCGCTGGGCAATCCCGGGGAAGATCAACCTCGAAGCGGCCCGGTCGTTGACTCCGGCGTCGGCGAACTCTCTTCTGCCGATGATAGCGACGCGCCCGGGCTGGTCCAACAGGACGCAGGGGGCTCTCCTGGCGGGGGAGAGCCGCCGACCGGCGTCGAGTGCCCCTCGGGGGTGGTTCCTTTGGCTGATAAGCGCTTGGTTCGTCTCACCACGCGGCAAATCATCACCGCAGTGGGTGATCTCATTTCGAGCGACCTCGCAGCGCAACTTCTCGGAACGTACATCGACCCCAGCAACCGAGGAGCCTTGCCGCTGATGGCCTCCGAGGAGGGGCCCATCTTCACTGCGGCTTCGCTGAAGCGGTCGGACGAGATTGCGGCAGCCTCGGGGCTATACGTAAAAGCGAACACTGCAGCCGTCACAGGATGTGTAGCACCGGTGACCCAAGAGTGCGTCACCAGCTTTGTGCAAACGTTCGCGGCCGCGGCATACCGGCGCCCGTTGGCCGTGCAAGAGCAGCAAAGTTTGTCGCAGCTGGTCGAAGACCTCGTCGAAAGCGGCGCCGACGCGTCAGAAGCTGCCCGTTGGGGCGTTTTCGCAATCCTGAGTGCTCCGCAGTTCTTGTACCGGACGGAGTTTGGGTCGGAGCTCGAGAGCGATGAACCGCTCAACCCGCATGAGTTTGCCGAGGCGCTAGCGTTCTTCCTCACGGATGGCCCCCCCGATGCCGAGCTACGCGCGGCGGTGGATTCGGGCAACTTTGGAGAGGTGACGGAGTGGCGTTACCAGGCATCCCGTCTGCTGCAATCGGAGCGCGCTCGTCTCAATCTGACCGAGGCTTTGGTCGCGTACTTCCGGATGCCGCGGTTGACGGAATCTCCGTTGGGCACGGTGGATGCCGAGCTGCGTGCCAGTATGCAGACGGAGGTCTCTCGGTTATTTCGCAGAACCATCGAATCCGGAGAACTCAACGAGTTGTTGACGTCCAAGTACTCGTACCTCGACGAGCGTCTCGCTCGCTTCTATGGCGCCTCGTTCCAAGCCAGCGACGTCGATTCTGCTGACGGATTCCTGTGGACGCCCCTCCCCGAAGAACGCCGCGGACTGCTGACAACCGCCGCGTTCTTGACCACCGACCCTGACGGGGAGACGCATTCCGTCGTCCAGCGGGGGATGCTGGTTCGGAGTTTGCTCGAATGCGCAACCTCTATCGAGTTCGGCGGCCTCGCCGAAGAATTCTCCGAAGCACCGACGGAACGTGCGGCCGCCGAAGAACGTTTGGCGCATTCACCGTGCAAGGAATGTCACATCCAGATCGATCCATACGGGCTCGTCTTCGAACGGTTCGACGGGCTTGGGCGTTTGCGCAATACGGACGATGACGGTTCGGCGGTCCGCACCGACTCGACCCTGGCGGATGGCAGTCGGTTATTAGGGGTCGATGATCTCGTAGAACGTCTCACTGACAGTCAGGCATTCTCGAGCTGCCTGGCTCGACATTGGCTGACGTACGGGTTGGCGGAACCGGGGGAACGACCCGTGGACGCCTGCGCAGCGCAAGAGATCATGAAAGACTTCGCGACCACCGAACGACGGATGACCGACCTGCTGCTAGCCGTGGTAAGCTCGGCATCCTTTCGAATGCGCGCCGGGAAACGCTGAGCCGCGGGTCGGTAACGCGCCTCCACGTCCCTCGCAAAGCCAAGGCGACGTGGTCCGTCGCCTTGGCCGTGTTTACTTCAGCCGTTACGGCGCGCTCGGGCAACCGACGCGCGTGGTCGACACCGCGACGTCGTCGACCCACATGTCGAGTACGCCGTCGTCTTGGTACTTCTCGAGACCGAGACGGAGGGCGTCGAAGGCGCCCGGAGCGGGCCAACCTTGGTTCCAACCCGAGTTCACGCAGCCGGTACCCGCGTTACCTTGGCCCTGGATGTGCAAGTCCGCGACTTCGGCGCCGTCGAGCCAGAACTGCATCTCGTCGGTGGCCGTGTTGAAACGCCACTCGAGGCAAGACCACGTCTTGGTGGGCGTCACGGTCTCCGAGTGACTCCAGCAATCGGAGGACACGCCTTCGGTTTCGAAGTTGGCCATCATCTTGCCTTGGTGTTGGCCGCCGTAGCGATAGAAGATCCGGTAGCTGTCGTCCTCCGAATCGCCTTCGCCCTGGATGAACGTCCAATGCACGCCGTCTTTGGGGGCTACGTCGAGCCACATCATCATGCGTCCGTACATCTCACCGCCAGCGCCAGGGAACACAGGTGCACCCGCGACGGACATGTACGCGCGTTTGTACGCGCCGGCCGTGTTCGAGATGTGAACGGACTTGTCGCCGCTGAAGGCGCGTTCACTCGAGATCTCCACGCCGCCGCCGTTGACGTCCGCCGTCCACGGTTGACCTGGGGCCATGCCCACCGTGTCGTCGTCGAAGTTGTCGCACAACAACGCGCCGTCACACGCGTCTCCGGCGGGTGGTCCCGAAGTGCTCCCGTCGCCGCTCGATGCCGAGCCCGAGGGGCCCGCGGTGTCAGTCGAGCTGGTTGCGCCGGTGTTGCCCGTAGCGCCCGTGTTGCCTGTATTGCCCGTCGCTCCGGTATTGCCGGTTGCGCCGGTGTTGCCCGTCGCTCCGGTGTTGCCCGTAGCGCCGGTATTGCCCGTAGCGCCCGTGTTACCCGTCGCTCCGGTATTGCCGGTTGCGCCGGTGTTGCCCGTCGCTCCGGTGTTGCCCGTCGCTCCGGTGGCACCACTCGTGTTCGTCCCACCAGTGCCGGTTGGGCCCGTGGTTTGAGTCGTCGAGGGCGACGTGCCCGTCGTGTCGGGACCCGGCGAGCTGGTTTCGGATTCGCAAGCGCTCAAGGTGAGCAAGAGGAACAGGGCGGAATGGCCTTTACGAGTAAGCATCATGCCGAGCAGTTTGACTCGGAACCCCGCCGATCGCGTCACAAAAAACGCAGTCGCCGTCGGCGTGTTCTGCGACTTCGCAGGGCGGGCGCACGTGTGCGCCGGATTTGGTGCGTCGTTGCTGCTCGGGCCGAATGTTTTCGAGGCGGCCCTGCACTTTTGGACGGCGCGCGGACCGCACGACTGCGAACCGCGCGTTCGCACCAGGGCCGCGCGGTCGACTCAGCCACTCACGGTCGAATGGCCAAGGCCCACGCACGTCGTGGTGACTAGCGGTCGGGACCGGATCTTCGCGGAGTGGACCCGGGGTTTCCCTGTGACGCGCCGTGCCCCGGTGGGCGTGAGCCGGACGGCGACGTCAGGAGCTGGGCCCAACCCCAAAAACCAACGCAGCCTATTCTTTGACTTCGTCGGTGCGCACCACGAAACTCGTGAGTTTGGACTCGCCGAACGAGGTGCTTATCGCGACGTCCGCCGCGTCGCGCCCGCGCGCGATCAAGATGCGACCGATGCGGGGTGTGTTGTGACGCGCATCGAACGTGTGCCATTGGCCATCGAGGTAAACTTCGAACCAACCCGAAAAATCCATCGGCGCAGGCGAAAAGGGCACACCGATGTCTCCCAAATAACCGGCGCAATAACGCGCCGGGATGTTCATGCAACGACACAAGGTAACGGCGAGATGCGCGAAGTCACGGCACACACCGGTGCGCTCCTGATACGCGTCCCACGCCGTCTTGGTGTTGCGCGCGTGTTCGTAGCCAAACTGCAGGTGATTGTGTACGAAGTCGCAGATCGCTTGCACCCGGCCCCAGCCCAGGGGTGTGCCCTTGAACAACTCCCATGCAATCGTCGTCAGTCGGTCGGTCTCGCAATAACGGCTGCCGAGCAAGAACGTCAACACGTCGTGCGGGAGCTGTTCGACCGGAATTTGACGAGCACCCGCGACGACGGGATCGGGTAGTCCGCTATCCGTCACCAACGCATCCGTGCTGATGCGCGTCACCCCGGCGGGGCACACGATGCGCGTACACCAGTTGCCGTAACTGTCCCGGTACGTGTCGAGGGGCAACGACGGTTCGGTCTTCATTTGATCGGGAGCGAGCAGGTCCGGCGCTCGCGAATAATGGACGTTCAACATCAGCAGCATCGGTGTCGGTTTCGGACACTCGAACACCAGCTCGTAACCAACGCGGATCTTCATGATGGGTCTCAGTGTAGTTGAACCCACGGTTCGGCTGTGTTGACCTTACCGCGATTCGAGCCGCCCCAGGAGTGAGGGCGTTCGAATCGCTACGTAAGGCAAATGATCAGCCGGTGGGACTGGTAGATTGCAGAGTTCGGTTCAACTGAACGAACTCTGGGGCCAGAGCGGGTCTAGATCTGCTCTCAGTGTTTCCGCGAGGAGTCGCGTTGCTGCGTCGGTCGACGATTACCAGTCGACGTCCGGAAGCTGTCGAAACACGCTGCGCACGCCTTCGCTCCATTGTTTACTGAGCGCGGTGAACTGTGAGTCACCCATCTCGAAGCGCCGTTTGTGAGTGATGCTCAGTCGGTCCCGTTCGTATTGCACCAAATCGATCGGCATCGCTACCGAAAGATTGCTGCGCATCGTCGAATCGAAGGAGACGAGCACGCATTTTGCGGCATCCGCCAAACTCGTGTCCGCGTTGATGACGCGATCGATGATCGGCTTGCCGTATTTCGCCTCACCGGTCTGGAAAAACTGTGTGCCAGTGCCGGCCTCGACGAAGTTACCTTCCGCGTACGTGCGAAATAGCCGTGGCGGTTCGCCTCGGATCTGGCCGCCGATGATGAACGAGGCGTCGAACTTCAGATCGCTTCGCTCGAGATGGGGACGGTCGCGGTTGCCGATGTCGCGGATCGCGTCGGAGACGACCGTCACGAAGTCGAACATCGTCGTCACCGTCCACACGTTGGGCCTGCCGTCATCGGCATCGCCGCGTTGCTTCAAGGTCGAGATCACGGCTTGGGTACCGGCGAGGTTGCCGGAGCTCAGCAAGACGACGGCGCGGTCGCCCTCTCGCTCGAACACGCTCATCTTGCAGAACTGTGCGAAGTTATCCACGCCCGCATGGGTGCGCGAGTCCGACGCCATGACGAGTCCATCTTTGAGCAGTATTCCAACGCAATAAGTCATGTTCGCCAGCCCTTCGCCCCGGACATAACACGCTTGTTCCCAGATAGCTTGGAAAGGATCGGCAATCTTCGAGACGCCGGCGCAATGTCGTCGCTTCCGAAGAAAGCGCGCCGACTACACCCTCGCTTCGAGCTCGAGACGCAACTTTCCGCGAGTGCGCTCACGTACGCGAGCTCAGAGTCTCACCCAAGAGTTCGGTAGCTGAACCGAACTCTGGCAATGAAACAGTCCCACCGCCTGTGGCTCGACGCCCAAGTAGCAGTACGAACTCTCTCATCGAAGCGGCGGCTCGGGTCGCGGTGGGGTCAACTTTGGCTACTGCAACTTCTTGGAGCGTGTTACCAGCAACTCGCGTTCACGCTGGTTGCTGGTGAGGAACGCGGCGCGTTCGAACTCGGCCCGCGCTTCGCCGTCTCGACCCAACTTTGCCAGCAAGTCGCCGCGCACGGCTGGGACCAAGTGGTAACCTGTGAGTGCAGGTTCGGTCGCGAGTTCGTCGACCAGCTCGAGGGCCGCCGCGGGGCCGTACGCCATGCCGACCGCGACGGCGCGGTTGAGCTCGACGACGGGTGAGCCGGTGAGTTCGACGAGAGCGTCGTAGATCGCGACGATGCGATGCCAATCCGTCTCACTGGCCGTGCGAGCGCGGGCGTGACACGCCGAGATCGCGGCTTGCAGGGTGTAGGGGCCGAGCGGGCGCGCGAGTTCTTCGGCGCGCCGCAACGCTTGGAGGCCACGGTGAACGAGCGTGTAATCCCAGCGCGCACGGTCTTGATCGAGCAGCAAGATGGGTTCGCCCTTTGCGTTGACGCGGGTGCGCATGCGCGAGGCGTGTAGCTCCATCAGCGCCACCAAACCGTGTACCTCCGCTTCGTTGGGAGCGAGCGCGGCCAACATTCGGCCCAGGCGCAGCGCGTCTTGACACAGCTCTGGCCGCATCCAATCGTCACCGTGAGACGCCGCGTACCCCTCGTTGAAGATCAGGTAGATAACCTCCAGCACCGCGGGGATACGTGCGCTGAGTTCGCTGCCAGCGGGCACGTCGAACGGGACTTTGGCCTCGGACAACGTGCGTTTGGCGCGCACGATGCGTTGTGCGATCGTAGGCTCTGGCGTGAGGAACGCGCGCGCGATTTCGGCCGTGGAAAGGCCGCCGAGCAACCGCAAGGTGAGCGCGGCGCGGGCCTCGCGCGCGAGCACGGGGTGGCAAGCGACCAGGACCAGCCGCAGGACATCGTCACCGACGTTGGACGGATCGAGCTCGCCGGGGTGGCTCGCGGCGTACGAGTAGGCCGTCTCGGCCTCGTAGTGTGTCGAGAGCTCGGTGTGTTTTTCCGCCACCAGTTTGTCGCGCCGCGCGGCGTCGATGGCGCGATTCTTGGCGGTGGCCATCAACCACGCCCCGGGGTTTTGCGGGATCCCGCTCTCCGGCCAGGTTTCGAGCGCTGCCACCAACGCTTCTTGCGCCAAATCTTCCGCCCGGTCGACGTCGCGAACGAAGCGCACCAAACCGCCGAGCAAGCGCGGTGCTTCGACGCGCCAAACCATGGAGATCGCGGAGTGAGTGACGGAAGCCATGCGTGTCTAGGGCCCTGGTGGCGTCGCGGCTCGTTTGCTTGCTGCGCCCCGAGGAGGCTCGGTGTCTCACGACGACGAGTCTCCTCGGGACGGTCGAGATTCAGCGGTTCTCCAAGGCCTGACGTTGGCGCTCCTCGCGCTCGCGAACCTCGGGGGTGGCGGCGTCGCCGAAGTCGTCCATCTCGAAACACGGACGCACCTCGATAACGCTCTCTTCGCCCGGCATCGGGTCTGGGCAACGGCGCACCCACTCCAACGCTTCATCCATCGACTTCACCTGCCAGATCCAGTAACCCGCGATCAGCTCCTTGGTTTCGGCGAAGGGGCCGTCGATGATCGTGCGTTCGCTGCCGACGAAGCGCACGCGTTTACCCTTGACGCTGGGGTGCAGGCCGTCACCGGCGAGCATGATCCCGGCCTTGATCAACTCGTCGTTGTACTGGCCCATCGCGTTCATGAGTTCGGTCGAGGGCATGATGCCGGCTTCGCTGTTGTTGGTTGCTTTGACGATGACCATTACGCGCATGATGAGTTCTCCGTTTTGTGTGTTTGGGGTTGCTCGCGGGGAGGCGTTTGGCGTCCTCGGCCGCTTTACAACCAAGCGACGAACGACGAAGCGGCAGATCGACGTGCCGGCGACGATTTTTCGGATTTTTCGGAAGCCTGAACTCGTGCCAATGATATCGCGGTGTTATGCGAGGCGGCGGGGACCATCAGAGCGCGCGTCGGAACCCTAGCCCGTTGGTGACCCCGTTGAACGTGGGTCGAGCCCGCGGTGGGTGTGCGGGGCGAAACGCCGCGGTTCGCGACGGCGAGCTCCACGTCTTCACCTCCCGAGATCCTCGACGACGGTTGCTCCCGTCACCTCGACGTAGCGCGCTGGGTCGACGATCACTTGAGTACCGCGCGCGCCCGCAGACACGGCGATCTCGTCGAACAGCAGCGCCGTTGCGTCGATCGCTGCCGGGAACGCCTTCTTGGCGCCCAACACCGTAACCCCGCCGCGAATGTAGCCCGTGAGTGGTTGCACCTCTTTCAGCGGAACGGGCTGCATCTTGCGTTCACCAAATGCCTTGGCCAGTACTTTGACATCGAGCTCCGTGTTGGCCGCCACGATCGCAAAACACACCAAGCCGCCCTCGCTCCGGCACACCAACGTCTTGAACACCTGCTCGGGGGCCATGCCCACCTTGACCGCGACCGACGTCGCGCGGAGATCGTCCTCGTCGACCTCGTAATGCGCAAGGCGATAGGTGACCGCGTGTTGCTCCAGGATGCGTAAAGCGTTGGTCTTCATGGGGTGAGGTGTTGCGTTTCGAGGAAGAAGTCGACCGTTCCTAGCGCAACCCGGCTTCTGGCACCATTGTTGCTGAAGGCCGTCCGAGTGTACTGTTGCAAAGGTCGGTCATTGGCATGTCCAGTCGGATGTTGACGAGGTGGAACGTCGGGTTCGGGCTGCTCGGCGTTGCGGTGGGGTCGCTGGCCTGGTTCGGCTTGCGCTGGGTCGAGGGGCACGCCCGCTTCGTGCCGCCGAGCCAGCCGCAGTCGGCGTACGCCGCGTTCGAGACGCTCGAAGACGAGGCGTCCGACGCTGGCGTGCCCGAGCCTTTACCCGAGCCTGGCCTAGAGGCCCCGAAAACCAAGGGAATGGCGACGTTGCACCCAGTGCTCGGCCGCACCTTGAACATCCTGCTGCTCGGGCTCGACAAGAATCCCGGGGTGCGCCGAGGAGGGCTCACGGACACGCTGATCATTGCGGCGCTCGACACCGAACGCGAGCGGCTCGGGTTGGTCAGTGTTCCGCGTGACTTGTTCGTCACCGTGGAGAACCACGGTCAGACGCGGGTCAATGCCGTGTACGCCTTGGCGCGTAAAGACAAGTTGGAGCCGACGGCTGCCTTCGACCGTGTCTTGCGGGACACGCTCGGGATTCCAATCCACCACAGCGTCGTGGTCGATCTCGGGCTGTTCGAACGCGTCATCGACGAGTTGGGTGGGGTCGACGTGGTCGTGCCATGCGCCATCAAAGATCGCTTCCTCGACGCGCGCGTCGAGGGGGGGCGGCGGATGCTCGACGTCGCCGCGGGCAACCAACACATGGACGGCGTGACCGCCGCCATGTACGTCCGTTCACGTCACGGGCGCAGCGACTGGAGTCGTGCGCGGCGTCAGCAAGCGGTATTGCTCGGTTTGCGCGACAAGGTGACGCAGCCCCAGGTCCTGCTCCACGTTCCCGACTTGCTCAGCGAGTGGAACGATTCGGTGAGCACCGATTTGAGCTCGCTACAAATGCTGCGCTTGGTGAAACAAGTCGCGACGGTCAAGGTCGAGAACTTGCACGGTGTGGTGCTCGGTCACAAGGAGACGCTACCCGTTCGTACGGAAAAGCAGTGGTCGGTGTTGATGCCGGACAACGACGCCATCAACAAGCGCTTGAACCAGATGTATTCGGCAGCACTACCAGGGCAGGGCACGGAGAAGTGCGTCGACCCCGATGTGGCGCTGCACTTTGCGCCGAAGCAGCGACCCAAGCCGGAAGCTCAACAGGTTCCCGCGCAGTCCCCCGCGGACCCCCTGGCAGCCAAGGCGGGCACGGCGGTGCACAAGGCGTCGCAGCATGCGTTGTGAGGTTGCCGCCGCGCGATCGCGATCCTAAGCTCTGATCATGTCCGAGCGCGTCCAGCAACTGCTCTACGAAGTTCAACGTGCCGCCGCCGAGGAGCAATACAAGGTCCCCCTCGCGCAGCGTTTTCCCGATGCCCACACTCGAGGGCTACGCGAGGTGCAGCGTGAGATCGCCGAGGAGATCGCCTATTCGCTCGGCAAGGCCGGCGCCAAGATCGAGCGCAGCTTGCGAGTGTTGCACGGCCTACTCGAGAAGGCGAAAGAGGCTACTCTTTCTCCCGACGAACTACGGCAGCTCGAAGACGCGTTTTATCGCGAGCGCCGTCAAACCGAGCTGCACTTGCGTGACCTTTTGATCCAGCGTGAGGCGCTCGGGTTCTTGCGTCACGACGACGTGAAGCAGCGTTACCCGCTACCAAGTTGGGGAGCGGCCGCGGGCGCACAACACGCCACTTGAATTGACGTGGGCGACACAAGGGGAGGGGGGGCGTGAAAGTGTGGGTGTTATTGTGGAGCATGCTTTGCGTTGGATGCTCGACTCGAAACGCGGAGCTGCAACCGAAGATCTACGCTTCGAGGCACGTGCCCGCGGTAAACCTGGGTCACAGTCCGCCGCAACCAGGGTTCCACGAGCGCACGGTGTTGGTCGACGGAGAGCCGCGACGGATTGCCGTGTGGGCGCCAGAACGGCTGAGCGCGACGCATCCTCTGGTAGTGTATCTGCATGGCGCCCTGCATCCCATGCCCACGGACGGCGTAGAGCTGCGGCGGGTTACCATGGCCGATCAAATGCTGGTGGCCGAGTGTCTCATCGACGCGCTCCGACCGCTCGACCCGATCGTCGTGGTACCACAATCGCGGGTCGGCCAAGGGGGTCAGTGGTGGCGAGAGCGGGAAAGTGAGTTCGTCATTGGGTTAACGCGGGCCGTCGGGCAGTCGTGGCCGGTCGATGGGCGCACAGCTCTCATGGGCTATAGCAATGGGGGGTTGGGGACTTGGGTGCTGGCGCGCCTGTACCCGGAGTACTTTCGCGCGGCTATCCCGATTGCGTTCGACGTTGGGGTGATCGGTGAAGTGGCGATCCCCGTGTTCGCGATTCAAGGGGAGCAGGACGAGCTGTTTCCTTTCCCTCCGGTGCAGCGGGAAATCGTGCGACAACAGCACGCGGGGCAGCCGATCACGTTTTTGCCGCGACCCCGCGGTTCCCACTTTCGGCCGTGTGACTACGCTAGCGAGGTGAACGTCGCCGTGACTTGGCTGCAAAGCGACGCGTGGCAAACCTCTACCGGGGCACATTGACTAGTGACTCCGCTCGCCAAACGGCCCTCCAGTCCCCCGCGGCGCCGTCGCTGTTCTGCCACGCCAGATGCCCGCGGTCCGACGAGCGCGTTCGAACCCGCCTTCTCGTCGTGAGCGTTGGGACACTCCTCTTCCTTGGGAAAGCTCCGTTGTTAGGAGCGCCCTGTTAGTAGGGGCGGACCCGCGATTGGGGAGCGCTCTGTTCGACTGAACCGAAGTCTGCAGTTGAGCTGGTGACGTTCGGTCCCGTATTTGCGAGCGGCGTCCTCACACGCTGGCCTTTACGATTTTTACCGAGCGGCGAAAGTTGTTCAGGCGCTGCGACCCCCGATAGAGCTTCTGCGCGGGGAGTTTCAGCATGGCTGTGCGTCACCAGGCGCGGGTTTCAAAAGCCTTCGATCTGAGTTAGTTCGAGCCCTATAGCGAACCCTGAAGGGCTTTTTATTATGTCGATGAATCGCGTTTTTCTCTCTCGTCGCCCGGCAGTGGCGGCAACTCTGACCCTTTTGATGACGGCGGGCATCGTGGCGTGCGGCGAGTCCACGTCTGGAACGCCCGGCACTGGCACGACTGCCTCCGCCTCCACGTCGGGGCCCGTCGGCAGCACGACCACGGCACCGACGACCACGTCCGGCGCAACCGGCGCGACCGGCAATACCGGCGCCACGGGTAACACCGGTGCTACCGGCAATACGGGCGCCACGGGCAACACCGGCGCCACCGGTAATACCGGCGCCACTGGCAACACGGGCGCGACGGGCAACACCGGTGCAACCGGCAACACGGGCGCGACGGGAGACACCGCTTCTACCGGCGATACCGCGGCCACGAGTGGCCCCGCAGGCTCGAGCTCCGGTGAGACAAGCGCGCCGCCCACTGGGGACTTCGCGTTGACCGAGCCGTGGACGGCAAAAGATACGTGCACCCCTGAGACCAAGGATGCGTGTGATGACATCCCGGTCGAGAATCGTGCGGAGATGATCGGAGGCCAAAACGTCATGCCTACGATTTCGTGGACCCCCGGTCCGGAGGGCACGACGGGTTACGCGCTCGTGTTCAAGGATCTGGTGTTCATGCAGGGAGGCAAGCCCGCGGTTCACTGGGTGATCTGGGGCATCCCTGGAGACGTGCAGACTATCGGCGAGGGAAGCATTCCTGCGGGGGCGACGCAGGCAGTTGGGTTCAACAATCTACCAACGGAGTGGTTTGGCTCGGGCAACTGCGATAATGTGTACGAGCTGGCTGTTTATGCTCTCAAAGGTGACGTCGTCGCCACCACCGCGACCGCAGTTCGTGACGAGTTGGAAGCCAACACGGGTGATATCGTGTTGGCCCGCGATTACGGGCGAGTAAACCCCAAGGCACCCTGCGACTGAGCAGGAACAACGCTGGGTCGCTGTGTCCAGCGACATGGTCGTCGTGCCGTGCGTCATCGAGGCTGGGTTTCTCATCGCATCGTTGGGACACGGCAAGCCCACCAAAAGCCCCGTGGTCACAATGAGCGGGGCAGACACCACTAGGTGCCTGCCCCGCGGGCGTTTGTCTGGCGTCGCCGCAGCCCGAGTCGCACCCGCTTGAGGTCTCCGCGCGACCTCGCGTACTCCAACGCGTGACCCAGCGCGATTCTCACCAGCAGCCGCGGCGTGTGGATGCCCAGCAGACCCGCGAGCGACTTCTGAGCGCGGCCAACTCCAACAAGACTGGCTTGCGCACTTCGCTCCTCGGTGTGATGAGGTGCCCTCTGCGCGGTGAAAGGGCTCGTAAGCGCTCCACGGGCTTCTTGGGCTCTGCGGTGGGAAACGCGCCGATGGTGGGCTGCAGGGAGGTGAATCTCAGCGAACGACCGCAGGCACCTGGTTCCGCAGGCGGTCTTTTGGGGAGATGTCTCGTACTCCGAGGGTGGAAAGTCAGCGCGCGTGAGTGGTGCGACGTTCACGGACGTGCGATTCGAGGGGACCGCTCACCGCGCCGATTGCCGTGCTGCGTTTCAAGGGTGAACGACCTGTGCCGTTCGTTAGCTGGACGATGTAGCGACCGTCGGAAGTCTTGCACGGGGGCGGTTGCGCCACGCTTTGAACGCGCCGGTAGACCAGAGCGCCCACGCAACGAGGAGTGGTTGGAAGAACAATCGAATCAAGCGCGCGCGATCGGTATCGAGCCCGAACGCGTCGATGCCGTTCACGTATTGCGACAGGTTCCCTGGGAACACTACTACAAAGAACGTCGCGACTGCGAGACCAACGAGGACGCGATACTTCCCGAGAATGATGAGTGCGGCGCCCAACGCGAGCTCGACCACGCCCGAGGCCAAGACGATGAAGTCGCCGTCCATGGGCAGCCAGCGCGGGACTTGCGCCAAGAACTCGGTGCGTTGGAACGTGAGGTGACCGGTGCCCGCCACCAATAGTGCGAGCCCCAAGCCAAAGCGTGCGAGCGTCGCTGCGACGCCGACTGTGGGCGCCGGGCGCAACATCCAAGAGGAATGTGTCGGTCGAACTAGAGTTCTTCCTTCGAGCAGCGTCTCGATGCGTGAGACAAGTGACTCGGGTTCTTCGGAGGGCGCGAACCTCGCAACCACTTCGCCGCGCCCGTCGACCAGGAACTTGGTGAAGTTCCACTTGATTGACTCTGTCCCGGCTACACCAGGCGCCGCTCGCTTGAGGTGTTGGTAAAGTGGATGGGCGTTGGGCCCGTTGACGTCCAGTTTGGCGAACAGCGGGAACGTGACATCGTACTTGACCTGACACACCTGCTCGATGGCCTCGGCGCTCAGCGGCTCTTGGCCAGCGAACTGGTTGCACGGAAATCCGAGCACCGCGAATCCTCGCTTCTCGAAGCGACGGTGCAGCTGCTCGAGGCCAGCGAACTGAGGAGCCAGCCCGCAGCCGGTCGCGGTGTTGACGATGAGCAGTGTTTTTCCGGCATACGTGGACAGCTTCGTCCTTTGGCCGGAGAGGGTCGTTACTTCGATGTCGTACAGGTTCACGCGGACCTCCTTTGGGTTGCTGGTTCTCGAACTGCGCTGTCGAGACTCGTCACGAGGTTCTCGAGTTGTGACCGCAGAGTGGCGATGCGTACACTCGTTGCCGCGTCGGGTTTGCGCCCGCCCAACATGCGGCAAACGAGCGCTTGGGGCACGCTAACGGCGCGTTCGCGTAGTCGACGCCCTTTGTTCGTCAAGGCTAGCACCGTGACGCGCCCGTCGTGTTCGGACTGACGTCTGCTGATCAGCCCGCTTTTCTCGAGGCGGCGTAGCAGCGGGGAAATCGTTCCGCTGTCGAGCAAGACACGTACCTCGAGGTCACGCACCGTGATGCCGTCCTGTTCCCACAAGACGAGCATCACGATGTATTGAGCGTAGGTGAGGCCAAGCGGCTTCAGGAGGGGGCGGTAGAGGCGCTGGATCAAGTTGCTTGCCGCGTACAGCGGGAAGCACACCTGCGCGTCCAGCGCGAGCACGTTCGGTGCCGTCATGTAGATTGGTTAGGGCCGATATAGGTTGCATGCAACCTAATTTTGGCAGTGACGAGAGGCTGCGGGGAGGTAAATGTCAGCGAACGACCGCAGGCACCTGGTTCCGCAGGCGGTCTCGACCTAGCCCCAGAGTTCGGCTCAGTAGAACCGAACCCTGCAATGTGGCAGTCCCACCGGTTGATAGTTTGCCGTACAAGTAGCGATTCGAACGCCCTCACACGTGGGGCGGCGGCAATCGCGGTAAGGTCAACACAGCCGAACCGTGGGTTCAGGAGCGACCAGCGGGTCGTGTGGTGTCGCGGGGGTCTATAGGCGGACGTGCCCCGCAGGTGGCTGCCAAATGAAGCCGCAGTGCGTGCGTTCTCGCGAGTGGGAGGTTGCCGAACAGTGGGTTGCTTGTTCGTTGTTTTGGTCGCGCCCGGTGAGCGAGCTTTACGCCCGAACAGCGCGGCAAGGGGCTCAGAACTTCGCTCGCGACCGCTTCGCTGTTGGCGCCCAGGGACTGAACCGCGTGCGCGGGGTTCGAGCATCCGGGTATGCACGCGTCGCACAGTGGGTCTCGAGATCGAGCGTAGTGCACCAAAATGAACACGCGCAATTCGCCGTGGTTCACGCTCCGAAGTGTAACGAACAGGAACGGGTCGGTGTGGCGTATTGGATTTTGCTCAATTCGGGGCGGTTTGGGTCGCTTAAGGAAGGGATGACAGCTTCTCCAAAAATGTCGCTGGCTGACCGGGGGCTAGCGGTCGGCGACACAGTTGGACGTTTTGTGGTGAAACAAGCCCTGGCTCAATCACCGCATTCGGCCCAATTCCTGGTGGAGCACGCAATATTGGGCTACCGGGCAGCCCTGCGGTTGGTCTCTCTGGAAGCCGGGTCCGATGTAAACCTGGCGCTGCTGAACTCACCCTATGTGCCGACGGTGTATGCCAAAGGCGAGCTCGATGGGGCGTACCCGAGGAGCTACGTCGTCGAGGAGCTCGTCACCGGTGACAACCTGGCGCAGACACTGCGCGTGTGCCGACGCTTGCAGCCCGCCCTCGCCACGAGGATGACCTTGCAGCTGTTGTCAGCCCTCCAGGAGGCGCATGGACACGGTATCGTCCACGGCGCGATCAGTCCAGACAACGTCATCGTCGCGGATGAATACACTGCCGCGTGTGAGCGATTCGTGCTCGTCAACTTCCGTGACTCCAGGTCCGCCGCGCCGCCGGCTTCGGGTGTGATGAACCGTGCGTTTGCGCACCGGCCATACACGGCGCCCGAGGTTCGTGACGGCGCTCAACCGCGGGTGCAGTCGGATATCTTCTCATTGGGCTGCGTGCTCTTCGAGACCATCACCGGCGAGTACCCGCAGTGGGATGGCAGCGGCCGCCTCGTGAGGCAGGTGGCTGAGGTGGTGCCCAGTCATCCGGACCTGAGTAGGATCGTCGCTAAAGCGTTAGCTCCAGAGCCGAGAGCTCGGTTCGAGACCGCGCAAGACATGGCGACGGTGCTCTTGGCGGTGGACGTCGACGAACTGTGCACGTTCGGAGTCGCCGAGACGACGGAGCTGCACGGTCCCGCCGAGACGGTGGACACGGTGGACATGACTCGTCCGCGCTCGGACCTGAGCTTGCCGGAGTCGCTTCAGTCGATGACGGTGGCTAGAGGCAAACCGGCGTTGCTCTCGACGACCAGGCCGCGCATCTGGTTCTTCTCGGGCGATCCGGGGCTGGATACGCCGCAGGTGAGAGACGTGGTGACGCTGCTGCGCGACAAGTTCGACGTTCAGGTGTTGGACGGAAATGAACGCGAACGACGTCAAGGACAGATAGCCGACGCAGAGCTGCCGTGGGTGGTCGTGTTCGGCGACCTTCACGCGCTCGTTGACGAACCTTTGCTCCGCCAACTCAGCGCCCGGGGTGAGACGGCGCGCGTCCTCGTGTCGACGCACAACAACGTCGACCTGCTCTCGGCGACCGTGAACGCGACGGGCCTCGACGCTCACGAGTGCATCAGCGACCGCCCCGAGCAGCTCGCCAACGTCGTCGAGGGCATGGTCGAACGCATACGCGTCACCCGCATTCAATACGATGGACTCCGACTCGCCGTAGCCGACGCTCATGTCGACGTCGAGCGACTGCAACAGTGTTTCGAGCGAAAGACCGCTTAACCGAAAGAAAACCAACAAGATGCACGCCATTCAACACAATCCCACGCTCGAGCTACAACCCTCACAGACCCTCGACTGCCGCGGCATGCAATGTCCGGCGCCGATCCTCGAGTTGTCCAAAGCCGCGCGCGCGTTCGGTAAACAGCCAGCGGTACTCGAGATCATCGTCGATGACGCCGAGTTCCCCACCGACCTGAGAGCGTGGTGTCGCGCATCGACGAACTCGGTCTTGAGCATCGTCGAGGCCGA
>CBINDO010000060.1:0-33036 GCA_966249405.1 uncultured bacterium | reverse complement strand
TCCACGTCGGGAAAACGTTCGAGAACCGCGCCGAGCGCAGCCTCCTGCGCAGCCTTTGACGCCTAGACGTCGAGCGCCGCCACCTGCTCACTCTTGGCGACTACGCCTGCCTGCAAACGCATGGCTCGTTTGGTTTGCTTGGCCAACTCGCCGTAGGCCTGCAAGGCGCGGTCGAGGTGCATCTGCAGCTCCGGAACGTACGAGCGTTCTGTAGTTTGTTGGACCAGACTCCGCGCGAGCACCACCGCAGCGGCCACGGGAATGGCCGCCGTGAGTACGATGGCAAACGCCAGCCGCGCTCGAATGCCTGCAAAACGTTCGAAGTTCACACGGGCCTCTTCAACGCCGGCGCGCGCTCGCGCAACCGATCTTGACGCTCAGATCGAAGGTCTGCTGAGCCCAATAGGCGTCTACCGCATCGCAGACGTAGGTGAGCGGTGAGCTCAGGTCGAACGCGGCCAACGCTTGGTCGAGCTCGGGGATGATGAGCAAGCGCGTGGTCGGGTCTTCGATGAAGGCGCGGCCCCCGGTGAAAGACAACTCCGTGGAGACCACCTCGATGTCGATGTCGGCGAGGCCGGCTTTCTCGAGCTCCTCCGAGAACTCTTCGATCGTCGGGCGGCCGTTCATGGCGAGCTCCACCGCTTCGGCGAACTCGGTTTCGTCGTATTTCAGGCAATACTCTCGGAACAGATCGCCCAGCTCCTGATAGGAACCGCGCAGCGGCATCGACACCAGCGCTTGCCCGCCGCTGTAAACCAGGCGCGCCATCTCACCGAACAAAGCGGCGCGTTCACTCTTCCCGCCCGGCGGGTGTAGCGCCAATGCGTGAGAGAAGGACGCGCTCGGCAGCGTCGTCGGATACCCTTGCGACAGCAGATATGTTATCCCTCGACCACCAATGGTGGCGGCTTTGTTGCGCGCGAGCTCGATGGCCGTCGGCGACGTATCGACGCCAACGACGCGGCAGTTGGGGCTCTTGTTGAGCAGCAGTTGGTCCGGGTAGCCCGTGCGACATCCGAGGTGCACCACCGAGGCCCCCTCCCCGACCAACATCATGTCCAGGGCGACTGCACCAAACGCCGACAGATATCGCGGCACCACGAACGTCTCGAGAACGGCAACTTCGGCGGCGGTCAGAACATCTGAAGACACGTCGCCCTCAGCTACCAAGGGACCGCCCTCCGCGCAATCGAGGGTCGCCTCGACCGGGACGGCGACTCACCGATTTTGTGCAGCCAGTGGCAATTTGGGTTGGGCCCAGCCCCTGCAGGGCGATTGGCGGCTCCCGCCCACCGCGCCGTAGCCGTGGTGCGGCAGAACCGCGGCGAGTCGCGATTGGGCTTGGCATCGGCGTGTCGCGACGCTACCCCGAAGCGGATGAAAGGCATCGTTTGGGCCCTCGCGCTCCTCGGCGCAATTGCGACCCTGACGGTCGCCTCGCTTCGTCACCGTCAGGGGGTGGTGCTCGTTAGCCCACCACCTGCCGTCGTCGCGACGGCCGAGGCACGTTGTCCCGATTTTACGTTGGAGGACAACGGCGTGTGCTTACCTCTGACACGCCCTCCTGGAGCTACCCGTACCCTCCCGACGGTGGATTGGGTCGGCGCGGACGGACTGGTCTCCGCGTTTTTCGTGGCCTGGAGCGACGCGCCCGTGCCGCCGAGTCTACGCAGCGTCAATTCGCCCGCAGGCCGTGCATTGTTCATTAGGACACGCGTCGGAAGCGAGGTCCGCTGCGGCGCTTCATTCGCGAGCCCCGTGATAACCAGAGCCAATCAGTCAGAGGACGGGACCTGGCTCGTCACGGTCGCCGAGAGCAACGACGCGACGCGCAAAGTGGACATCACTGGCCTCACGGCATTGGCGCCCGAGATACGCGCGGGCAGCGATTGCCCGAAGGGCGCGCCGCTCGGCACGAGTGGTGACGCGCTCGTAGCTTGGGGCGCCCTCGACTGAGGTCTTCTTCGCTGGCTCGAACCAGCGACCGCCTCGGGATTCGACACATCCCCTACACCTCGCGGTAAGCCGCGAGTGATGACCGCCAATTGACAAATCTTCGGGCGACCGCCGCTCGCGCAACGGGTGAACGCGAGATTGCTCACACCACCAACTTGTACCCCAACCCGTACACCGTGACGATGTACTCGGGCGCGTCGGGTCGGGGCTCGATCTTGCGCCGCAACTTGACAATGAAGTTGTCGATGGTGCGATTGGTGGGACTACTGTCCTGACCCCACACGCGGTCGAGGATCTCATCGCGGCTCACGGCGTGGCCCCGCCGTTCGTGCAGGAAGCGCAACAGCTCGACCTCGTAGACGCTGAGCGCTTCACGTTTACCTCGGCCCTCCACCGTGTGCGAACTCAGGTTGACGACCATGTCGCCGATCTCGAAGACTTGTGCGGCGGGCCGCACGTCCATCCGCCGAAACGCCGCGCGGAGCCGTGCAACGAGCTCTCCAACGCCGAACGGCTTCGTAACGTAGTCGTCCGCGCCAGCGTCGAGCCCGCGGATCTTGTCCGCCTCTTGGCTCCGAGCGGTGAGCATGATTATCGGCACCTGGGGATTGAAGCGCCGGATCTCTTGGCAGACCTGGTAGCCGTTCACGTCGGGCAGCATCAAATCCAAGATCACGGCATCTGGCTTGCCCTCACGGGCCGTGTGGATGCCGCTCTTGCCGGTATCCGCCGTCAGCACTCGGAAACCTTCGAACTCGAGGGCATCCGTTATCCCCAAAACGATGTGCGGCTCATCGTCGATGACGAGGATCGTCTTGTCGGGTTCCATGGAGCGCCCCATCGTGCGTCGCGCGCTCCCAGCCGTCAAGCGTAGCCGCACCTGCTGGAAACCCCGCTGTAACCGCTGGCGCTCGCGTGGTCACGCTCCCCCCGAACGGCTCCAAATCCGTCCCTCCACCGCACAAAAGTAAACGAGCCGGCATGGTGACCACGCCGGCTCGTTTGCCTCAGACGCGAGGTTCTTTACATCTCGGCGTCGTACACCGAACCCGAACACGCGAAGAACGTGAGTGAGCTCGCGGTCTTGGCTGCGCCGTCACCCGCGAAACGCAGCTTGCGTTTGGCGGTATCCGGGCACTTCGCGAGAGCACTCTGGATGGCCGGGTCCATTCGCTCAGCTTCGGACAAGGCGGCCAAGTCCAGGTAACACCAGCCGTCTGCGCCAGAGCCACCGGAGATACAAGAGTTGTACCCCGGGTCGGCACGGCGGATCTGGGGGATCTCGCACAGCTTGTATTGCTGGCATTCATTGCCCTCGCAGAGTTCCTTGGTCTCGAGCGCCTGGTATACGAGGGGCTTGATTGAAGGAGACACTTCCGAGCGAGCGAATTGCTCACCGATCTGGCAGCCTTGTTCGTCGGTGGTTGCTTCGATGATCACGCAAGCAGCGCCGCCGTCTTCCTTGGTCGCCAAGGGACGAGGCAGACACGGCTCTTGGAGCTGCTCCTTCAGACGCTCGACGATGGTTGCCACCGCCGGACGATAGCCCCAGTCCTTCTTCGTATTCTTGTCGGCGGGATCGGACTCCTTCGGGCAAATCGATGCCACGATCGCGTTTTGCGTCGGGTTATCCTGAGCGAACTTTTCGAGAGCCTGGAGTTCCCGGACGCCAGGGTACGCCTTACCGAATGCCTGCGTCATGCTGTAGCCCCCTTGGCCTTGGCAAAGCGGCGAGTTGTAGTCACCGCCGTCACCCAGACCGGGCCCGTAATACGTGCAGTCGCAGTTGGGGATGGGAGTGGTGGGGTCGGCGGTGTCGTCCTCGCGCACTTCCTGCTCGGTGGGACATTCGATTGCGGGCTTCGGGAAGATGCACGCGTATTGCAGGTCCGACTGATCGATGATGTTCCAGTCGTGACCGTTGGCGGGGTCCGCCATGAACGGGGATTCGGGTCCGGGAATGCCGGCGCGCGGTTGAATCGACTCGAACATGTGCGGGTCGATCGTGCCGTCCAGAGTGGGATAAAGCGGACGAACGCCACTGGCGGGAGTCAAACCGAGCAACTTGTCCCAATCGAGGACCTCATCGGGAATGTCCGACTTGGCCTTCTTGTACTTGAGCACCGGTGCCGCCGGGTCGACGGCCAGCGTCTGCCACGGGACGCCGAGGATGCCGCCAAAGAACACCAACGTTTTGGCGCGCGTCTCGCCGCCACGGCTGAACACGGGGTTCGGCACGGGGTTGTCGCAGCCAACCAGCGTCTCGCTGGTTGGACAAATTTGCGACTGGTTGAGCGCGTTGGAATAACGCTCGACCGGGAGCAAGAAGTCGGCACCGAAGCGTTGTTTCTGCTTGAAGCAACGCAGGTTGCCCTGGTCGTCCGAATCGGCGGCAAAACCGGGGTTGGCGAGCGGGTAGGTCAAGCTTTCGCACCCTTGCGCGCGTGATTTGCCATCGACGTCAATCGCCGGGCAACCTGCGTTCACGCTCTTACCGCACGACTGGCAACACGGGTCGTCGGGGTTGGAGGCGCACTGGGCGCTGCCACGGAAGGTGCCCGTTTCGCTCGCGCCGGTGTCCGAAACCAGCCACTGCTGACCGGACAACTTGAACGAGCAGTCGTTTTCGTCAGTGAGCATGATCACGGCCAACAACGAATCCATGCGCAGGAACGCCTCGCGCTGCTGCAGGATCACGTTGTCGACCAGAGGCGCCATGTCTGCGCCGCGGGCTGGGCCAGCACACGAGTTCGACGTATCGCTGCCGTTGCACGGCTGACGCACGATGGACGTGAAGGGCTGCGGGTCGACGAGGAAGTGGACCCACGCCTCCATGGTGGCCTCCCAGCCACAGCCCTGTTCACCGGCACCCCTTACCTGATTGGCGAAGTTGGTGGCCAGAGTCTGGAGTTCGGCGTCACCGCCGCCGCTCCACGTCAAGAAATCCCCACCCGCGTTGACCATGGCGGTGCGGCGCACGGCGGAGGGACCAGGCACGTCGGCCCCTTCGGCGAGGCTGCCGATGAGGTGAGCCATATCGTACTTCTGCACGTAATACGGGTGCACGCCGTCCGGCACGCAGTCGCTCTGAGAGCCGAAGCCACCCAAACTCGACGTGATCACGCCGATGTGGATGTCGTTGATTGGGGTGAACTCCGGGCTGAAGTTCGCCGGGCAGTCTCCGTTGGCGCCGGACGGGGCTTCTTGACCCTCCGCGTTCAAGCACACGGGCTTGACGAAGCGGCTCACCAAGTCGGGGACGGCCTCGGCCAAGATGGCTTGCTTGTCGGCCATCGACATCGAGTTGTCGATGACGAACAACATGTCGACCTTGTCCACGACGTTCTGCGCCAGCAAGTCGACGATGATGTTGGTGGTCCGCGGTGCGGCGGTGCCAAGTGGCCGCTCCAAACAGCCAGAAAGAGTCGCTGCGATGCCCACTGCCGTGGTGATCGCCGCAACTTTGCTCTTCGCCGGATTGAGGCGGTCGAGCCAAGTAGAGGGGGTTCGTTTCATAGATGCTCCTGTGGATGGGCCGGTATTCGTGGAAATTTGGTCGGTGCTGCGCCGTGGACAGGCGAGCTGAGAAGGTATTGGCCGGGCACGCTAGGTTTTCGGCACGATGGAAGTCAATCGAGTCGTGTTCCGGCGAAGTGGATAAAGAACTTGCAATTTCGTCGGGTTGCCGCGCCTCGACTCCGGATGTGGCGTCATGAAATACTTTTGATGATAGGAGAGCTGTGTTGGCGGGACCCAGGCGCGAGTCGGGTTTGTCCGAGGTCAACTAGTGCACCAAGCGTGCCCAGTCTGCAATCGAGTGAATTCAACCACTTATAGCGCGGGGTCGGCAACTTAGTTGTCACCATCATCCGCCAACGGCAACACAGTTGTCAACTCGGGCTCAGCCGCGAAGGACGGATCCGCAAGGAGCGGCTGCTCGTCGACGAACTCGGCATCGGGCAGGATGTCGCCGACGTCCTCGTCTAGGGACGCGCCGACATCGGACGCGGCACGGTCGGCGAGGTACTGCCGCAACGCCGTGACGTGCCGCCGGTTGATGCCTTTGACCGCGAGCAGCTCCTCGTCGGTCGCGGCAAACACGTGGTCGACGTCGGCAAAATGCCGGAGCAGAGCGGTGCGCGACTTGGCCCCGATGCCGTGGACGGCGTCGAGAGTCGACGTGAGTCGGCGCCGGAGCCCGGCTCGTTCGCGGCGATAGTTCGAGAAGCGGTGGGCTTCGTCGCGCGCGAGCGCCAACAGAAACAACTCCGGACTGTTGGAGCGCAGCGGCACGGGGTTCTTTTGTCCCGGAAGGTAAACGCGGTCGAGCACGTGCCCGCTCGCAAGCTCGCGTTCCTTGGCCAAACCCGCGAGAGGCAGGGAAAGCAAGCCAAGTTCAGTGGCGGCAGCCTCCGCCTGTGCGAGTTGTTGACGCCCACCGTCGACGAGCAGCAGGTCGGGCAGTTCCCAGATGTCGCCCTTGTTCGCCTTCTGACCTCGCGCAAAGCGCCGCTTGAGCACCTCGAGGATGGCGGCGTAGTCGTCCCCCGGCGTTTCCGGGTGAACGCGGAATGCCTTGTAGTCTCTTGGCTTCGGTTTGCCGTTTTCGACGACGACCAAAGCCCCATAAGCGTCTTGCCCCCCGAGGTGCGAGATGTCGAGGCATTCGATCCGACGCGGCACCGTCGGGAGACGCAACCGCAATTGCAGGCGTTCGAGCCGAGCCTGCATGTCCTGGTCGGCGCGTTGCTTCTCTCGGAAAGCGTGTTCGGCGTTCTCGCGCGCGAGGTCGATCAACTTGCGCTTTGGTCCACGTTCCGGCGCCAAGATGCGCACCTTTTTGGTGCTGGCGCGGGACTCGGACAGCCATTCGGCGACGCCTTCCACTCCCTCCGGCTCGACGGGAACCAGGATTTCGTCTGGAGCGACGGCGTGTGTCTCACCGGAGTATTGTTCGCGCAAGAACGCGGCCACTAGCTCCTGGTCGTCGGCCTCGACGCGCGGTGCGGAGAAGCTCGCCACGGAAACGACGCGACCGCCGCGCACGCACAGCAGACTGAGCTCGACCAGGTCCCCCTCCCTGTAGATCCCGAGCACGTCTTGGTCGCTGTCACTGACGGCGACCACCCGTTGTTCGGCGCGGAGATTTTGCACCGCTTGCAGCTGATCACGGCACGTGGCCGCCTGTTCGAACTGCAACGCCCGGCTGTGTTCTGCCATCCGCTGCTCGAGCTGCTTCGTGAGCTCGTCGTGTCGGCCCTCCAAGAACCAACTCACGCGCGTCACCTGCTCGGAGTACCACTGCTGATCCACTTCGTAGACGCAGGGTCCAGCGCAGCGCTTGATCTGATACTGCAAACAAGGCCGCGAGCGCGTGTGCAGCTCGCGGTCGCTACAAGTGCGCAGCTGGAAGTGCTTGTTCACTAGATGCAGTGTACGGCGCGCCGAGGTAGCCGACGAATACGGCCCGAAGTAGCGGGCCTTGTCGGGGGCGGGCCGCCTCACTAGCTCCAACCGCGGCCACGTTCGAGCAGGATCGAGCCGCAGCGTCAGGAACTCCTTGTCGTCGCGCAGCTTGACGTTGTATTTGGGCTGCTTCTCCTTGATCAGGCTGTTTTCGAGGATCGCCGCTTCTTTTTCGGAGCTGACGACGATGGTCTCGAGGTCACGGGTCTCGCCCACCAAGCGGGGAAGAAAGATGCGCTCGTCGCTGTTTCCCGCCTGAAAGTAGCTCCTGACCCGCGACCGCAGGCTCTTGGCTTTTCCGACGTACAACACCTGGCCATCGACACCTTTGAATAGGTATACCCCGGGCCGCGTCGGCAACCCTTCCAACTTCTCTGCCAGTTTTGCGTCCACTTCCGTCGAGAACGCGCGACCCGAATCGACCATAACCCACTACTCCCATAACACGAGCTTTGCTCATGCAAACCCCGCCCGAACCAAGCCCCCCCCGCATCTCGCGTTGGACCGCGTCTTCGTGGCTCTGGATCGTGCTCGCCGCGGTTTGCGGGGCGCTCTCGGCATGGTTGTTATTGAGGCAAACCGCCCATCCGAGCCAAGGCCAGGCGGGGCTGCCCATAGTGCGACTGCTGGGCGAACCGCTCGAACTCGACCCCAAGGCACCCACCCGCGCGCTGGAGCGGCTGCGCCTCCGCACTCGGGAGCTGTTCGAACTCAAGCTGCCGGAAGGTGACGTTCAGCGCGTGGGTTACGCAGAACTGGGCGTGCAGATCGACAAGGCGCGATTGGCCCAGACACTGCGCGACGTGGTCGACCCGACCAGTCCCCTGTCGCGCTGGCGACAACGCAACGGCGCAACGGCGGCGACCCCCATCGAGCTCCCAATTCCGTTCACTTTGGACGGCTCCACGTTGCAGCGCTTGCTGTTGCCGACGAAGGACGAATACGACCGCCCCGCCGTCGACGCACGCCTGGATCTCGAGAACAAGCGGATCTTGCCCAGCAAGCCGGGGCTGCTCATGGACGTGGACGCGACGGTAGTCGCCGTGACCCGGGCGCTCGAGCGCGGCCAGTCGAGCGCCGAAGTCGTGTTCGAGACCGTGGCTCCCAAACGCACCACCGACCAACTCCAGAACGTGCGGTTCGACCACGTGATCGCCGCCTTCGAAACACCTTATGATCGCTCCGAGAAGGCGCGCGAGCGCACCTTCAACTTGCGTCTGGCCGCGTCCAAACTGGACGGCACCGTGTTGCTACCCGGCGAGGAGTTCGACTTCAATCGTGTCGTCGGACCGCGTGACGAAGCCAACGGTTACAAAGTCGCGGCCGTGATCGCACAGGGCGAACTGGTCGACGGCATCGGTGGTGGGACATGTCAAATCTCGGGCACGCTCCACGCCGCCGCCTTCTTCGCCGGGCTCGACGTCGTGGAACGCTACGCTCACACGCGACCGAGCAGCTACATCAAACTCGGACTCGACGCGACGGTCGTGTATCCCGGTATCACCTTCAGGTTCCGCAATCCGTTCGACACTCCCGTGGTGCTGCACCAGACCGTGAAAGACGGAGTGGTGAGAGCCGAAATCCTGGGCGCGGACACGGGCAAGACGGTGACTTTGATCCGCCGGATCCTGAGCGCGATCCCGTTCGAACAAGTCGAGCGCCCCGACGACCGGCTGGAACGCGGCAAGCGCGTGCTCGTGCAACGCGGGGTACCTGGCTTCAAAATGCGAATGTACCGAGTGCTCCGGGAGGGTGCCCACGCCGTGCGTGAGAAGCGGGACGTCATCTACCCGCCGACGCAACAGGTGGTGCTCCTGGGAACGGGGGAAAAGTCTGCACCCAACGCTCCGAAGGACACCCCGGCGCCCGAATACACCGCTGACGAGTTGCTGGTGGTTACGGTGTTGCCCAACGGCCATGAAGAGCCGAAGATCACGGAGTCGAGGGAGCCGGGACAGTTTGGTCTGCCCGGTTGGACCACCAAGTTAGGCATGCCTGGATTTCAATAGAAGAATTTCTGGTCAGCGGGCCGGGATTCTCTTTCAAAGGGTCTTGGTTTTCGCTAAACATTGGTTGTATGAGGCCCAGCCGACATTGGCACCGGCCGGCCGTTACTGACTTGACGAGCAGCTTACTGTGCGGGAGGCTGCGCCCCACCGGTCGACTGACCCGAGACGACTTTATGACAACGCATCAAGAGCTCGCTGTACCCCAGCCCTACCACCCGGAACACCGCGCTGACGACGTGGACTCCACGCCGCGCACCGTAGACTGGAACAACCCGCGCGTCGCCGCGATCCTCGAAGCGGCTGCCAAGTGCTTCTCGCGCAAGGGTTTCAGCGCCACGACGCTCGCCGAGATCGGGAAGGAACTCGGGCTTCGCAAGAGCATCGTCCACTACTACTTCGCGAGCAAAGCTGCGCTGATCCACGAGGTGCAGAGCTACACCTACCACAAGTACCTGGAGCGCGTTCGGGAGGCCGTGCGCTCCGAACCCGGAGAGCGCTCCGCACGCGGCATCTACGCGCTGTGGGAGGCCGCCGGCGACGGCAACGTAGGTCTCAACATCGAAGTGTGGAGCGCCTCGCGCAACGACGAAGAGCTCAAGCGTCGTGCCGCTTCCCTGCAGAAAGAGAAGCGCCGTTTGGTCGCCCAAAGCATCGCAGACATGTTGGGCGCCGATCCATCGCGGATCCGCGAGTCGCTGTGCACCCTCGTGCTCAGCGTGCTCAACGGGCTGACGGTCAGCGAATACGTCGAGGGCGACTCGGCCAAGTCCCAAGAGGCGTTTCAGATCTTCGTTTCGTTGTTGCTTGCGGGTCTCCAGAATCTCGACAGCTCACAGCAGCACAACTCGGCTCCCCCGCCGTCGGCGGCTCAGCCCTCTTCTCATCCCGGCCACGCCGTGTCGGGCTATCCGCAAGGCTACTCGGCCCAGGCCCCCCAGGCACCGGCCGCACCCCACCCGCCGATGTCGCATCCGCACCATCCGGTGCACGAGATGCCCCACGGCTGAATCGAGCCATCCTCCGGGCCTAGTGTGAAACCAACTACGGCCACCCCAAGCGCGATGCGTATTGGCGGTGGCCGTGTTCGTTGGGGGCTCGAGTTCGACGACGACTTCAGTCCGATCCTTCGAGGTGCGCGTGACTAGCTCGGGTGTCTTCTCCTCTATTCTCGGTCAACCAGCGGCTGTGCAGACGCTCCGCCGCGCGCTCGCCAGTGGACGAGTGCACCATGCGTACCGTTTCGAAGGTCCTGCGGGAGTGGGCAAGAAGCGCGCCGCGATCGCCTACGCCCAGTCCCTGCTGTGTACCGAACCCGCGGATGGCGAAGGTTGTGGACGCTGCGTTGCCTGTAAACGCGCGGCGACGTTGGCGCACGAGGCCCCCGAAGTACCGCTGCACCCCGACTTCGTCTGGGTTCGACGAGGTTTGTATCCCCCGCCGTACCTGAGCTCGAAGGAGGCGACGGGGATCAGTGTCGAACAGATCCGCAAGGTCGTCTTGGGCCGCGCAGGGTATGGCGCCCACGAGGGAAGGTTCCTGGTGGTGTTCATCGAAGACGCCGAGGAGCTGACGGTCTCGGCAGCCAACGCCCTGCTCAAGACGCTCGAAGAGCCAGGCCCTCAGGTGAGGTTCGTGCTTCACACGTCGCGTCCTCATCGTTTGCTCGACACGCTGCGCTCGAGAACCTTGGCCGTACGGTTTGGCTCCTTGCCCGATGGCGTCGTCGAGCAACTTCTGGCGTCTCACGGGTTGAATGCGAACTTCGCCGCGCAGGCCGAAGGCAGCGTGGAGCGTGCGCTCCAGCTCGCGGACAACGAAACCGCCGAGCGTAATCGCCGTTGGATAGAGGCGTTCGACCGGGCGCTCGACGCGCCCAACCTGGGGCCAGGCCTGGAGTTGACCCGGGAGCTGCCCAAGGGACGGCAAGAGGTTATCGCGCTGCTGTCGGCCTACGGCGTTGGACTGGCGACGCGGGTGCGGGACGAGCAGCTGGCGGACGCGCACAGATCTTCAATCGCCCGTTGCTTCGAAAAGTTGAACGAAGCGGTGGGAGCGATCGAGCAGAACGTCAATCCGTCACTCGTCGTGGAATCGCTGCTGGTCACCCTGCGCGGCGCGTGACCTGTTTCACCGTCGAGCCGTCGCTGACGCGACGCCGGACGAAGCAGCCCTGAGGCAGTGGTAGGCCTCGCTGACGACGTCGAGGTTGGACGCCGTCAACGCCGAAATCAAGGCGGCCCACTCGCAGTGCGCGGAGACACGAGCGATGTTGTCGACCGTGATGCCACCGATCGCCACCAATGGAACGCCGGCAGAGCTGGCACGAACGTGAGCTGTCGCGAGCCCGGCAGTCCCGACGCACGGCTCCGGGTTTTGCTTTGAACCGGTTGCAAAAACGGGGCCGAACGCGACGTAGGTGGGACGCTCGGCGAGCGCAGCGTCCAGTTGCCGAAGGTCGTGCGTGGAAACCCCCACCCGCAACCCTGGGAAGGTTCGCAAAACGTCGCGAACCGGCAAATCGCTCTGGCCGACGTGGACACCGCAACATCCCGAGAGTTCGGCGAGGTCCGGACGGTCGTTGGCAAATACCTCCACGCCATCGGGTACGCGGTCGACTACCTCGCGCAGCAGCGCGAGGTAGTCGGCGGAACCCAGCGACTTCGCTCGCACCTGCAGGCGCGTGATCCCCAGGTGAACCCAGTGTAACGCGAGGCGCAGCGGTTCGATTCCAACCTTGGAGCACGCGTCGACGTCGACGAGGGGGTAGAGGTTCACCACGGTCCGACTTCTACTCGCGAACCCGCCGGACAGCCACTTCGAACGCGCGATGAAGCTTGGCGCGGTTACCGGCTGTGCTAGATGTGCGTGCATGCTTCGCGTGGCACGAGTGTGGTCCAGGCTCTTGTTCTCCGGAACGGTGGCGTTGGTTGCCAGTTTGGTGTTGTCGACCGCCGAAACGGCGACTGCAGCTGGTGAACCTGGTGTGACGCCGCCAGCAGCCCCTGGCGCCAAGCCCTCGAAGGACCGGTTCTCCAAGGCGATGAAACGGTTACGCGAGCAGCGACGCAACAAAGCGACCCGCGATAAGGCCAAGGCCAAGGCCAAACGCACGATGGCCACGCAACGCACTGCCGAGGGGGCGACCAAGCCCAAGCGCAAGCGGGACGCGGCACCGGAATCGACCAAGCCGGGCGGTAAGGTCGACCTATCCCTCGATCCCAAACCACCGGTGGAGCGCAAACCCGAGACTGTCAAGGCCGCCGACGCGGCGCCCGAGAAGCCCAAGGTTCGGAGGCCGGCGCCGCCACTGCCGGCTCCCAAGTATACGGAGCTCGAGCAGCAATTGCAGCGCAACCTCGGCCTGCGCGTGGTCGATCTGGGACCGGATGAACGGTGGGAGGTAACGCTCGTCAACCGCGGGCCATCGACGATCGAGCTCGCCGCCGACCCGCGTCTGCTCTCGTTCGAGGCGCGTGTGCCTGGCAAAGCCAAACCCGTATCGTGCAAATTGCCCGACGCACTCCTTCCCAAACCACACCACACGCGCAAGCACACTCTGGCATCGGGTGAACAGTACACCTTCACCATCGACCCGTTGATGTACTGCTTCGAATCCGGCGACCAAACGATCCTCGTGCCCGGCACGTTCCTGACGCCGTCTTACGGCTTCCCGGAGAGGACGCAGACACGTTGGTCTTGGGGGCGTCGCTACGAGGAGCGATTGGAGCAGGTTGCGCCGTTTGCGGCCAGTTACGTCGGCCAGCCACCGGGCCCTCCGGCGGCCGAGACCGATGCCGATGCCGAGCCGGCGACTGGAGACGGCGCGGACGAAGATCCCGTCTCACCAGCCGCGGGCGACTCGAGTGAGACAAACGAGCTCGCGGCGGAAGAGTTCGAAGCGACCGCTGTCGAGCCCGAGCCGGTCCGAGAGGACAAAGGCCTCAAGCGCCTGGTCGGCGACGGCTTTGCTTTGCGGAGCGAATACCAAGGCTGGGCGCAGGCGCGCGTGAGACATCACCGTCACACACTAGGCGATGAGCCACGCGCCGGGCTGAAGCTCTCGATCACGAGCGGCTCCGACGCACCGAGCGCGCGCGACGTCTCAGTCACCGTACGGCTGGAGAATCAGTCCGACGCCCCGCAGCGCGTTTACTTCCGACGTGACCTCGTGTCGTTCTTGATCAAAGGCCCCGACGGCGAGCACGAATGCGAATCGTTGTCGGCGGAGTTCCGTGCTCCGGACCGGCAGGCGTTCACGACCATTGGACCCGGCAAGTCCGTCTCGTTCTCGACGCAACTCTTGGAGTTGTGCCCCACCGAGAGTTTCGCCCGCGCCGGCTTCTACTACGTGAGCGCGGTGTTGCCCGCCACGGCTCCCGGCGCTGAAGAGGACGTGTTCACCGGCAAACTCGCCGCGTCGAAGCCGCGTCCGGTACGCCTGCACCGCGCCGAGTTACCGTTCACCATCCGGCGCGGCTCAGGGGGCGGCGGCGGTGGTGGAACCCAGAGCAGTGGTCGCTTCACGCGCGGCAACGCCGTGGTCCCCGAGGGCGAGATGATTCAACCACTGCCTGCGGCGCCCGAACCACCGCCACCGCCGCCGGTCGAGGCTCCTCCACCTCCCCCGCCGCCGGCACAGTGAGCCGCAAGGAGCGCGACGTAACGGTGGTCGGGCCAGGAGACGTGCTACTCCTGCCCGACGCCAGTCAGCGCAGACGTTTCTTGCTCGAGCCGCGTAACTCGGCGAGGTCTTCCAGGTTCCCCAGCGCTCGTGGATCTCGAGGGTCCAGTGCGAGCGCCTTGCGAAATGCCTTCTCGGCCGCGTCGTAGTCGCCCTGTGCCGCGTGTAGCGTGCCCAAGTTGATCCAGGCGGAGCCGAGCTTGGGGTCGGTGGCCAGCGCCTTGTCGTACCAGTGTCGTGCCGTGACCCAGTCGCGCTGCAGCTGGTAGGCGTAACCCAGGTTGTTCATGAACGTAGCCTTGCCGGGCGCAAGTTCACACGCGCGTTGGAGCTGGGGCATCGCCTGCGAGACGTCGTTGATGGCGAGCAGCGCCGTGCCCAGGTCGCCGCGAGCGCGAGCGTCGTTCGGAGCCAAACTCACGGCGCGTCGAAAGACGGAGATCGATTCCTGGATGTCGCCGTGCATCAGCAGGGCCATGCCCCAGTTGGAGAGCCGCTCCGAATTGTTGGGATCGAGCTCCGAGGCTCGTGCGAAGCCTTCCAAGGCGCTCGGCACGTTGCCCTCCGAGAGTTCGACGATGGCGAGCAAGGAGAACACCTCCGCGTCATTGGGAAGTGCCGCTTTGGCGCGCTCGAGAGAAACGCGCGCCTCTTTGCCCTGGCCCAACACGACCAACAGACGTGCTCTCTGCAAGTGAACGGCACCCAGGTTCGGCTCAGTGGCGGCGGCAACGTCCAGGAGTTCGAGCAGCTCGCCGATGTCGCGGTTGCCGACGGCTCCCTTGTATTCCGTGGGTAACCCGAGCTGGCCGAAACGCGCCGCGACCAACCCGACCATGGCTCGAGCGCTTCTTGGCGCATGCCGGCGCGCCTTCCGATACGACTGAGCCGCCCCCGCGTAATCTTCGCGCTTCAAAGCGCCGTCGCCGAGGGCGAGCAGGCGCGCCAGCTCGGGGTCGGTCGGCACGACCGGCCCCGTCGGCGCGCCGGCTTGGTGAGACGTGTTGGTGTCGCCGTTGGTGCTCGGCAGGGGGGCGACTGCGGCCCCCGCCACGGGCGCCCCCGTACCGGCAGGGCCCGACGTAACCGCTGCGTCGGTCGGACTAGGCCTAGTGCCCTGTTCGGTAGTGAGGACCGCATCAGGCGCTGAAGTTGACGTTCCAGCCGCAAGCATGGACGACTCCGCCGCCGGGGTGTTGACCGGAGGGGTGGACGCGCACGCGTTTACCCACGACGCGACGACGATAACCCGCGTCGCGGCTTCGAACAGGCGTGCCGCTGCCTGGCGGGGCCGCGAAGCGGCCGCGCCGGGCACGGGAGCGAAATTGGCGCGCCGCGGTGGGAGGGAGCCGAACTGGGACGAGAGAGGCTGGGCCCAACCCAACCCCCATTTCGTCACACTTCCCCTTCGGAGGTGGTGAGATCCTTGCCGTCGTACCGCAACACGAACGGTTTACTTTCCTTCTCCGTGCGGAGCACGACGGGGCGCTTCCACAGGCGGAAAAGCGCCTTGAGACACTCGTTGCTGTAGTCGACGCGCAGATCGACGCCGCGGTGTTCGTGGATGAGCAGTAACTCGCCGCGGTTACCGTAGTTGGCGTTCTCGACGTACAGGTACGGGTTGCCCATGTTGGTGAGCTGGAAGAGCAACTTCTCTTTCACCTGCTTGAACTCGCGCGTCGCGATCTCGTAGCGGTCGTTGCGCGGCGACCACTCGAAGGAGAACAACTTTTGCTCGAACGCGAACTCCGGCGTCAGGAACTCGTCGATGAAGGTGACGTCGTTGTAGAGCGACCGCACCTCGAAAACCTTTTGACGACCGAGCCCGAGCCGTCGATCCCAACTCGCCTTGCGATCGAGGTTGTCGATGTTCTCCCACTCGGAGCCGAACTGGCCTTTGTCCCACCGCTCCTCGATGTTGCGGAACAACTCGACGCCCAGCTTGTAGGGATTGAGGCGTTTGGCGCTGGTGGCCATCACCGCCGCGTTGTTGTCGGCGTAGTCCAAGATCTCGGACGCGTCCGCGACGCGCTCCGTCATCAGGCGCGAGTGCCAGTAAGATGCCCAGCCCTCGTTCATGATCTTGGTCTGCATCTGCGGCAAGAAGTAATACGCCTCGTCGCGGATGATGGTGAGCACCGTGCGCTCCCACTTCTCGAGCGGCGCGTATTCAATCAAGAAGCCGAGCACGTCTTGAACACGCTCAGCAGGCACCTTGCCTTGCTTCTTCTTGTTGCTCTCCTCGATCTTTTGGCGCTGCTCTTCGATGTACTGCTCGGGATTGATGAAATCCTCCATGTACTCTTTGGCCCGGAGACGCGGCACCTCGACGGCGGTGGGGCCCTCCTCCTCCGGCTCGTCGCGGCGCGACCGAACCACGAAGGGCGACCACGGATCGATCAGGTTCTCGAGCGACAAACACGAGTCCACGAGCTCTTCCACGCGGTCGATGCCGAAGCGGTCGATGAAACGCCGGATCACCGAGCCATGGTTGGCCATCTTGTCGATCCACTTGCGGTCTGGGCTGTAGCCTGGCCCGCTCGCACCTGGAGAGACAACTGGTCCTGCGGCGTCGAGATCCGTGGCGCGGAAGCTGAAGTTGTTTTTGAAGAAGTCCACGTGTCCGTACACGTGACACATCACCAGCTTCTGGTCGGTGAGGCTGTTACCCTCGAGCAGATACGCGATAGCCGGGTTGTTGTTGATGACGAGCTCGTAGATCTTGCTGAGCCCGTATTCTGTGTTCTTGGCGAGCTGCTCGTACTCCATGCCGAAGCGCCAATGCGGGTACCGCGTGGGGAACCCGCCGTAGGAGGCCACTTCGTTGATCTGGTTGTAAGGCAGGATCTCGAACACCGTCGGGAAGAAGTCGAGCCCGTACTCGCGCGCGACGGCCTCGATCTTGGCGCGCTCGGTCTCTAGATAACGTGGAAGCCGAGTTTTGGTTGCAAATTGCGCCACGCCTCAACGCCCCTTCCCAAGGAAATCCTTGATGCTGCTCACGATACCATCTTTGTCCGCGATCTCGCTGGTGACTACGCGATCGTCCGCCCCGAGGTGCTCACGGAGATCTTTGATGAACTGGCCCGACCCATACGGGCTCTCGACTTGTCCGTACGCAAACATGTTCACTCGCGGCAGAATGCTCTCGCGGAGCACGGAAATGCACGTCATCGTGTCGTCCATCGACCAGTTGTCGCCATCGGAGAAGTGAAACGGGTAGATGTTCCACAGCTCGGAGGGGTAGTGGCTGTCGATGAGCTGTGCGGCGAGCCTGTAGGCGCTCGAAATCATCGTCCCACCCGACTCGCGGGTGTGGAAAAACGTGTCGCGATCGACCTCGCGCGCTACCGCGTCGTGGATGATGTAGCGGCTCTCGAGCCCTTCGTAGTGGCGGCGCAGCCAAGCGTCGATCCAGAAGCTCTCGATGCGCACGATTTCCTTCTGCTCCTCACCCATCGAACCGGAGACGTCCATCATGTAGATGATGACCGCATTGGCGACCGGCTCTTTGCTCTCTTTCCACGCGCGAAAACGCTTGTCGTCCTGTTGCGGGATGACGATCGGATTGCGCGGGTCGTAGGTGCCCGCTGCGATCGATCGTTTGAGAGCCTCGCGATACGTGCGCTTGAAGTGACGCAGTGACTCGGGACCCACGCGGCGGATCCCCGTGTAGCGGTCCTTGGTTGCCGCAATGCGGTTTTCGCCCTTGTTTTGAATCGCCGGCAACTCGAGCTCTTCACCGAGGATGTCCGCGAGCTCGTTGAGCGTGACCTCGACTTCGAGCGCGTGTTGACCTTCGCCCTGCCCAGCCTCGCCTTTGCCGGAGCCGTCTTGACCTTGACCGTCCGATAACCCTTCACCCACCTCGCCTTCACCTTGTCCAACACCGCCCTTTTGCTGGCTGCCGAAGACGAAGCGCGGGATGTCGATGTGCGGGATGGGGATCGACACGAGGTCTTTGCCCTTGCGACCGAGGATTTCTCCCTGGGAAATGTATTGGCGCAGATTTTTGCGGATCTTGCCGCGAACGATCTGGCGAAATCGAGAATGGTCCCTGTCAATCTTGAGCGACATCGCGTTGTCGATAGTGTGCCATAGTCCGGCGCAAGGCTAGGAATTGGCGAGGCGAATCGCCGAAAATGCGCCCAGGGGCCTGGGGGAAAACCTACACCTGACCCGGCCTCCGCCGCGCATTGCAGCGGTCGCCGATAACCGTCCGGGGATATCGGTTTGTTTCGCGCGACGCACGAGCGCGGCCCACGGGGCTCGTGTCTCGCAGCGGGGCAGCGGGACGCTGAGCCGACCCCGTCAGACGAGCCGACCCGCGCCGCGAGGATTGCCGCGCCCGATGAACAGCGGTCAAGCCTTTTGCTGGCGCAACAACCTAGCCGCTTCCAGCGCTGCGTAAGTGAAGATCATGTCGGCACCGGCCCGCTTGAATCCGAGCAACGATTCCAAAAGACACGCATCATAATCGAGCCAGCCTTTTTCGGCTGCGGCCTTGAGCATCGCGAACTCACCGCTCACGTGATAAACCGCGACCGGGAGAGCGCTATTCTGGCGAACGAACCTCACGACATCCAGGTACGGAAGCCCAGGCTTGACCATCAAGATGTCAGCCCCCTCCGACTCGTCCAGTTCGACTTCACGCAGCGCCTCTCGAACGTTGGCTGGGTCCATCTGATAGGTCTTTTTGTCGCCAGCACGCGGAGTCGAATCCAGTGCTTCGCGAAACGGCCCGTAAAAGGCTGACGCGTACTTGACGCAATAACTACAGATCCCCACCTCCGTGAAACCAGCGTCGTCCAGCGCTTCGCGGATCGCCATCACGCGACCGTCCATCATGTCCGAGGGCGCCACGATGTCCGCCCCAGCGCGAGCCTGGTTGACCGCCATCGCCGCCAGGATGGGTAGGGTGTTGTCGTTGTCGATGCGATCACCCACCACCAAGCCGTCGTGACCGTCGCTGGAATAAGGATCCATCGCGACGTCCGTTATCACCAACAACCGCGGCAACTCGGCCTTGAGCGCCCGTACCGCACGTTGGAGTAACCCTTCAGGATTGGTGCTCTCGGTAGCCTTTTGGTCCTTCAACGCATCCGCGATGCTCGGAAAAAGCGCCACCCCTTGCACCCCGAGTTCGTGGGCCTCTCGCGCCTTTGCAACGAGGAGGTCGATACTCAGCCTGGCGTGTCCCGGCATCGAACCAATGGGCGTCGCGTTGTTCACCCCCTCCTGAACGAACAACGGCAAAATCAAGTCATGAGCGGAAAGGCTCGTCTCCCGCACCAAGTTGCGGAGAGCCAAACTACGGCGGTTGCGACGCGGACGATGATCCATACCCTCCCCACATACCACGTTCCCCTGGCGATAAAACCCCTCCACCCCACCGCTTCGCTCCCCGCGACGCCGCACAGCGGCAAGTCCTCCCACGTCACCCACCGCTTCGCTCCCCGCGACGCCGCGCAGCGGCAAGTCCTCCCACGTCACCCACCGCTTCGCTCCCCCGCGACGCCGCGCAGCGGCAAGTCCACCAACTCCACCCTCCGCTTCGCTCCCCTACGACGCCGCGCAGCGGCAAGTCCACCAACTCCACCCTCCGCTTCGCTCCCCGCGACGCCGCGCAGCGGCAAGTCCTCCAACTCCACCCTCCGCTTCGCTCCCCCGCGACGCCGCGCAGCGGCAAGTCCACCAACTCCACCCGCCGCTTCGCTCCCCCGCGACGCCGCGCAGCGGCAAGTCCACCAGCTCCACCCGCCGCTTCGCTCCCCCGCGACGCCGCGCAGCGGCCGTCCGCCGCCCCCTGCCCTCCGCTCACGAAGTAACGCGGCGGTTTGCGGCGAGACCAAGCGAGCTTGCGGCCGGGTCGCCCGGAACGTACGACCGTACGTGAGGACGCCCGGTCGCAAGATCGCGCCGGTATCGCCGCAAAACGCCGCGTTACTTCCGGGAGAGGCGGACATCCATCCATACCGCCAGCGCGAGCACCACACCGCGAGCCACAAACTTCGTCTCCGGAGTGAACGCGAGCAGCGTCATGCCGTTGAGCAACGTGGCCATGATCAACGCGCCGAACATCACGCCGACGACGTCTCCGCGCCCGCCCTTCAAACTCGTGCCACCGATCACGCACGCGGCGATCGCGTCCAGCTCCATGAGTTGACCCGTCGTCGTAGTAGACGCGCCAGCAAACGCGGTCTGGAGGAAACCTGCAACCGCTACGACGATGCCCATGATCGCGTAAGCGCCAATCACGACTTTGTCGGTCGGAACACCGGAGACGACGGCGGCCTCTTCGTTGCCGCCGATCGCGTAGAGGTAACGACCGAGCTTGAGCTGCTGACAGATCACGTGAACGACGAGCGCCGTCACGGCCAACACCATCGCCGATAGCGGCACGCCACGGTACTGGTTCATCACCAACACGAACAACGCGACCACCTGAACCGACAGGAACCACTGCAGAAACGTCGCCTCGAGGTCGACGTCGAAGCCCTGCTTCTTGCGGCGCATGGCGTTGCTGTACATGGCCGCACCAAGCGCGCCGCAAACCACCACCGACAGCACCGTGCCCACGGCCGGCGGGAGATAGTAGGTGGTCAGAATCGAGTAGATGTTCTCGCCGCCGCCCTTCACGACCGGGATGGTGTTGTTCTGAATCACCAACCAGTGGACGCCCTTGAACACCAAGAGACCGCCCAGCGTGATGATGAAGGCGGGCACCTTCTCCTTGACGATGATCGTGCCCATCAGCGCGTACACGCCGATGCACAACACCGTGGTGATGAGCAGCGCCGCGACGGCTCCGACGTCGTGCTGGACGATCAACACAGCGGCCAAGCCACCCGCCAATCCCACGCCGCTGCCGACGCTGAGATCGATGTGCCCCGGCAAGATGATGAGCAACATGCCCAAGCCGAGGACCGCGGTGGCAGCCAACTCAATCGCCAGCTGCGACAGGTTGCGCGCGCTCACGAACGCGCCGTCCATGGCGCCGAAGTACGCGGTGATCAGCACCAACGCGAGCAACATCGAGACGTCACGCGTCGACACCCTCGACTCCGGCGCGTTAGCGACGTTTGCGCTCACCTTTGCTTCTCCAATTACGCCTGTTGTCGTGTTCGTCACTGTTCAACCTCAACTTGGGCGCTCGAAGCGCCGTTCCCTTGCGTCATGTACGCGGGCACCACGGACCCTGCGCTACCCGCCGAACGCCCCATGGCCGCTGCTAGCAGCTTCTCTTGGGTCGCCTCGGCAGTCGTAAACTCACCGCCCACTCGCCCTTCGGCGAGCATCACGATGCGGTCGCTCATCCCCATTAGCTCTGGCAACTCGCTGGAGACCAGAATCACCGCCAAGCCCTCGGCCGTCAGCTGGTTGATGAGCTCATAGATCTCGATCTTGGCGCCCACGTCGATACCGCGCGTCGGCTCGTCGAGCATCACCACTTTGGGTTTGGTGAGCAGCGCCTTGGCGAGCACCACCTTCTGCTGGTTGCCGCCGGACAGCGTGCCGACGCGCGTCTCGAGGTTACGGACCTTGATGCGCAGCGACTTGATGTACGACTGACCGGCTCGCGCCTCTTCGTCGGTGTTCATGCGACCGAACGTGCAGAAGTCGGACAGCGCCGACAACGTCACGTTGAAGCCGACGGTTTGGTCGAGCACGAGGCCGTACCGCTTCCGATCTTCGGTCACCAGCACGAGGCCCGCCTCGATGTTGTCCATCGGGTTGGTGCGGCCGGGCTTGCCGTCGAGGTGCACCTCACCGGTGAGACGGTGCCCCCAGAAGCCAAACAGGTGCATGAGCAGCTCGCTGCGACCAGCGCCCATCAGACCGCCGATGCCAAGCACCTCCCCGGCGTGCACGTCCAGGTTGATGTCGTGAAGGGCGGCGGCTTCCCCCTTCTCCCTGGCGACGTTCAAGTTGCGAACCCGCAACTTGGACTCGCCCACTTCGCCGCGGCGCCGCGGGAACAAGTCGCCAATGGGGCGCCCGACCATGTGTGAGATCACCGTCTTGGCGTCCGTCTTCGGCGCCTCGAGGGTGCACACCGTGGACCCGTCGCGCAGCACCGTGATGCGGTCGGAGATCGCGAACACCTCGTCGAGCTTGTGAGAAATGTAAACACACGACACGTCACGACGCCGTAAATCTTTGACGATGTCGAGCAAGATCGCGACTTCTTTCTCCGTGAGGGCGGCGCTCGGCTCGTCGAGGATCAAGATCCGCGACTTCTTGGAGAGCGCTTTGGCGATCTCGACGAGCTGCTGCTGACCGACCCCCAGCGAGGACACGAGGGCGCTCGCCGCGATGTGGATCCCAAACCCATCCAGCAGTTTTTGCGCCTCCGTGTACATGCGATCGCGATCGATGAAGCCGAAACGAGTCGGCTCACGACCGAGAAAGATGTTCTCGGCGACCGTCATCTCACCGACCAGGGCGAGCTCCTGGTGAATGACGCAGATGCCCGACTCTTCGGCATCCGCCATCGACTTGAAGTGAGCAACTTGCCCCCAGACCTTGAGCTCGCCTTCGTAACTCCCGCCGGGATACATGCCGCCGAGCGTCTTGATCAGCGTCGATTTGCCGGCGCCGTTCTCTCCGCACAACGAGTGGATTTCACCGGGTGCGAGAGAGAAGTTGACATTGGACAGCGCCGTGACGGGGCCGAACCGCTTGGTGAGCGAAACCGCCTGCAGGATGGGCGCGGCAGCGCTTGCTGCCGCGGCTGCCGTAGCTTGACCGTTCGTCATGGCCGCCTTACGGAGCTTTGCCGTAAACTTCTTCGCGCGAGTGGAAGCCGTCGGCGATCACCGTCGAGTCGACGTTGGTCTTGGTCACCGTGATCACGTCGTGGAAGATTGAAGGCACTTTGATCTTGCCATTGTCGCTTTCGCCCTGCGCCACCACGGGCTTACCCTTGGCGAGGGCGACGGCGACCTCCGCCGCGCGGCGCGCGAGATTTTGCACCGGCTTGTAAATGCTCATCGACTGTTCACCACCGACGATGCGCTGGACCGCGACGAGTTCGGCGTCTTGCCCGGTGACGATAACTTGACCCATCGTGCCGACTTCCTTCATGGCTTGGATCGCGCCGCCGGCCGTGCCGTCGTTGGACGCGACGACGGCTTGAATCGCCGCGCCGTGTTTGGTGATGGCAGCGTTCATGATGCGCTTGGCGTTCTCGGGCTTCCAGTCGTCGGCCCAGTCCTCGTGGAGTACTTCCACCTTGCCTGCGGCGATCGCTGGCAGCAGCACGTCGTCTTGACCCTGCTTGAACGAGAACGCGTTGGCGTCCGTCTTGGAGCCGTAGATGCGCACGATCTTGAGTGGCTTGGGCGCATCCTTGAGCGTGTCGAGGACGTACTGTGCTTGCAGCTGACCGACCTTGCGGTTGTCGAAGGTGACGTACAGATCCAAGTCGCTATCCATGATCAAACGGTCGTACGCCACGACGGGCACGCCCGCTGCGTGCGCCAACTCAACACCTTTGGCCATCGCCTTGCCATCGTGCGGCACGACGACGACCGACTTGACGCCAGCGGTAATCAGCGTGGTCACGTCCGCTACCTGACGCGTGTCATCACTGTTGGCGGACAACACCTTGACCTCGGCGCCGAGTTCCTTCGCGCGGGCTACGAAAGCATCCCGGTCCTTGGCCCAACGCGCTTCCTTGAGCGTGTCCATCGACAACCCGATCACCAACTGGCCCGAGGCCGCCTGCGGAGATTCGGCACCGCCCTGGTCACCGCCACGCCGCAACACCAACCCCAAAAGCACGCTCAGTGCGAGCGAAGCCACCACCAAAAACGACTTAGTACTCATAAGTTTCTCAACCGGCGCGACCAGAAAACGCACCCCTCGCGCTCCGGTGTTACGCCACCGAGCGTGGAATTTCGAGTTAATCAGAAGAGGGCCCGGCCTGGCAACAGTTGCAAGCGGCCGAGCAACCACGTAGATAGGCGCGCGTCTTACTCAGAGTTCCCCATGTCTATGAAGCCCATCGTCTGCAAATTCGGCGGTACCAGCGTCGCGGATGCCAGCCAAATGCGAAAAGTTCAAGCCATTGTCGAAAGTGATCCACGGCGGCGGGTCGTGGTCCCTTCGGCGCCGGGCAAGCGTGTCTCGAGCGATCCGAAAATCACGGATTTGTTATACCTGTGTCACGAAATGGCGAGCATCGGTACGGACTTCAGTGGGCCGTACGGAACGATTCGCGAACGCTTCCTCGGCATCGAGAAAGACCTGGGTCTCGACGCAGGAATGGCCCGTGAGCTCGACCAGCTCCAAGATCAGCTGAAGGCTGGCTGCTCACGGGACTTTGCGGCGTCGCGCGGTGAATACCTGAGCGGTCGAATCATGGCCGGCCTCTTGAACGCCGTCTTCATCGACCCCGCCGAAGTGGTGCGGATCCGCAGCAACGGCAGCGTCGATCCGATCACCTACGAGCTCCTTGGCGCACGTTTGAGCGATCCCGCGACGTTGTACGTCGTGCCGGGCTTCTACGGCAGTGACGCGCACGGTAACGTCAAGACGTTCTCTCGAGGCGGTAGCGACATCTCTGGTGCCATCGCGGCGCGCGCCGCCGACGCCGAGCTCTACGAGAACTGGACCGATGTTTCGGGCTTGTTGATGGCGGACCCGCGGATCGTGCCGTCGCCGCTCCCGATGATCGAAGTGACGTACCGCGAGATCCGTGAGCTTTCGTACATGGGCGCCTCCGTATTCCACGACGAAGCGATCATCCCCGTGCGCGAAGCGGGTATCCCAATCTGCATCAAGAATACCAACGAGCCCGACGCCCCCGGCACCAGGATCGTGACCAAGCTCAGCCCCGAGGTGGAGAGCAACACGGAGATCGCTGGCGTGGCAGGCAAGAAGGGCTTCGCCATGTTGAGCCTCGAAAAGAGCCTGATGAACAAGGAGGTTGGCTTCGCCTACCGCCTGCTCGGCATCCTCGACCGCTACGGCATCAGCGTGGAACACTGTCCGTCGAGTATCGACAGCATCAACGTCATCGTCGAGGCGACGCAGCTCGGTGATCGTGGCGAAGCGGTGGTCGAAGAGGTGCGCCGCATCCTTCAGCCCGACCGCATCGAGCTCATCCCCGATTTGGCGCTGATCGCCGTCGTGGGTGAAGGCATGGCCAAAAGCGTCGGTATTGCCGCCAAGGTGTTCATCGCGCTCCGCGACGCCGGCGTCAACGTGCGGGTCATCAACCAGGGCGCCAGCGAGCTCAACATCATCATCGGCGTCGTTCCCGACGACTACGAGCGCGCTCTGCGCGCGCTCTACAGCGGGTTCATGGACAGCGGTCGCAAGTCGTAAGGGCACTCGTCGGCCTTTTCCGGACGGAGACGAAACCGCCGGCGCAGCAATTGCGCCGGCACAGCGGATCGAAACGGAAGCCTCCGCCGGGGCGGAGCCTCGGCCGACGTGTCGGGGCTCGCGCGCGTAGCGGGTTTCGCGTAGTCTTTGCGCGATGCGCGTCGCGTTGATTTACCCGCCCCCGTGGAAGATCCCAGCTCCGGGGCACCGGCCCGACCCGGTGGACGGTCCGCCCGACGGTTTCCAACCGACGGACCTCGACCCGGACTTCCATCAAATCCCGTACGGGCTCCTGTCGCTCGGCGCGCAGGCGATCCGGGCGGGGCACGCCGTCAAGTTGCTGAATCTGTCGAGTTATCCCTGGGCGGAGGTCGAAGCCGTCCTCGATCGACTGGACGCCGACGTATTCGGGCTGTCCTGCTGGACCGCTAATCGGCGTGGCGTTCACTTAGTCACGCAACAGCTCCGGCAACGTTACCCCAAGAGCCACATCGTGGTAGGCGGGCCGCACGCCACGCCGCTGGCCCAGGAGGTGCTCGCGCACTATACGGCGATTGACACGGTGTGCAGCGGCGAAAGTGAGCAGTCGTTCCTCGAGTTGCTCGAGCGCCTGGCTGCGGGGCGAGACACTCGGGGAATTGCCGGCACCTACTTTCGGGATGGAACTCAGATCGTCAAGGGGCCGCCGCGGGCGAACATCAACGATCTCGACACGCTCGCGAGTCCCCACGACTACTTCGACACGCACATCGTGATGACATCGCGCGGTTGCCCTTGGCAGTGCACCTTTTGCGGCGCTGAGACGACTTGGGGACGCGGATTTCGAGGCCAAAGCATCAACTACGTCGTCGACTCCCTCGAGCGCGCCCTCTCACGGCTGCCGGTGAAGATGCTGCAGATCAAGGACGATACCTTCACCGCCAACAAGAAGCGCGCCCTAGACATCTGCAAGGGGATTCGAGAGCGTAAGCTCAACTTCATGTGGAGCTGCGACACGCGCGTCGACGTGCTCACCGAGGAGCTGATTCGTGAGATGCGCCTCGCTGGCTGTCAACGCTTGAGCTTGGGCGTCGAATCCGGCTCACCCGCCATCCTGCAGGCCATCAACAAGAAGATCACCGCAGAAAAGATCGAGCATGCGGCACAGTTGGCCAAGAGTTACGGGATAGCGGTTCGCTTCTACATGATGCTCGGCAACCGCGGCGAGACACGTGAGACATTTTACGAAACTCTGGAGTTTCTGGCCCGCGTCAAGCCGCACCAATACTTGTTCTCGTGTTTGTCCATCTACCCCGGCACGGTCGATTTTCACGACGCGGAAGAGGCCGGTAAGGTCAACCGCGACCAATACTTCACGGAACGCTTCCAAGAGCTGAAAGTCCCCTACGATGCCACGCCAGAGGATGCGCAGCTGATGAGCGAATGGTTCGAGCACAACCGCGGCATTCGCAAAGGCTACACCGAATCGGTGGCCGATTGCCTCGCGATCCTCGAGCGCCTCGGTGAGCACCACGCCGCCCACGTGGATCTGGCTGGGGCATACTATCGCGACGGCCTTTACGACGAAGCGACGAAGCACTTTCGGCGGGCGCTCGAGCTCGATTATCCGCTTCCGGGACTCGTCTACAACTACCTGGCGTGTATCGCCGCGGTTCGTTTCGAACTCAAGGAGGTGCAAGAGAACTTGCGTCTTGCGCTGCGCTGCGACCCTTATCACTACGTCGTGGCGCGCAATGCGGAGACATTGCGCCGCTGGTTCGTCGACGGCGGGCCGGTCAAGGGCTTGCCGTTGAAGCTGGAGGCAGGCCACGAATTCCAACTCTTCGAGCGGACCGTGCAGCCCACGTTACCGGGACCGTTCTCCGACGACTTCTTCGGCTGGCCCAAGCCGACGAATGAACCACATGCAAATGTCACGGCGGGTTCGCTCAAGCACTTGCCCGTGTTCGGTCAATGAGCTGCCGTGACTGAACAGGACGCGCATCACGTCTCACGAGCTCGCGTCATCGAGGGTGTGTACCCAGCGCCTGTCGCCGACTCACCGTTGTTCGTGCAACCGAGGGCGTTGGGGACGTCCAGCGCGCTCGACGAAGGGTTGAATTTGGTGATCGCACAGCCCTCCCTTTTCGGTTTGCTACCGTGCGTGGTCTTGATGCTGCGGTTGACGATCCTGCTCCTGGGTTCGATGTTCGCGGTCACTGCCGGATTCGATTGGTGGATGCGAGACTCTCTTGGGTACACGTGGCTCCGACTGCCTGCGGGCTCTTCGAGTGTTTTCGGGTGCGTGTTGGGAGTACTGATCGCGTCGGAACACGCGCTCGTGCACTTGCTGATTGGCTGCATGCCACGGGCGCTGCGGCGCGAGCCTCTGCGAGTGCGCGAGCTGTTCACTCCGCGGGCCTTGCTCGTGACGGCTGGCCTGCGGCTCGCGACATACGCGGCGGCCGGCGTTGGGTTCGTGTTGTTGGGGGTGGGAGCGGTGCTCGCGTTGCCGCTGGTGTTCGCTGCGTTCTATGCCGCGGACGAGCGGGATGGCATCTTCGCCGCAGTGTCGCGAAGCAGCGCGACAGTTTTGCGACACTTCGGCAAGGTGTTGTTGTTCGAGTTCGTTTCGTTCGGATTACTGCTCTGTGGCTCGTTATTGTGCGGGGTTGGGATCCTCCCCGCGTACGTCTTGGTGACGGCGAGTCGCGCCGCACTGTACGAGCAGCTCAGCGACGTCACGCCAGCGCAACCCAAGACACGCTGAACGTCATCCGTTACGCGCACAACGGAGGGACGTGCCGTCTGGCGGTTACGTAGGCGATGCAAAGAGCGGCCCTGGGTTGCGCAGTCTCACCCCGTCGTTTACAGTCCGCGACATGGTGCTCAGTATCGCGGAACTCATGGATCGAAGTGGCGTCAAGTTTGGCACGAGCGGTGCTCGTGGTCTGGCCGACAGCATCACGGACCGCGTCGCTTACGCCTATACGGTCGGGTTCCTCCAGCATCTCGAGCGGCGCTTCGGACCGCCGCGAAACAAAGTCGTTGCATTGGCGGGCGATCTGCGCCCCAGCACGCCGCGCATCGTGGCCGCTTGTGCAACGGCGGCGTCGGACTTGGGCTACGACGTCCACTACGGGGGGGAGGTACCGTCACCAGCGATCGCGCTCTACGGATTGAGCCGTGGGATCCCTGCCATCATGGTGACGGGGAGCCACATCCCCGACGATCGTAACGGCATCAAGTTCAACCGCGCCGACGGAGAAATCGACAAGGAAGACGAAACGGGCATGCGCCAAGCGTCCGTGGAACTCGACGAGACACAGTTCGACCCCGACGGTAGCCTGAAACGCAAGCTCAGCCTCACGCCGTCCCAGGATGTGGAGCTGGAATACAAGGCGCGCTTCGCCTCCGTCTTCGGCCCGAACGCGTTGTCGGGGTTGTCGGTCGGGGTCTACCAGCACTCGACGGTGGGACGTGACCTATTGGTCGCGGTCCTCGAACAACTGGGCGCCGACGTCACACCGCTCGGTCGCTCCGCCAAGTTCATACCGGTCGATACCGAAGCGGTACGCCCCGAAGACGTGGAGCTGGGCCGGCGGTGGGCGACAGAAGCCACTGCCAAAGGTAAACCCTTCTCCGCCATCGTCAGCGCCGACGGTGATTGCGATCGTCCACTCATCGCGGACGAGCAAGGTGAATGGCTCCGCGGCGATGTCCTCGGCGTGTTGTGCGCCCAATTTCTGGGGGCGACCGCAGTCGCCACTCCGGTGAGCTGCAATACGGTGGTCGAACGCTGCGGCTCCTTCGCCGAGGTCGCGCGCACGCGGATCGGCTCGCCGTTCGTGATCGAACACATGCAAAAGCTCAGCAAACAGGGGCACCAGGTGGTCGTGGGCTACGAGGCCAACGGCGGCTTCTTGCAGCAGAGCGCCATCACCTACGGCGGCAAGGTGTTGTCGCCGCTGCCCACGAGGGACGCGCTGTTGCCGATCGTCGCCTTGCTTCTGCTCGGCAAGCACAAGGGTAAGACGCTGTCTCAGGTGGCCGCCGAGCTGCCGGCACGTTTCACCGCGAGTGACCGAATCAAGGACTACGCAACTGAGCGCAGCCAGGCCTTGCTCGGCAAGTTGACCCCGACGGCAAACACCTCGGAACCTCATGCTGAACTCGAGCGGTTTTTGGGCGACCTGTGCGGAAAGGTGGCGGCCGTCGACCAGACCGATGGTTTGCGGGTAACCTTCGACAGCCAAGACGTCATCCATCTGCGGCCCTCCGGCAACGCCCCCGAGCTGCGTTGTTACAGTGAGGCTGATACGAGTGACCGTGCGGCGTCGCTCGTGCGCCAAGTCCTCGAACGCATTGCCGGCTGAGCCGAACCGCCGCGCGTTCACATGTGGCATACTGGTATCCAGGGTGCGGAGATCCCGCGATCCGAGGGCGGCGCACGGCGTGAGACTCTTCTAAAGTTTTGACGATGCGCTGTCGTTCGTCACACTTAGATGATGAACATGTCGCTCCCCCCCATGTGTACGAGCGCCCTCGGCGCGATCGTGCTGCTGGTTGCGGCAGGTGTCCTGCCGTGGCCCGAAACTACCCTGCTCCTCAGCGTGATTGCCATCGCGCACAGCTTGCCGTTCGGCGTGCGCCAGCTGAGCAGCGATGGCTTGGTCCTAAGGACGTCACGAAAGCCTTCCGTCGCACCGCCCCGGCTTTAGGTCGCTCCGCGGGGTTGGCAGGTCGGACAATAATAGGTCGAGCGCGGCGGCTGGCCCTGCCGAATCATCTCTATGCGAGCATCGCAGACCAGGCAGTGTTCACCCCCGCGTCCGTAAACCCATAGCGTCCCACCGCCGCCGAATCTCGGCCGGGTCTGTCGCCGAAACGCGCCGTAGCGCGGACCAACTACGTTCCGGCGCAGGAGCTCACGCGCCCGGACGACGAGGCCAGTCAGTTTCGCGAGCGGCACTTCCCCCGCAGGCGTCTCGGGGTGCAAGTGCTCCAAGAACAGGAGCTCGGACTTGTACTCGTTCCCGACGCCCGCCATCACCCCCTGGCGCATGATGGCAACGGCGATGGGGACATTTCCCAGCGAAGCAAGCTCGCTGGCAATTTGCGCCGAATCGACGGCATGACCCAACAGGTCTGGCCCCAGCGAAAGCAACGGGTCACCAGCCGGCAGTCGCTGCATGTTTACCCATCGCAACACCGGCAGTTGATAACCCAAAAGAACTACTTCCCCGAACCCGAACACGACGCCCAGGTCGCCGTAGGCCTGCGGTGGCGGCGACACGGCGCGCAGCCGCCATCGACCGTCCATGCGAAGGTGAGAATGCAACGTCTCACCACCAGAGAAGTGCAACAGCAAGTTCTTCCCGCGTGCCTCTGCGCCGGTTACCGTCTGTCCGACGATTGTCTCTCGGTGCAACGCTGGCTCCCACGCGTCGAAGGACGTCACGCGCAGCCCCGTGAGACGGTCGTGCAGCTTCTTGGCCAGCAGGAATATCGTATCGCCCTCGGGCATGGTTCAATTTCCAGCCAATTGCGCCAGCGAGTTGTTCAGCCAGTGCAGCACGACGCACGGCCATACGGATTTGGCCCTAGCGAAGACGACTCCCAGCACCAAACTGAGCAGGAACACGGGCAACGATTTCACGAACAAGCCGACACCGAGCCCCTCGGTGAAGATCCACCAGGGCCAGTGCATGCCGACGAAGACCAGACTAGCCCCGAGGTTCGCAAGCCACGCCCGCTTGATGCGCGAAGTAAACGGCAGCAGCTCCGCCTGCGAGGATAGGCCGGAGAGGTTCAGCAGCTCCGAGAAGATCACGCCGCGAAACACCAGCTCTTCGAAGAACGGCGTTTGAAAGCCTTCGAAGTCCCCGCGTCGCCACAGCTCGAGCCACACGTCTGCCAGTGGCATGTTCAGCTTCCGCGCAACATCGACGCTGACGGCGAGCGCCGCCACGACTACCAACGAACTCGACGCCAACCCGCGCTCCAGGCTCGGAGGTGGACCCAAACCGAGTCCGTGCAACGCGCGAGCACGCTTGTGTTTCCACAGGTAGAAACCGCAAGGTACGACCCATAACACCACCCGGATCAGAACCGATTGCGCCGTGTGCAGGGCCCCAGTCAGCGGAGGGAGATACGGCAGGATCGCCGTGCTCCAAAGCGTCCACAACGTAAACATGACTGCGATCAACCCGAGCAACGCCCGCGAACGGTCCGAAGTGCGGCGAATCAACGAGTCGCGACTCATCGTCTTTGGGTTTATCACGCCTTCGCACGCGCCAGGTGCGCCGAATGACGTCGACGCGCTAGCCCAGACGGGCGGTTCTCGAAGCCAACGTCCACGAGCGCTCCGGCGAACCGCGACGCCCAAGTGGCAGCGCCTCGCTCGGCGATGGGATGTGAGCCTGGAGCGTGGTATCCAACCCACACGCTCGGCGCATCGCCGTTGATTTGCTCGACGAGCACTGCGGCCGAGGCGCGTGAGTCGACGTAGTCCCGGATCGTCTCGGCCAGCCGTAGCAGCGCCTTGTCTCCGTCGAGGTCGTCGGGCGGACGGAAAAGGTAAACTTGCCGGACGCCAGAGGAAAGCCAAGCCACGGGACGGCCACGCTCGAGGACCACCAAGCTACCCACCAGGCGGGCCGGACGCGGGGCTTTGGCGTCGGTGCCCTCGGGCCAGGCGAAACACGTCCCATAGGGGTTGACGGGGTCGGTCGCCGAAACAACTACCCAGGATTCTTCACGCGGCAGTGAGCGATGTAAGCGCAGTTGATTTACGACACCGCGCGGCACGAACTGCGATGCGCCGAGCCCCTCGATCCAGTAACCGCGCTGCAATTCACCCGTCTCGTCCATTCCCCGCAGCACCGGATATACAGCCGCAAACCCCCCTGCTACCTTCGCCCCAGTCACGGCTTCCCGCGTCACGATCCCCCACTGCTTGACGAGGGCCCGAGTGCGGGCGAGAAGCTGGTCCGTCGCCGCTTGCGTGTCTGAACCGGCTAGCAGCGTGAAACGTCCCTCCGTGCCGGGGCGGCCACGCACGCCAGCGTCTTGGCGGCGCGAGCGAAACCTGCGCGCATTGTCCTGAGGCCTTGGACGATTGCTCCGCTGACGCTCACTGGCACTGCGCAGCAAGGAACGTAGTGGGCGCAGACTATCGTTGCTCACCTCGCCCGACCAAATCATCGCCCAAAGGGTGTCGAAGATTTCCCCAGGAAATCCGCCCACACGCTCGACCAGCTCGGAGAAGAACAAGCCCGCGGCGCTCAACGCGTCGCGGATGCGCTCGGCCACGACACCACCAGCGCGTTCACTAGGCGCGGCAAACATCGGCAAGGCGTCGGTCAAATAGAAGGAAATTCTGGGGTCTGCAGGGCTCCCGCTCGCCCGCCAAACCACCTCACCGGCGCTACACAACTCGTCGAGGTCGCGCTCGTGGAAGTCGGGGACGCGCGCCGGCAACACCTCGGTCACCCAAACCTGGTAGCCGAGTGAGTTGCCGTGTAGCTGCTCGATCACGTTCAGGACTACGTCGAGGCCGCCTTGTTTGCCGCCCAACCCGTGCCACGCCAAAAGAAAGCGGGTGTA
>CBINDO010000059.1:0-33287 GCA_966249405.1 uncultured bacterium | reverse complement strand
CGCCGCGCATGCCTGGGATGGGCAGGAAACCGCGCGGTCCAGTCGATGGACGCGGCGGTTCGAAGCGTAACGCGACGTTCGGCACCAGCAGCGCGTCGCTCAATGTTCGAGTGGTGATGGTGGCCGTTGCCGTCATACCGGGTCGCAGCAGTTTTTCGGGATTGGCCACCGTGAGCACCGCGGAGTAGGTGACGACGTTGCTCGTTACACCTTCGATCTTCGTCGGCAGACTGTGCAGCTTGAACAACCGCGCCTCGAATTGACGGTTGGGGTAAGCGTCGACGGTGAACGACGCCGTCTGACCCTCGTGCACCTTGCCGATGTCCGCTTCATCCACTTCCACCTTGAGCTCGAGCTCCGTGAGCGCGCGGCCGAGCGTGAACAGAACGGGCGTCTGAAAGCCCGCCGTCAACGTTTGACCGGGCTCGACGTTGCGAGCCAGCACGACGCCGGCGATCGGCGCGACGATCAAGGCCCTACTCAGCGCCGTTTTCGAGGAGGAGACTCCGGCACGCGCGACGGTGACTTGCGCCTTCGCCGCCGCGACGCTGGCTTTGGCACGCGCCGCGGTTGCACGCGCCGTCTCGAGCTCCTGTGACGACGTCAAGCCGCGCTCGAACAACGCCGCTGTCCGTTCGGCTTTGAGTTCCGCTTCTGCCAACGAAGCCTCGGCGCTGTGCTGACTGGCGACGGCGTTGTTCAGCGAGGCGGACGACTCCTCCACGCGAGCGCGCAGTTGCTCCGGGTCGATCTCGGCGAGCACTTGACCAACCTCCACGAAGTCGTTGACGTCGACGTTCACCTTTACCAGTTTGCCCGTGACCTCGGCACCGAGTTCGACGGCGTCGACGGGGTTCAAGGTGCCGACGGCAGTGACGGTCTCGTCGAGGCTGCCCAAAGTTACCGTGGCCGTCTGGTAACGCACGCTCGGCGGCTCGGCGGCCCTGCGTTGCCAAAATAGTACGCCTCCGGCGAGACACGCCAGGCCGAGGGCCGCGAGACCCAGTCGCGCCCACTTCCGACCGCGTTGCCCTTTGGTGACGACGGCCAATACCTCTTCGGGGCGGGGTTGCGGCGGCCGCTCGGGGGCCCGTGACGAGAGCTCGGTCATGACGATGTCTTTATCCACTGTTCGGCTGCGGTGGCGAACCCGCGGTCCGAGCCCTCATGGGGTGAGGGCGCGTACCGCAAGTGCGTCGAACTACAGCCGGTGAGGCTGTTTCGTTCGACAGGATTCGATTCGAGTGAACCGAACTCCGTCTTAGACGCCGGGTCTTGATGAGTTCCTACGGGACTTTTTCAAATAGTTTCGGACCGCACGGTCGGAATCCCCAAAAAACCAGAGCAGCTCGGCCTCGTGTGCATCGGAGGCGTCCGGTACTGGCGCCGAAGCGTGGTTGCGCCTATGCATCGAATTCGTAACCGCTCTCGTCCCCGATGGACCTACTGCACGCCGCCGCACGTCGAGTCGCCGCAGGCGACTCGGAAGCTTTCCGAGTCATCGTCGAGCACACCCACGCGCGTCTACTGCAATTGGGCCTGCGCATCCTCGGGGATGCTTCCGAAGCCGAAGACGTCGTTCAGGAGGCGTATGTCAAGGCGCATCGAGCGTTGGTCGAGGGTGAGTTCGACGCACGCTCAGCGATCACGACGTGGTTGTATCGGATCGTCACTCACGCCGCGATCGACGCGGCGCGACGAGGTAAACGGATTGCACGGCTGTGTCGTTCGGCGATCGACGCGATTACGATACCACGGCCCGATCCGGATTCTCACGTGGAGCTCAAACAGCTGGCCGAGTGGTTGCATCGGTTACCCAAGGACCAACACGCCGCGTTGTTGCTCAAGGTCGTCGAAGGCTTGTCGACGGGTGAGGTTGCAGCCGTGCTCGAGTGTTCGGAAGGTGCCGTGGAGCAGCGGCTGGTTCGTGCCAGAGCCACGTTGCGCGAGTGGTCGGACTTCGGAAGAGAGGGCAGTCGTAGCCTCGGAGCTCGCTTGTTGCCCAGCGGAGGTTCGCGGTGATGCGGGACAGGAGTAACGGCAGCTGCGCTAACCCGCATCGTGCTCTCGCCGACCTGCGCGAGCGCGCGCGATGGGCGGAATGCGACCCCTCGTTCGTGGAACGCGTGATGGGGATGGTGCTCAATCGCGAGCTCGAGACCCTCCGTCTGATCCAGCGGGCCGCGCGGCGGTGCGTGCTCATTTGCTCCGTGCTCGTATTGCTCGCCGTGTGGTGGGCGCGCCAATCACGGGACCTCGTCCCGTTCGCTTACGCGGTCACGGACAGTCCGTTGGAGGCGCCGTGGTGAGCAAGCGGGCACGCGCGTATTTGCTCGTGGCCGGTTTCTTCGCCCTGGGTGTGGTAGGCGGTGCTGCGGCTGGCCGTGCGTTTACGCAGCGTGAGCTGGCTGCGGCGTTGTTCGCAGGTGATCACCAGGTGCGTGAAGAAATGTTCCTCGACGCCATCGCACGCGAGCTCGATCTGAGCGCCGAACAGCGCACGCGGGTGGCGCAGGTGCACCAGCGCCATCGCAGTCAGCGGCGGGAGCTGATGCGGACGGTTTCGGAGACCTGTGGCAAACCGCTGGAGGATTTGCATGCCGCTATGGATGCGGAGATGAACGGGATCCTCGACCCCGAGCAAGCGGCGCGTTGGAATCGCCTCATGGCGCAGCGACGCCAGCGCAAGTCCAGCGAAGCGGTCACGACGACCAGCCCTTGACACCACGACTTACCGCCGCTGTGATCGTGCGTCCTTCCTGGCTCCCTTCAACGTCGACGTTCACCCGCGACAACTGGCAGGAGCAGCTCGCTCGGGGTCGATCCGGTGAACTGCCGCACCTCGCGCACGAAATGGGATTGGTCGTAATATCCTGCAAGTTGGGCCACCGCCGTCAGGGAAACCGCGTCGAGTTCGGCGTCTTGCGACTGCATGCCCGTGATGGTGCCGACGTGCTGCCGAGCCGCGGTCACCGCGCGTTCGAAGCGTGAGAGACGCGCATATTGCTTCGGTGTGACCCCGACGCGGTTGCGAAATCGGCGTTCGAGTTGACGCTCACTGACGCCGAGAGTTTTGGCTACGAACTCGACGGTGGGGGAGCTCGGGTCCGCGAAGAGCGCGGCTGCGCGTGCCACGAGCATGTCGCTCGCGAACGACAGGTTCAGCAAGAACTCCTCGACGACCGCCACACGCGTGCGCTCGTCCGGAGCTTCGCACAGACGTTCACACAACTCCGCGCTCGTCGTTCGACCGAGCAGGTCCTCCAGCGCGACGCTGCGATCGAGGAGCTCGGTGGCAGGTACCCCGAAACACGTCGCGCCTTGAGCCGTGAAACGCACGAGCACCGACCCCGTGGCCTCCGACTGGCGATAAAGTCGCGCACTCGTCTGTATACCCGTCACGCCTACCGGCGACAATGGGCCGCTCTCCGCTGCGATGCGACCGCGGTATTGAATGCCCATGACGGCTCCTGGAACCGGCAAAACGGTGTTTTCGCCGGCGTCCGACTCGACCACGAGGATCGCCGCGACCCGGCTCGATAGCCACGCGTGGGGCGTGTGAGTGCGAACCGGCATGCCCCGAAGTTTATCGCTCGTTGCCGTCGCCAGCAACGCTGCAGAGACGGTAGTGAGCGTACGCCGGCAGGCACCTCGCGACGTAGGCCGGCTGCAATATTCGGTACTGCAGAAACCGCGCGGAGCGCTCGATCGGCCGACCCCGAGCCGTGCATCATGTGAGGATGAAGCGCAGAAGCGGGCGTTGGATGCTGGGCGTAGTGCTAGCGGCGGGGTTGTGGGCTTGCGAAAGTTCGGGCCCCGGGGGCGTGGGCGGGTCCACGTCGACGCTCATGAGTGTTGCCGATTCGGTCGAGACGAGTACCGCGGCGACCACGGGCTCGAGCGTCGACGGCACGGCGGTACCCAGCTCGGTCGCGGCGCCCACGACGACGTCTAGTGTACCCAGCGCACTCCCCACGAGTTCTACGACGAGCGGCGCGGCGACGTCGTGTGTCGCGTGCACGACGGAATCGGTCGAGCCCTCGCTCGGCACCGCCGCTGACACGAGTGACGTTGGGCTGGTCGAGTCCAGCTCTCGCGAACCGGGCGATTCTAGCGCGGCGGGGATCTCGTCCGACGTCGACGCCACCTGCCAAGCGACGTTCAACGGCGAGCGGCCCGCGCCGTTGACGTTGTCGGGTAACACGTTTGCCCATGACCCGACCATGATCAAGGCCGGCGACACGTACTATCGCTTCTGGACCGGCGACTACGTGCCCTCCGCCAAGTCGACGGACTTGCGCAATTGGGTGAACGCGCCGTCGGTGTACGACGAACAATACCCAAACTGGGTCTCACAGTGGCGGAGCGAACACCCGGACAACACCTTCAACTTCCCGTGGGCCCCCGATGTGTCTTACTTCGGCGGCAAGTACCACTTGTACTCATCGTTCTCGGCGTTCTTCGGCCGCAACTCTTCGTGCATCACGCACTTGTCGACGACGGACCTCGCCGCCGGCCAGTGGACGGACCATGGCCCGGTGATTTGCAGCGAGAGCGGGGACGCCTTCAACGCCATCGACGCCGACGTTGGCTTCACCGCAGAAGGGGCGCCGTATTTGGCGTTCGGGAGCTTCTGGGACGGCATCTTCGCGTTCGCGTTGGACGACGCGGGTAACCGCGTCGGGAGTGACGTGACGCGGCTCGCGTGGGCGGGCGAGATCGAGGCGCCGGTGCTGTTCTACCGCTGCGGTTTCTACTACCTGTTCGTGTCTCATGGACTGTGTTGCCCCGGTGAGAACCGCAGCATCGGTGACCTCACCTACCGCGTCGTGGTTGGCCGGTCCGAGAACATCTTGGGCCCGTACGTGGACCGCGACGGCGTCGCCCTGCTCGACGGGGGTGGGACGGTAGTCGTGCAAGGTGACCACGTCACGTACGCCGCGGCAGGGCACGGTGACGTCTTGGTCGACGGCGAGACGGTGTATCACCTGTACCACGCGTACCGTCAAAGCGACGCGGGCGCGGAGCTCCGGATCGTGCAATTGCCGTTCGACTCCGACGGGTGGCCCGTGGGCGGCGCGCCGTGAGTCGGTGCAGAGGCGCGCTGGGGAGGGTTGACCCATCGCGGTCGTGTGACCTATCCTGCGCGAAGTAGTACCGAGGTCTCGAACTGTCATCCCATCGAACGCGACAGCTTGAGCCACGCTGCAATCACCTGGGCTGAATCATCTGGGGCGATGTCGTCGTGAGTGCGCTCTCACGGCGCCCGTACCCAAATTTTCTTGCTGTTTCACCCGATTCGACCCAGTTCCGGTGAGCGGTTGCGGTGCGACCCACGTACGCTGTGACGACACCCAAGCGTTGCTTGCCCGGGTTACCGACTCGTGAAAGATTCACCGCATCATGAGTTGGGTTTCGAAGCTGGCGTTGGTGTTGTCGTTGGGCGCGTGCGCCTGCGGGGTGAAGGACGATTCGGCCGCCAACGGCGCACCGTTGGACCGAGGGGAGATGGATGGTTCCGCTACCGGTGGCAGCAACACGGAAGGAGCCAACGGGCCCGTCCCCGGTGCGACGACCAGCGAGCCGATAGGCCCTGGCGACATCATCGACGTACCACAAGGACCCGCGCCCGGCGCTGGAAGCGGCGGCGCACCCACGCCGGGTAGCGTTGAAGACACGTGTGACGGCATCGACAACGACCAAAACGGCATCGTGGACGACGTCGACGTGGGGCAAGACGGGATCTGTGATTGTCTGCGCATCGCTACGTTGGGAGCGCCGGGCACCTGGGGCGAGGGCGACGTGTTCGCGACTTGGCTCGACGCGCGGAGCGCCAACGGCGCGGTGGACCTCGCCGACGCCGTGCTCACACCCGAGGTGCTCGCGCCATTCCACATTCTCGTCATCCAAGACGTGAGCGTGATCGGCCGCAGTTACGAACCGTCCGAAGTGGATGCCCTCCTGGGCTGGGTAAATGGTGGCGGTGGGCTCATGACGCTGATCGGATATGCCGATCCGAGTGAACGCGCCAACGTCAACACCTTGCTCGCGCCGTTTCAGGTGCAATACGGCGAGCAACAGGTTGCCCAACGGCAAGGTGGTTCGACGCTGCCGATCGGCAACTGGTTTACCCACCCCATCACGGAGGGGATCGACCTCGTAGGCTCCGACAATGGGTACCCGGTGGAAGGCGCGGACGACGCTTCCACGCTGCTCGCAGAGACGGACAACGGCGATCCGCTCGGCCGAGCGCGCACGGCGGAGGCTGGGCACGTGTTCGTCTGGGGCGATGAATGGATCACTTACAACTCGGAGTGGCTCGAACACCAGGACTACCAAGTCGAGTTGTTCTGGGTAAACAGCATCAAGTGGCTGACGGTAGCCGGCGAGTGCCAAGTGCCCGTACCCGCGTCGATCCCGCGTGCCCCGCGCTGAGCGTCGAGTCCTCTTTTTGGGGGTTGGGCCCAGCTCCTCCCCGGCGCGTTCCGGCTCCCTCCCACCCACTCCCACCCACCATCCGGCAGCGGCGCGCTTGGTGAACTTCGGGGAAGAGGTTCGCAGGACTGCTCGTGCGGCCGACTCCAGCCTGTGGGCGCGTCTCATTTTCAGGAAACGGTTCAACGAAACCGAGTCCTGGGGTTAACGTGCTCACGTGGTGCGTGGCGCGTCGGTCTTGGGGTTCTGCGGTGTCGTCCTGGCAACCGCGCAGCCAGCGTACGCGCAGCCGCCTGGGGGCTCGCCCCTCGACGTCGAGTTTACGGGTCCCGCCGAGTGTGGCTCGAGTGAACGTTTGCTCGAATACAGTCGGGAGCTCTTGGGGTCCGATGCAAGTCACGCCGACGTCGAGGTCACCGCCAAGGTAACCGCACCGCACGAACGGCGATACACGTTGCGGCTGGAGCTGCGGGGAGCGGTCACGGGAGACCGAACGATATCCGGCACCAACTGCGACGAAGCCCTCCGGGCGGGCGCCGTCGTGATAGCGCTCGCCATCAACCCAAACGCGCTCACCCCGCCGCCGGCCGCCGTGCGCCCGGCGGCCCACGAGCTCCCCAGCTCGCCACCGAACGCAACCGAGGCGACGGTGGACGCCACCGCGAGCCAGCCGCAGCCCACGTCAGCTCCCGCGAAACCCGTCGCCCAGCCCGGGGTCATCGTCGATCCGCCAGACCCACTGCCCGCCGAGGCAGACGACCTCTCGGACCCAACGGCGTCGATGTCCGACGCATTGGTGGTTGGTTTGGCAGGGCGAGCAGCTTCCGGTTTGGCGCCCGAGGTACGCTTTGGTCTCAAGGCGCTGGTGGGGGTTGCGTGGCACGGCGTCGTGCTGCGAGCGCACGGCTACTTCGATCCCCCTTCGAACCACGACGACGCTCTTGCCGGCGCCGTTCGAGTCACGTCGTTTGGCGGCGGCGCCGACGTGTGCGCTCGACTTTGGAGCTGGTCGCGGCTCCAGTTCGCTTCATGCGGAGGCTGGTCGTTGACAGAGGTGAACGCAAAAGCGCCCAACGTCGTCAGTTCGACCGCACGACGAGCGCTCGTTTCCGCGGGTTCGCTCAGCGCAGCGCTGTCCGTTCGTCTGGGGGAGCGCGTCTCCCTGTTCGGCGAGGGCGGCTACGCCGTGCCTACGGCCCGGCCGAGGTTCGTGGTCGATGTCGAGGGCTCGGGCACCGCCGCCGTATACCGCGTCGCGCCGGGCCCACTCGCGAGTGTGGGATTGTCGTTCGGGTTGTGAGGGGGGGCGGGCCTGCGCCTCCGAGACGGTCGGCACGCGCATTCAGTGGCTCTGTTCGTCGGAGCCAGTCACTGCTTATCGAAGCCTTCCAATTGGCGCAGTGTGCGTTTCGCAGAGAGGACTGGGTCGCAGGGCCCCTGCGAGGTTAAAAAACGTCGCGTCGCGTCAGACGACTTTGGAGGGATAGCGGAAGGTTGCACGTGCTCGTCGAAGTGCCCGCTCTCGGAACGAATTGACACCACGAACAACACTCCCGTGACACAGAGGGTTGCATGCGGAGGACTACGATGTTCGCGCTCCTGGCTCGGACGGGTCATTGGTCGAAGGTGGGGTCGAGTGTGACGTCGCGATCGACTCCAATGTCTGTAAAGAAGAACGTCGCGAGCAGGAGTCGCGCCCTGCGTTTCGCGGACCGAGCGTCACTCGAACACGAGGGGGGCAAATGACTTCCGAAGACGACCAAGGGCGCGCTTCCGGACAACCCTCGACGTCGGTTCCCACGCTGCCTAGGAGATTCAACTACACCGAATACGTCGAGGCGATCTCATCACGCAGCCCCTCCGGGCCAGTCTCCGGCGTTCGCTCCGCCAGGAGCGCTGCGTTCACCTTGTTATGGTATGAGAAGCAGGCCGCGGCTGCGCTCAGGATGGACGGGCAGTTCGACTCGCTATGGCCACGGCTCGTGGAACGTGGCTTCGACGCGGATCTGGACGACGAAGAACTTTCCGAAAACCCAGCGGACGTCGAAGAGCGGCGAGATGTGTTCGAGGTTCTTGCCGCTAGCACGGCGACGGATAGCTATCGAGCGAGGGAGCTGCTTGCCGAGGCGGTGAAGCCCGACGGTGCGCTGGTCCACCCTGTTGCGGTGATCAAAGGAAAGCTCGAATTTCCCTTCGAGGAACTCGATGAGCTCAAGGCGATTCTCAGCGCGGCCACTCCGTACACGAATCGGGACGCGGCGGCGGTGGAGCTACTGGTTCACGCGCGCGAGTTCATCAGCTCCGATGGGCAACCCTGTGCGAGCGCAGCGATACGCTCTTGGAGTGAACAAATAGTGTCGCTTTACGAGCGTCGAGCGCTGTTGGTGTCCGGATTCCTGGCGCAGCAGGCGCGCTCTGCTTTGCTGACGAATCGCTGTTACCAGGTGCGTAGGGTCTTTGGGGGCGAATACCGCCGTGCCCTGCTGGAGAGCAGCAAGTACGAGGCTGCAACGCCAGTGTACTTGAATAAAGAGGCTGCTGACCTGCTGCCAGCGGTCTTGGCCCAGGAGGTTGCGATCCTTGGTGAACTCCATCCCCCAATCGACGACTCCGATGGGGCACCGCTCGCGATAAGAGTGCTCGCCCTGGCGACCTCGAGTGACGAGGCGAAAGCGACGTCGACGGTTGGGGCACTTCGGTATGGTTGAACCCTTAGAGTTGTTGTGGGCAAGTTCTGGCAGTTGGAGCCGACTGTCGAGAGAACCTCGCTTCAACGCATTCCTCGAGGGCGCTCGCGATTACCTGGCGGCGCCAGCGTTGCCAGGCTGTGACTTGCCGCCGGAGCAACGCGCTGGCCTAGCCGCAGTTCTGTGTCGTGCCGAGGGCATGCGAGAGGCTGCCGTCCGAGAGGTGACGAGCGCCGCGGTTCGCCCCGACGGAAAGTTCGCCCCGCCACTCGTTTTGATCGAAGGGACACTTACGTTACCTTTCGACGAGCAGCACACCCTGCGAGTCATGGTAACGACCATGACCCCGTTTGCGACGGACGACGGGCTCCGGGCGGCACTCGCCGACGCACGAGAATACCTAGCCCAGCCACTGGCATCGATTGAGGTCACGGTGACGTTGACCCAACGCCTCAGGGACGCTTTCGCGCGGACGCGGCGGAGCGAGGTCCCGGGACTGGTTCGGGAGCAAGTGCGGCGCGCCTTGCTGGTGCAGCGCAAGTATCAGCAAAGAGTCTTTCTGGGGGAGCCACACCTGCGCTCTCTCGTCGCGGTACCCGACGATTCTCATTCACTACTCACGTACATTCCGATCGCGGCAGCAAATAGCTTGCCACTCATGACAGAGCTTCGAGTGCGTGTTTTGGGTGAAGTGTACTTCGCGATCGACCAGCTGGAGACCCATTCCTACGCAATCAAGGCACTCGCTCTGGCACGTTTGGTGCCGGAGTTGGCGAACATCTCGAAACCACCTCTCTATCGTTCATGGCAGCCTTAGTTCTCCAGATTGACGCGGCCGATGCGCTGACGGTCGTCCGTTTTGATGTTCGAGCCCGGTGCTCCTCTTGTTTTGTCCTGGAGCTGACGGCTGTATCGCACTCCGCTGAGCTGGACCTGCGAGCTATAGTTGGTGCACCAGCAGTGTTTCACATCAACGGAGGGACCCTGCGGGGCGCTTCTTCCGACGACCACGAAGGCGGGCTTGCGTCGTGGAGTGGGATCTGCAACCACATCGAGCAGTTGGAAACCGAACCAAACGGCGTCTCGACCTACTCGCTGCGGGTCGTGCCAAATCTGTGGGTCCTGACTCAGCGGCGCAACTACCGCGTTTTTCAGCATCTCACCATCCCAGAAGTCGTTACGAGCCTGCTGGAGGAGTGGGGGATCAAACATGTCTGGGAGTTGACGGGCAAACACCCCAAGCTGGAGTACCGCGTCCAGTATTCTGAAAGCGACTTCGACTTCATGAGTCGACTCCTGGAAGAAGCAGGGATCACCTATCTCTTTCGCTTCGAGGGGGAGAGCATTCTCGTTCTGTGTGACGAACCGCAAGACCGAGCGGCGCGGAGCGCGCCGCCCGTCCCGTGGAGGGAGGACGAACACGGCGTAACCGGTATTGCCGAGTTCGTCGCGAACGTGAGGCTCAGTCACGAGGTGCGTCCGGGGGCCGTTTCCTTGCGAGACTACGACTTGCGCCGTCCGGCGTTTGGGCTGTTTGCAGGCGCGCGCTCCGGCCAGAAAGAGGAGGACCCCTTCGAACAGTACTTCTACGAGCCCGGGGGGTTCCTGATTGATAAGACGGGCGCCGGCGACACGCCCGCGGCTGATGACCAAAGCGTTGCGCGACACGACCAAGCTACCGGTGACAAGAGAGCCCAACGAGCGCTAGACGCGCTGCGCTTCGACCAAGCTCAGGTGAGCTACGTGACGAATGTGGCTGCGTTACAGCCGGGGGTCGTATTCTCCGTCGCGGGTCATCCTCACTCGCGCCTCGATGCTTCGAACTTGCTCATCGTGACCGAGTTCGAAGCGGAGGGAACCTCGGAGGGAAACTGGGGGATGCGTGGTGTTGCCGTGTTTGCGGACCGTCCGATGCGACCAAAAGCGCTCACCGCCAAGCCAGTTGTGAGTGGTGTAGACAGCGCGACGGTAGTTGGGCCAGCGGGGGATGAGATCTACACGGACGAATTTGGCCGAGTGCGAGCACAGTTTCCTTGGGACAGGAAAGGTAAGAACAACGAGCGCAGCTCGTGTTGGTTGCGCGTGAGCCAAGGGTGGGCTGGCACCGGCTTTGGTTCGATGCTCATCCCCCGGGTTGGTGAAGAGGTGCTGGTGAGTTTCCTGGGCGGCGATCCCGACCAGCCCATCATCGTGGGTAGGGTTTTCAATGCAACCCAGCCGGTCCCCTACGAGTTACCGCAACACAAGACGCGCAGTACGTGGAAGAGCCAGTCCTCTCCCGGTGGTGGCGGCTTCAACGAGATCATGTTCGAGGATATGACTGGGCGCGAGCTCGTTTATATTCAAGCCGAGAGGAACCTGCGACAACTGGTGAAGAACGACGAGTCCGTCACTATCGGCAGTGATCGACAGAAGCTAGTCAAAGGCAACGAGACGGAAACGACGCGAGGTAACCGCACCGAAGCGACTCTGTCGAATCGCGTCGAGTTGACGATGGGCAATCGGCTCACGACGATTCAGGGCGACGAGTCCAAGTTGGTCTGTGGCAACGAGTTCGAGCAAACCAACGGCGAGCACCGCATGTTCATCGGCCGGGACGCGCACTCGACGATCGAAGGCGTCCAGCGCGTCAAGATCGCCAAAGACTCCCATCTCCGAGTCATGGGCGATCACTTCGAGCAGGTGGACGATCAGATCTCCCTGACCGCAAAGAGTCATCATATCCACGTCGGTGAAGACTTTGCTCTCGAGACGGGGGAAGACGTCCACCTCAAAGCTGCGTCCAAGATCGTGATCGAGGCAGACGACATCACCCTCAAAGCCCCCGGTGGATTCATTCGCATCGGGGCTACCGGGATCATCATCAGCGGAGCGCGTGTCAGGATCAACAGTGGCGGGTCGCCGGGCAAGGTCAAAGCCGCGACGCCCCAGAAACCCGAAGAGCCGAAGCCTGTTGACCTCAAACAGCCGGAGTTGCCGGTGATGGACGACGTGAGCCAGACACTCCTGGGACAGTAGAAGTGCGGGGACAAGTCAGAGCCCAGCGATCGAATTGAAAGAAGTGGAGAATCGGGATGCCGGCAGCAGCAAGACTTGGAGACGCCCACATTTGTCCAAAGATCGATCCGGGACCAAAGCCCCATATTGGGGGGCCCATTTTGCAGGGTGAGACGAGTGTTCTGATTGGCAACCGCCCCGCGGCGCGTAAGGGAGACAAGGCGTTCTGCGTGGGGCTCCCCGACACGATCGACGGCGGGGAGGAGTCGGTCCTCATCGGCGGTAAACCCGCCGCGCGGCGTGGCGATCGAACCAAACATGGCGGCAAGATCATGATGGGCTGTCCTTCGGTCATCATCGGATCCACCCATCAAGCGCTGACCCTCAAGACGGACAAGGTGTTCTGCGAGGAGTGCGCGCGGCTCACCAACGTCGAGGACTAAAAATGCGGGCCGTGCTCGAAGTGCGTTGGGGGCGTCAGCAGGGAGAGAAACTCGTGTTCGAACCCGGGCAGCGCAAAAGTGTCGGGCGAACCACGCCGTCAGATCTCGTCGTCCCGCTCGACCGTCAACTGTCTGGCGTACACTTCGACGTCACTTGGGATGGCGTGACGGCGCAGTTTCGAGACAAGGGGAGCCTCAGCGGCTCCGAAGTGGACGGCGTCGAGCTCCGCGAAGCAACGTTGGAGCATGGAAGCTGGATCAAAGCGGGGGAAACGGTGTTCATGTTTTGGCATGAAGGAGCTTCACCACCTCCCGAGCCAGAGGAAGAGACCGTCGCCGAGCGGGCTCACTTGGATCTATGGGCGGAGACGGGCCTATTGCCGAAACAGATCCGCGAGCAGGCCCTGACCACCTTGCAGAGTGAACCCGAGCATCTGTACGGCGTATTCGATGCGGCCAAATGTGAACGCATCGTAGAATTGCTTCGCGAATCGGTGGAGCGGTATCAATCCCTGTACGAAGGCGTGGACGGGGAGACGTTCGAAGAGGAGGCGCCGTATCTCGTGCAATTGCCCAAAGATAGCCGCTTGCTACGAGTGTTGGTTGCGGAAGGGTGGGGCAAACGTTGGGGGATTTACGTGGCCTCTTCACGGTCCTTTCGCGAGGTGCGGCGGCACCTGCGCCGATTCCTATTGGTTTACGAGGAAGCAGAAAAGCGACGACTCTACTTTCGATTCTACGACCCAGGCGTGCTGCGTAACTTTCTGCCAGTGGCCACGCGCTTTCAGTTGGAATCGATGTTTCGCGAGATAAGTCGGTTTTGGATTGAAGACCCACGCGGCAAAGCGACGGCGTTCTCGTTACCGCCGGCCGCCCAGTAGCGAACACACCAAGCCTAGCGAAACAGCTTGGCGCCGACCACTCGGGTTGGAACGACAGGGAAAACGAACGACCAGCCATGCCCCAATTGCAGTTATTAGTGGACAGTCAAGCCTTTCGAGCTCTGGACGTGCGTCGTGCCGCGGTGGATGAGGCGCTGAACGTCGGATTCGTCGCGACGATTGAGGCTGTGAGCTTGGAGCCCAACCTCGACGTGAGCCAGTTCGTTGGCAAGGCGAGCAAGTTCGTGCTTTCACCGGGGTACGGGTTTTCGGCGGGTTCAGGCGAGCGAACGTGGACGGGGGTATGCCAAGCTTGCGTTCAGACGGATGCCGATCCCGACGGGCTCTCGACCTACGAGTTTCGGATCGTGCCGCGCCTCTGGCTGCTCTCCCAGCGGCGCGGCCACCGCTTGTTTCAGCACCTTTCGATCCCCGAGGTCGTGGGCAAGCTCTTGGGGGAGTGGAACGTGGAACACGAGTTTCGCATCGACCCGGCGCGTTACCCCAAGTTGGCTCTGGTGGTGCAGTACGGCGAAAGTGACGCCAATTTCGTGCGCCGCCTGCTGGAGCACGCGGGCATCACGACGTGGATTGCCGACGCGGGAGAGAGTTTGTTGGTGTTGAGTGACGCCCCGAGTGCAGAGCCGCAACGGCCATCGGTGCGCTTCGTTCAGGAGCACGTTGGACTCATCGACTATGAATACGTGCGCCAGGTGAGGGTGGCCCGCCAAACCCGCCCCAACGCTTACGAGTTACGGGATACGGACTTTCGTCGGCCGAGTTACCCCCTCGTCGCCAAGGCTCGTGGCGATGTCACCCCCACCCTCGAGCACTACGAATACGCGCCGGGAGGTCTACGCGTCGAGGTGAAGCGGGATAACGTCATCAAGGACGAACAAGACCTCAAACTAGGTCAACAACTGACCGAACAGGCGTTGGTCGAGCTCGCATGCGACGAAACGGAGGTGAGCTTCGAAACCAATGCGCTCGACTTGGCTCCCGGGGTCCGTTTTTCGGTGGGTGAGCCGCCACATCCGAGCCTAGATGGCGCGCCATTGCTCGTGACGGAAGCTCGCTTCGTAGCAGCGAGTACCACGGAGCTGAGCTGGCGGGGCAAAGCGCTGCTGTCGACGGGGGTGTATTACCCCCCGCGGGTCACGAAGAAGCCGGTGGTGCAAGGCGTACAAAGCGCGGTAGTGGTGGGTCCGCCCGGTGAGACGATTCACACCGACGAGTGGGGCCGGGTTCGCGTGCAGTTTCCGTGGGACCGCGATTCCCACCCCACGCCGGATGACACGTCGTGTTGGATGCGAGTGAGCCAAGGCTGGGCTGGCCGTGGTTATGGCCAGATCCAGTTGCCGCGTGTGGGACAAGAGGTGCTCGTGGGTTTCTTGCGGGGCGATCCAGATCAGCCCGTCGTCGTGGGGCGCGTCTTCAACGCCACTCAACCGGTGCCGGAGGCGCTACCCGACAACCAGACGCAGAGCATTTGGCGGAGCGACGTAGCTTTGGGACCCCAGGGCACGGGCTACAACCAGATCGTCTTCGAAGACAAGCAGGGCGAAGAGCTGGTTCACCTTCAAGCTCAGAGGAAGCTGCGGCGTCTCACCAAGAACGACGAAACGCACACCGTGGGCCACGACCGCAACCACGTCGTGCGCGGCACCGCCTTGGACACGACCGTGAAGCAGCGCGTGGAGGCGACCAACAAGGACCGACTCGAGGCCGTTGGGCGCAACAAACTCACGGTCAACGCCCAGGAGCGGAAGACCCTTACCCAAGGCACGGCGGAAGCGCGGCTGTGGGGCAGCCAACGCCAGCTGAACAAGCAGGACGTACACCTCACCGCGCAGGGTGAGCGCTTCGTGCAGATCAACACCGACCGCCACCTGGTGGTGAAGGGCAAAGTCAGCGTCCAAATCGGCGGCAGTAGCGCGACGCGCTCGGACTCCTTTCAGGAGCGCCTCGAGCAGAGCTACTTCGTCGACTCAAACCGCCACATTCATCTCGTAGCCAGGGATGCGTTGATTGGCGATGCTCCGGACATAACCCTCAAAGGACCGGGGGGCTTCATTCGAATCGACGACGCGGGCGTCGTGATCAAGGGCAAGAAGGTGAAGATCAACAACGGCGGCAAAGCGGGCAATGGCCCCGGGGTGCGTACCCAGGAGCCCAAAGCGCCAAAAGAACCGGAAGCCGACTTACCCTTTGCCGACGATTTGGACAGTGACGTTGAGGATTAAGGGGGCAAGCGCGGCCCCATCCCTTGCGGCGGAACGTCGCGCCGTTAGCCAATCGGGCGCGTCCCCGGGGGCGTAGTGTCAGTTTTGGCCGATTGGTCGCGCTACCGAGGGCGGTGAGGTGCGGAAATCCACCAGCACGAAGGACGTGAGCTGCGCCAGGAACGAGAAGTGCTCGAGGGCGCGCACTCGCCGCAAGTTAAAGAGCGACTGGGACCCGCCCAAAGGCAACGCGGGAAAGAAGCCGAAACACTCCCCCGGCTCGAGAGCTCCGAAGCGGCGCACCGCGCGTTTGAACAGCGGCTTACCATCGGTGCCCGGCGGGTTCGGCGCGCTGGCCTTGAGTTGACTGAGAGCAATGTACGAAAACATGTCCGCAGTGAGCGGTGTTGGCTCAATCACCCCTCGGCAATACACGAGTCCATTGAGCAGATCCACGTAACCCAAGCCGTAGGCTTCGCTCCAGAACATGAGCTGCCCAAACGCCGAGTAGCCCACGATGTGCACCCTCTCCGGCGACAGCTGCGTGTCCTCATCGAATATATCGCGGAGCAGCGGGCCCATGCTTTCCGGCTCCACTAGCTGAAACTGCCCCTGCTTCCAGACCCCAACGCCCAACTTCTCCCAAATCTCGATGAACAAGGCCGGCAACACCGCGCGATATCGCTCAATTGTCTCCGGCGCGACGGCAATCGCGGGTGAAAAGTCGCCGTTACGTTCGTGCAGGGCGTCGAAGTAGTCGGTCATGGGGTGGTGGATTCAGTCTGTGGTTCATTGAACGTGCACTTTGGAGGGCAAACGACGAGTTCGATGTTGGGGTACTCCCTACCTGCAAGCAAGCCCTTGTTGAGGGCTATCCGCTTCGCATTGGCTGTCCACTGCCCGCCAATCGAAGAATTGACACGGGCATCGCCAAGGCCGAGAAGCTGAAAGGCATTACCTCCAGCAAAGATGTCTAGCGCGTGCAGTGCGGCCAGACCCTTGCACCGAGAGGCCTTGCTGTCCCTCAGTCTTGCGATGTCTTCTTTGGTGAGCCCTTCCAAGTTTGCGATGTGCCTCGCAAACTCGAGCAAGTCTTCGTCGCTGAGCAGCGCTGTGACGAGGTCCTCCTCGGACACGCCAGGCTTCTGCTTCTTGAGCGCTTTGATGCGCGAGGATAGCCGCTGCGCTAGGTTCTCGCCTAACTCGCGCGTGGCCTGGCCCTCTGCCTCAGCGCGGCCCGTCTCCTCGTTCCAAGACTCCATGTTGCTACCATTGTCCTCTGAGTGCTTCCTCCTGGCTGCGGCAAGGAGCTCCTTCGTGCGCTCTTCATGCCACGTCTTCCGGGCGTTCTTCTGTGCTTGTTCCTCGCGGACGAGTGCTGTTCCACTGACCTTCTGTTCTTTGTCCGACTTCGTCGGGGCCTGACTCTGTTCTGGGGCGGGCTCTGGAGCTGAATCGGCGGTTGTTTGCAGGCTCGAAGACTTGGACCGTTTTCCAACCTTTGGCTTGTCTGACCCCACCGTCTCGCGATTTGACTTTATCGCCTCCCTTCGCGTGCCATTGAGTGTCGCTTGCTGCTCACGGAGTTGCCTCATGAACTCCCTATGAGCAACGGTCTTGTCTCGGCACTCATTGTTGCGGCAGGGGATAATAGCACACGCGTTGGTGCGACATGTCTTGCACTTGTCGGGAGTGCAGCTATTCTTGTTTTGTTTCAATGCGCCGGGAGGGCGAAAGCAAAGCACTGGTGTTGGCGTTGGGGGTCTTGCTCCGTCTACCGCGCGGGGAGTGAGATTGACGCTGGTCCCCGGTTTGATGAAGAATTGAGGGCCAGCTGTGAAGCAGTCGTGTAGCGCTGCAGCGTGCAGTGCTATTAGATCGTTGATATTTTCGATTCGCTCGATGAGTTCGTGAATGTCCAAAAGATGCGGCGGAAGCACCCCTGCTAACGGCAGTTCAAACCTTGGAAGGAGAGCCTTGAACAACTTGACCTGACTCCTGTCGGGGTTAAAGTCAATCTGTGCATTGAGTTTGTAGATCAGTGACGTGGCCACCCGTGCCATGATTCTAAGCAACATGTCGTTTGTCTCCGGCGACGCAATGCTCCAGACCCTTGCGGGGATGTTGCATACTAGAGCCTCCATCAACTGCGGAAATGCCGTTGTTACCAACGTTGTCTCACGCACGGTTTCACACAGACCCTCTGCCCAAAACGTGTTGGGGTTTTGGCTGTCTGGGCCAGGCAGCTTGAGGCGTAGGAAGTTGGGGCACTTCGGCACAATGCTCACGAGGCTGTGTAGCTTGCTCTCTATGTCGTGAACCTTTCCGGACGCAAGTGCGTCGAAAATCTGATGGAGCTGTTCCCTGTTGTCCCACCATCCAGCGGAAAGGGAATGGTGTTGTGAGGGAGGCGGTTCTGACTCGGTGGGGTGCGCTGCGCTGACCAGCTCCGTCGCAGATTGACGTTTCGTTAGCACAACGCTCCAGTGCCCCCTCTTTTGCTCCAGCCAAAGCCTAAGTTGCGCGTGCGAGGTTGCATCCTGGGATCGACTCGGAGTGAGAAAGGCAGCGTCGCTGAAGTCGGCTTCGTGAAACTTTTCCGGCCGAGCTTTGTTGTCTTTGGGTCTTGGCCATTCCGAGTCAAAGGTTGCAAGAGTCCAGAAGCGCAGTGAGTCCAAGTAGAGGTACACCTCAAGCTCCAGTGCGCGAGCCAGAAAACGACGCTTGTCGGCCTTTTGCCTGTTGTGCCCCTCCTTATCGGCTGCTGACGGACGGCCGACGACGGCCCTTGTCGCCTCGGCACTGAAGTGCGAATAGATGCGGGCATCATAGTTGTTCTCGTTCTCTCCCCCCGCAGCCCTCGCTGCCTCCGTTTGTCCTTTGCCACCAATTAAGTACTCGGGCTTACCCGTGACGAATCCACCGATTCCAGCGCGCTTTGCGTCGAACTCCGCGAACTGGTGGATGCTTGTTTTCCACAGGTCCTCGTAGCGGTAGGCAAGGGTAGATTCGAGTGGACACTTCCACTTTGTGCTTTGATCTCCCCGCTTTGTAGCGGCTGTTTGGGTCAAGGTCTTCGCCGCGGTGTTTGCCTTGCTCATTCCTCGTCTCCATCTTCCGTTGAGTCACGGAATGCCTCGTCGACAACATCCCGCACCCCCACGAACCGTTCATACGCATCCAACCCCGGATCGAACAACTGCATTGTTGCTACGCAATCCGGCAGGTGCCTCCAAAACTCCGGACCATGGATCAATTCGTACCCAATCAGTTGATAGAGCTGTTGCAGGTAAACGAACCCCGCGTCTTCGAACAAGCGGCACGCCGCCGCCGCTCTCGCGTGCACCGTAGCGCGCGGTAAGGCGCCCAACTCCGTCGGAAAGAGTAGGCGCAATTCGGACACCGTATCTTCGATGAACGTGGTATTGCAGGCGGTTGCGAGTTGCTTCATCTGGTCGTCGCGGATGTGCAGCACGGGCTCCCCTCGGTGCGTTGTGTCTGGTGGTGGATGGTGCCTGAATCGAGGATTCGGTCTTCTCTACGGGTGTGGAGACTGGCGTTGGTGTTGCAGGACCGCCTTGGCGGTGAACGCCCGGACTTGTGTCCGCGTATTCCATGTTGTGGGATCGAGTAGAGTCCACGTTGCCTCGGCGGGACGCGCTGCTCCTTACGTATAGTGTCGTGAAGGCCCGGGATCCGGAGGAGAACGAAGAGACGACGTCAGAACGGTACGCAGGCGCCAAGCGCCATGGCGTGTTGGCCTTTTTGGGCTACGTGCCGACGAACTGGACCCACAGGAGAGAGCAACTTGCTTTGGACGCTCGACATGTCGGCTTTTCGACTCAGACCCGCGTCGAATCCACCGTTCTGGCGGGGAAATGGCGAAACGTTCTAGGTACGTTCAGTCGCAGTCGACCGGGCAGAAGTCTCGTGGTCCCGCGTCCGCGGCTGCCGCCTCACCGTACTCGCTGGCGGTGTTGCAGTGGCCGTCGCCACAGACGCTGATCTTGCACGCCACGACACCCGCTGCAAGTCCGAGACAGAGCGGGTTTTCAGAGACGTTCGGCTCGCACTCCTCGCCAGCCGCCAGGTTAACGTAGCCATCACCGCACCGTCCGAACTTGCAGGCTAACGGACCCACTGTGAGGCCGTTGCAGAAGTACGTGTCTTCGCCTCGCGTGTCGCATTCTTCGCCTGTCGCCAGGTCGAGGGAGCCGTTGCCGCAGACCTCGTTCGACAGACAGTCAGCACTACATCCATCGCCACCGATCTCGTTTCCGTCGTCGCAGACTTCCTCCGAGATCCAATCGACGTACCCGTCGCCGCAGGCCCCGCGTGATCGACAGGTGCTGCTGCACCCATCACCACTCGTCCCGTTTCCGTCGTCGCAGACTTCGCCTTTCGAAGAATCAACTATGCCGTTCCCGCACGTCTCATCCGAGAGACAATCTGCAGAGCATCCGTCCTCGGAGACGTTATTTCCGTCATCGCAAACCTCGTTGAATTCTCCGACCTGGTCTGTGTAGCCATTGCCACAGCCACGCATCGTGCAGTTTGGCGCGCAGGCTTCGCTATCTTCCGTTTCGGATCCTGGATCACACTGCTCTCCGTCGTCGATGATGCCGTTGCCGCACCCCTCGAGCTGCGAGCAATCGTCAGCGCAAGTGGAGGTAAGTTCAGTGTCGCAGACTTCGTCTTGTCCTAGCCAGCCGTCACCGCAGACACTCTGGGTGCAGTCCACGTTGCAGGACCCGTGTGGCGTCGGGTCATCGCTGGCGCTTGGGTCGCACTCCTCGGTTTCGGGTTCGAAATGTCCGTTCCCACAACCAGTGCTGACCGCCTCGGCTGGTGCTGGGGGCTGAAGTCCTGTACCGAACACTCCTAGTCCACCGAACCCATATAGACTTGAACCGGCATCCAGCGCTTCTTCGGTCGGGGGGCGCTGGGCAACGAGGCGCTTGGCACACAAAGCCACCACTTGGCAACTCTCGTTCGTCGCGCACACCCCCTCCACACCCTCAAACTCACAATCTGCGTCGGACGTGCACTCGACCGTGCAGATCCCACACCGGCAAGCCAATCCGCTGCCGCATTGCGCCGTCTTGTCGCAGGCCTCGAGTGGCGCGGCGCCGAAGTTGGTGTTGGTGCTCACCTTGCCCCCGCAGCCTGCCGGAACCCAGGAGACCATACCGAGCGTCAAAGCCAAAGCAAGTTTTGCTAGTCTGTTGTGCGTGGCAGCCATGTTTTCCTCTCCCGAATCAACGTTCCGAGCCTGCTTCCGAAGAAGGCGCGCCGTCGTTGGCTACGACGTGTTGCCCGAAGTAGAAAGTGACGCGATCGCCTTCGGCCGGTAGCGGGTTTTGCTCGTTGTAGGCGATCACTTCTGCCCACAACGCATTGGCGCGTTGTCGCGTCTCACTGAGCAGACGGTACACGGCGGCGGCGTGTGGGTGTCCGCGGTGCACGCAGAAGCTGAGAGTACCGCCGCCGGTGACGTCGTCCTGTGCGCTCTTTCGCGTGCTGACTTTGGCCGCGATCGTGCTGCCTACTGCGCGAAAGTGGTCGCAAATCGCGGTCTCCCAGCCCATCTCGTCGCCGACGGGCACGTGGAAGGGTTGGGAACTGAGCACGCCGTCGCAATCACGGACCTTCCCCTCCGCGATGAGTTCGGACAGTACGTCGTCGAGCGCAGTCTCCGTTGTCCGAAGCTGCTTGTGAAGTTCTGCTCGAGTGCGCGCAGAATCAGACGCGGTCAGAAACATGACCATGCGGCGAAGCGCTTCGCGACTCTGGCTAGCCCCGATTTGGGCCCGGTCCGTGTCGGAAGTCAAGCCGTACACCGTTTGCGGTCCCCTACCCGAGCAGTAGGCTACGCCGCTTTGCGTCATGTCTTGCAGGGTCGCAAACAATTGCTTCGGCTCCGTTCTGCGAAACCGTGAGGTCAAAGCCTCGCGCGTCATGCTACCTTTGCTGAGCTCGGCATAAATGAGCTGCCAAAGAGTTTCAGCCGAATTGTCCTGATTCTCGCAGATCCGCCGCAACTTGGTTTGATAGCTACGTAGAGCCAACCCGAACATGTCGGCCGCTACTTTGCGTCGTACGCCCTGGGCTTCCAGCTCGTTGGCGAGGTCGACGAAGACTTGATCTGCGATTCGCGCCAGGGGTGCACGGGCCCCTGCCGCCGTCGCGAGTTGGGCGATGAGCACGGTCGTCTGCCGCACGATGTCGTCCACCAGGAACTGAATGTGCACCGGCCGAATCTAGCGGAGAGGCAGGATCATGGGGAGGCGCAAAAAAGTGCACGACCCGCCGCCCGGCGTTAGTTCTCGAGCGGCTAACCCAGTAGCCGCCGGAATGTTCTCGTACGACGGCCTCTGGACAACCCGAGGCTCACTCGAGCACGTCGGGTCCCAGCTCCGTCAACGCCGCGACTTCACACGCCGAGAGCGCTCGGTCGTAGACGCGCAGCTCGGTGTAGGTGCCGGGGTAATTGGGGTCGGCGGCGTATTGGGAACGACCGAGCCAGTTGTTGACGTCGTCGATCTCGTCGAGGGGGGCGGTGAGGGGCGTGGAAGCGGCGAGGGCACCGTCGACGTAAAGGTGCGCAAGCGCAGACTCGCCGTCGAGTACGACGCCCAAGGTTACCGGCTCGTCGTCGAAGCGGAGGTCCGTCACGGCTCGATCTTCGGCCGAGGCTCCGCCGTGACCGATGAACAGCGCCATGCCGGAGGGGTCGAGACCGGTCTCCGTCGTCAACGCGACGTAGGTCGTGCCCACTGCGGACAACTCGGGGGCCGGATCTTCGCCTTCGGAGTTGGTGCCAAAGTCGAGGATGCGCCAATACGCGGGGCCGTCCACCGCCGTCGTCCACACCAAGATCGTGGCTGACGTCTTGCTGCTGAGTAGGCCGTTCGGCAAGTCGACGTAGTCGTCTTGCCCGTCCAACGTCACGGAGCCGTCGCCCGATAGGTTTACTCCGCCGTACAAGGTGCCGCTGGGGCCTCCCATCCGATCGACGATCTCCGTATCCGAGCCTGCGAAGTCGTACCGCTGGGTTGGGAGTGGTAATCTACCGCACGCTCCTGTTTCACCTGGGGCTGACGTCGAGTCCGCGACGACGGTGGAGGAGGAGCCAGCGCTTGCGTCTGCTTCGACGTTGGGTTCACTCCCCGCGGCAGCGTCTTCACTCGTCGACGTTTGAGCGAGCCCGTCCTCGGTATCGGCGGACTCCGTCCCACTTGCGGCATCTGCGGCGTCTGTTACGTTGGGGGCTGGAATGAGTCCCAAGCTCAGATCGCCGCGCGTGCCGCACGCGGGCGTCGCACAGGCCGCTGCGACCAAAAGTGCGCTCGCCACGGCGCGGTTCGGACCTGGGCTCCTTCCGTCTGCGTGGTCGAGGTGGGCTCGTTCGAGGGTCACGGACTGTCCAGCTTACACGCGGATTCGAGTCGTTTCACCATCGGGGAGTTCGGATGTTTGCGACGGAACCGCTCTGCTTCCCCTCGGCCTCGCGCCGTTTGGCCGGAGAGGCAGTGGGCGATCGCTACCGTAGCCTGACGTTCCAGGCTGAGTGCTCCACGCGGGAACTGCTTGGCGTGTTGTGAAAGCACGCTCAGGGCGCCGCGCGGATCCCCTTGGCTGATGCGCTGTTGGGCCGTAGCGAGCAGCTGCGCTTCTTCTTCCAGGCTCGATTTGAGCGTCGGCCTTCCAGGCGGTGTGCTGGATTCGGCGCCGCGCGGACGCGTGCTGACGACTTTTGACGCAGCTTCGACGACGGGTTCTTCCGGTAGCGTTGCGGGGTTTACGAGCACCGGCGGGGCGTTCGGCGAAGATTGCATCCCTGCGGCACTGCTCCCTGCGGCACTGCTCACCGCGAGGGGAGACGTCGACTGCGAAGACCACCACACGGCGGTCCCGCCGGCCGTGGTCAACACTGCGCCCAACCCCAGCGCGAGTTTGGCGGCTCCCAGCTTGGCCAACAATCCCGAAGTAAACCCGCCGGCAGCCGTCGTGCTGGTCGTGCCCGCACCCAGCGTAGCTGCCGCGCCCACATTCGAGCCCGCACCGGCACCCGAAGCGACGGCCGCTCCAGTGGAGACAGCGCCGCCGGAACTCGTCGTCGCGGCTGCCGCGTGAGACACTTGGCTTGCCGCCGTTGCCGTCGCAGCGCCTGCAACGCCCAATCCGAGCTCGGCGAACAAGCGTTGTTTCACTCGCCGCTGTTCGGTCGAGTCCGGCGTATCTGAGCGCTGCAGAGCGTCGAGCATCGCGCGCTCATGAGGAGAGAGATGGTCAGACATGGTTTACCTCGCCGGGCACGGACTCCAACAACTTCACTTGGTGAGCGAACTCGCTGCGCGCAGCTCGCACGCGGGCGCGAACCGTGTCGAACGTTTCGTTCAGCGCGATCCCCGCTTCGCCGTAGCTCATGCCTTCCAGCTCTACGAGTACGAACGCCATTCGTTTCTGTTCACTCATGCTCATCAGGATGGTTCGTGCCAAGTGAGCGGCCTGAGTTTGCCGTGCGTTGGCCTCTGGACCCGGCGTGGCAATCGCGATCTCCTCCGGATCCACCTGTGCGCCGCTGCGTTGATGGGGGGCTTTGCGCCGCTGCGAGCGGTGCTGGTTCGCGACTACGTTGGCCGTGATGCGATAGAGCCAGGTCTGGAGCTTTGCGCGCCCCTCGAACTCGTGCATCCGACGGTACACGACGACGAACACTTCTTGGCAGACGTCTTCGACTGCCTGCTCCGCCACCCCGAGACGCCGCACCGTGCGCGCCACGAAGGCGTAGTGGTCGTCGTACAGTTGCTCGAAGTTCACGGCGGGACCGACACCTTCAACGGACTCGGGCGCGACGTTCAGCGGTGTCGCGCTGGTCCGCACCGTCGCCACAGCCGGCGCCGTCTCGACGGCGAGCGCTGTGTGGGACGGCAGTGGGGGGACGGGGGTCAATCTCGGCTCCAACGCAGGGCGAGGGGAAGGCACGAGGAGCATAACCGACCCGTGTCCGCTGGCGTGTAAAGGTGGTCAACGATTTGGCCGAGTTCAAGCCCGTTTCGACTCAGTGGCCCGGGTGATGCGACTCCGAGTGGAACGGGTCGCGACCGATCACACCAAGATCTCACTCATGAGTTGATGGTTGGCGCCTCGGACGCTGCGTCCGAAGCTGGTGATTTTGGCGCCGTAAACCTCGTTCGCCAACGTGTAATACAGGTCGCGAAGCGGCCGATCGTTGGGAGTCGGTTGGAACTTGATGTGTTGATCGGTGCGCAAGCGACCGCCACCCGAGCCGAGCAAGACCAGGGGCAGCTCGTTGGCGTCGTGGTTGGTGCCGTGCATGCTGCTGCCGTAGAACACGACCGAGTTGTCGAGCACCGAGCGCCCGCCTTCGTCGATGGCGTCCAGCATCTGACACAACTCGCACACCTGCTGCGTGAGCCACCAGTTGATTGTCGCGTAGCCGTTGTTGCTGTCGCCCGCGTGCTGCAGGCCGTGATACCCGCCCACCTGGCCGTTGTCCGGTTCGGAGCTGGTCGCGCTGAACTTGCGGTTCTGCAAGTGATCGTAGACGAAGTCACTGCGCGCGTCGTCGAGCATGTAGGAGACGATGCGCGTCGCGTCGCACTGCAACGCCAGCACCACGAGCTTGTTCATGACCGCCGCATGGTCTCCACGGTTGTATCCGTTCTGACCGTTGGCGAGGCCGTAACTAGCTGCGAAGTCCGGGCGTTCGATGGGTTCACACGCTGCGCCCTGACTGACTTGCCCAAGGTTTTGGACCTGGGTCTCCACCTCGCGAACCGACTCCAAGAACTGATCGAGGCGCTGCTTGTCTGCCGCCCCGAGGCGCAACCGGGTGCGCGTCGCGTTTTCGGTGACTGCATCGAGCACGCTCTGGTCGAGTGCGCGCCGACGTTGGCTCTCGAGATCGGCCTCGGGCGTGGTCGTGCCGCCGGTGCTCAGGCTGCCCACCAGGTTGTCGAACACCGTCTGCGGGTTGACCTCCTTGTACAACGGTTCCGTGGGGCTCTTCCAAGAGATGCTTTGGGATAACGAGCAGTGCCGGCCGTCGCAGAACGACTCTACCGTCGAGAGCCCGACTTGCAACGACGCAAAAGGCGTCTCACGTGGCAGCGTCTGAGCCAACAACTGGTCGAAGGAGGTGCCGTTGGCGACCTCGACGTCGAGTTCTTGGCGCACCGCGTCCGAGTCGACGCACGTGAGGAACGCCCCCGCGCAGCGCGCGTGGCTCGGCTCGACCCCTTGATTGTCCTGCATCGCCGTGTAGTTTTCGACGTTCGTCAAGACGCTCATCTTGTGTTTGAGCGGCGCGAGCGGTTGCAAGATGGGAGAAAGGCTCCACGCATCCCCGGCCCCTTCTCCTGCTGGGCTCCAGAAGTCGGCGGCCGCCCCGTTGGGGAAGAAGATGGGCAAGAAACGCAGCGGTGCCGTTGCTTGTCCGCGAGCGGTGCGTCCAGTGAACACTTCGAGCCAAGGCAACGCCAAACTCACTCCTGCGCCACGCAAGAATGCGCGGCGAGATACGGCTGGGTTCGTGAACGGATTCTTGAGGCGCATGAACTTACTCCTGGGAAGCTTTCGTTCGCTGAGTGAAGGGCACGCTCGCGACCAAATGTCGAACGAGCTCGGGGAAAGAGGTGTCCCCCGCCTGCCAACGCGCTTGCACGTCTGCGAGGCTTTGCGTGTCTCGTGACGTCGGAGCGCGACCCATGGCGTAGGTGAACAACTTCTCGGCAGTGCAGCCGAGGAAACGGTCGTCCTTGCCAATGAAGTTGATGAGGTCGGGCAAACCAGCCAACGGCGTGCCGTCTGGTAGCTCGCCGGTTGGATCGATGGTGGTGCCGTCCTCGTACGCTTCGCGGTAGCGACCGATGGCGTCGAAGTTCTCCAATGCCAAACCCAACGGGTCGAGGTAGTTGTGACAGCTCGCACAGTTCGGGTCGGAGCGGTGCAGCGCCAGTCGCTCGCGGACGTTGTCGATACTTGCTGCCTGATTGGCGGCCTCGTCGGCGTCGAGGTCGGGGATCAGTAGCCCGGCCGGGGGAGGCGGTGGAGGTGAACACAAGAGCGATTCCAAGATCCACTTCGCGCGCAACGTCGGTGACGTACGGTGAGCAAACGAGGAGACGGTGAGAAATCCCGCCGTCCCCATGAAGCCGAGCCGCAGTGGCGTGTCTCCTGAATAACGCTCGAAGACGTCCGGATCGGTGGCAAACCCGTCCGGTGCGCCGTAGTGCTCCGCAAGACGCGAGTTCACGAAGTGCAAGTCCGTGGAAAGGAACTCCTTCCAGTCCCTTTCACCCAAAACGAACGTGGTGAGATATTGGCGCGCCTCGCCCAACATGGCCTCTCGCAGTGGCTCGTCCCAAGCCGGAAAGCTGTCGCTCAGCACGGCGTGGCTCTCGAGCGATTCCATGCCCAACCACTGCCATGCGAACGAATCGACGAGGGAACTAGCTTTGGGTGACGCGAGCATGCGCGCGACCTGTCGTTCGAGCTCGGCACTCGTGGTGAGTTCACCGTTGGCTGCGGCGTCGAACAACGCATCATCCGGCATCGTGCTCCAAAGGAAGTACGAGAGCCGCGACGCGAGCTCGTGAGCGGACACCGGATGCAGGTCGGGCGCCGTCGTATCGTCGAACTCCATGCGGTAGAGAAACTCCATGGACGCCAACATCGCCCGCACCACTTGTTCGAACGCTTGCGCAGGCGACGAGTCGAGGTCCCGAGCACGCTCGTACACGTCGCGATACGTCGATACTTCGTCGACTGTCATCGGTCTTCGGAAAGCCCGTGTGCCAAAGGCGCGGATCGTCTCCTCCACACACGCGAGGTCGGCGTCGTCCTCACCACACGCCTCGAACGGGGCGCGCAGCGCGGGGTCGGCGAACACGTCCGCGGCGATGTCGCCAGCGGCACCGAAATACGCGGTGTATTGGGCCGCCGTCATGCCGAGACTACCAGCGATGTTGTCGAAGCCGTGCGCCGTCTCTTTGAGGAAGCCGTTGGCAGGGGAGAGCTGCGTGCCGAGTAGATCGCGGACGGTATTGTCGTACTCTCGGTTGCTCAGGCGCCGCATGTTGACGACGTCGGTGCCGAGCTCGGCGGGCACCGGAGTGCCAGGCGTAGTGGTCGGCGCGCCATTGCCGCCGGGCGTTTGCGCCGGATTGGTCGAACCGGTGGGGGCAGTCGTGTTGCCGTCGGCGCCGGGTGGCTGTGCGGGGTTACCGTTGGTGTGGGTTCCGGAGTTGTCCGCCGAGCTTTCGCCGTCCACACCGCCGTCGTGGCCGGTCACCGCGTCCGCACTACCATCGTCGCGAGTCACGCTGCCAGAACAAGCCACGAGCAGGGAGCAACTCGAGCTCAAAGCCAACATTGCTGCGTATTTCGGCATCATAACGACTCCACGAAGGCGAGAAGTTGTGCGCGCTCGTCGGCGCCCAGAGCGGCGAACTGGTCCCGAACGCGAGTTGCCTCGCCGCCGTGCCACAAGATCGCTTCGGTGACGTTGGCGGCGCGCCCGTCGTGCAGGAGGCCAGTATTGCCGTTGACCGTCGCGTACAACCCAATCCCCCACAACGGCGGGGTCCGCCACTCGCTGGCGCTGGGCGGCGATAACTCGTCGCCTTCCATGAGGCCACTCGCGTCCGCCAGGCCGTCACCCATGTCGTGCAGCAACAGGTCCGTATAGGGCTTCACCGATTGCGCTTGCAGCTCCACGAACGGGTGGTTGAGCCCGGTTACCAAGTCAGTCACGTGACACTGCGCGCAACCCACGGATCGGAACAACACTTCCCCTGCGGTAACCGCAGACCCTTCCACGTCGCGTTGCGCCGGCACACTCAGCAAACGCATGTAAGCCGTCAAATCGCTCAGATCGGCTTCCTCGAGTTCGACGTTGCCTTGGGAGTCGGGGATGGCCGCGGTGCCGACGTCGAGGTCGCCTTGCAGTGCGTCCATCACTTGATGCCGGACGCTCACCTTCTCAGCTTTCCATCCGAAACGACCCAGCGTCAATCTGCCTGTCTCCGGATCGATGACCAACGATGGGCGCCCCGAGATGCCGTCACTGTCGCAATCGCTGGGGTCGGAGCGCAGCAACACGGTGGTTTCGTCGATCGCCTCGAGCAAACCAAGCCCGATCAGCTTGCGCGCCAGACGCGGCGAATGGGCGAGAGCGCCACCGCTCTTGTCGGTGACACTGAACACCGGCTTGCTCAGTGTCACCGTCGTGCCGTCGCCCAGCGTGACGGTCGACGTTTCGGTTTGCACGATCGAAGCGTCGCCCTCCGAGAGCTGCAGTTGCCCTCCGAGCTCAGTCGCGCTGTAGAGCTTGAACGTCGTGGAGGCGGTTTCGTCGAAGGCCTCCAGTTTTCGACCCGGGCCGTTGTGGACGTGGCACGTCTCACAGGCGTTGGTGAGCACGAGCGGCCCGGCCTTGCCAACCTGCTCGTCGAACACGGGGTTGCCCGACTCCGAATGTTCACCCGTAGCAAAGTCGGTGTGGAACAAACGCCGTCCGCGCAGGAATGGTTGCACGTTCTCGTGCTGAATGTTGAGCGCCATCTGCTCGAACGCAAACTCGGCGTCTTCGTACAACCAGACGTTGGTGCCATCGCCACCTTGCTGCGCACGGCGCGTGGGCCCGAGCTGGCCGGCAGGATCCGCGTTGTCCGCCGTGAACCCGCCGCGCCCAACGCGGTAACGGAACGTGTCACTATAATACGAGGTGCGCGAGCCTTCGCGAACCTCGCCGGCTTCGAGGAACACCCCGAACTCGAACTCGAACAAGTCGCCAGCAACGATTGGATCACCGGTGCGCGAGTTGGTCGATGTCTGCTGCGACTGCAGCGCCTTGTACGGCGCGATCACGCCGGAATAATCGGCCGTCATGTCTACGGGTGAGCCATCGAGGTTGGGCAACGTGGCGGCATCCATACCCATGTTCGCGTGGAAGACGTTGCCTTCGCCGTAGATCTTCCAGGCACGGAAGTTGGTGCCTTCCGTGGGTTGTCCCACCGGCAGGTAGGTGACCCGGATCAGGCTTTCGCCGAGCGGTGTATGGTCTTCGACCAAGATCCCGAAGCTGCGGTCCTCGAAGTAGTGGGGGCCGAACGGATTGAACGTGCCTTCGAGCTCGTGACGCTGACGCACTCGTCCCGCTCCGCGCGTGATCAACACGCCGTCTTCGCGCGTGAACACGATCGGCGGGTTGGCGCTGCCGTCAAACAGCGGCATCATGTCACCGAGCTCCGTCGTTTGAGCAGCCGAGCGCGAAGTGCTGCCCGTGAAGTAAGCATAGATCGCGGTCAAGTCTTCCGTAGCGAGGGCGGATTCGGGATACGCGGCCATCTCTTTGCCGCCGCTGCGCACCTTGGCGATGAACTCCTCTTCCGTCCCGTTGAAATCGTACAGATCCGGATAACGGTCGTTGGGTGTACCTGCAATGGTGTGACAACCGGAGCACGAACTCGTAAAACTCGCCGGCAAGTTGCCCGAGCAGATCACGCTCGGCGGCGCGTGTTCGGGTGGGTTCGGCTCGCCGGGATGCGACGGTTGCGCGCCAGGTCCGTCGGGATCGGCGTCGTTCGGAGATGTAGCCGTAGCGGGTGAATCGGTCGGGCTCGCGGTTGGTTCGACGCCTGGGCGCGTCGGCGTTTCCGTGGTTGGCGCGGGCGTCTCGCTGTTTGCGGGGGTCTCGGCCGCCACGCCACCGTCCCGATTGGAAACAGCGGGTCGCTCATCGGATGACGTGTCGTCAGCCACGCCGTCCCACCCGTCGCTCGCGCTGCCCGAGCAAGCGGGAGTGAGTGCGACCACCGTTGGAACCCACCACACGACTGAGCAACATCTACGCAACACGCCACTTCTCCTCGGGAAAACTCGAGTCACCGCCGCAACCCTGGCTCGGTGACGCAAACTCGTGTCCGCCACCGGTCGGGGGTGGCGAACAAAAATGCGCGTAGAAATTGGCGGTCTCAGCGTAAGCCTCTAGCCCATCGGGACTGCCCAACGTGGTCACGTCCCGCCAACGGCGCGCTTGGGTCCAGGTATCGACCTCGCGTCCAACGCACGCGACATCCGAAAGCACAGACAGCCGTGCAAGCCGGCCCACGTCGCGATCACTGCCGCCGGCATTCGCTGCTTGCCGTCACCTGTCACCGCGTGGCGTGCATCAGGTGCACGTAAGCCACTGCATTTGCCTTAAGTTCACCACCAAAAGCGTCTATGTTGCCGTCGAGATTCAGGATGGAACTGCACGTAAACCGCGCTGCGTCATATCGCGCTGGAGCTTGGGCGGTGGTGCTTCAGCTCGTCGGGTTGGCGACGATGATGCTTGCGGCTGCCTTATGGGGAGGGATGCTCGGGAGCGCCACGGACTACTTCAACGCCTACGCGCGGAGCCCGGTTCGCCTGCTGGTGCAGAGCAACCTGTGGAGCACGCTGTTTCTGAGCGTGCCGTATTGGGTGAGTTGTGTGGCGCTGTATCTCGCGTTGCGGCACCGATCGCCGATGTTGGTCACCTACGCAACCGCAGCGTGTGTGGTGGCGGTGATACTGGCGATCGGTTCGGACCCCACGGTCGCGCTAGTGCGCCTCGCCACGCGGTTCGCAGCGTCGTCGGATGCGGCAGAGCGCAATGCGTTGTTGGCCGCCGCTGAGACGGTGATTGCCAACGATGGTTGGCACGGCACCGCTGGTTACATGACCGGAGTGCTGCTGCAGGGCGCGGGGGTCGTTTACGGTCTCCTCATGTATCGGAGTGCGGACTTCGCTCGGGTCACTGCCATCTCGGGCGTGACGGCGAACGGTTTGGATCTCGTTCAACATCTTCTGCACCCGTTTTTGCCGGCGGTTTCCATCGCGATCGTCCCTGTGATGGGTCTCGGTTATCTAGTTTGGTTTCCCGCGCTGGCACGTGACTTGTTCGCCTTGGGACGCCATTCCGAGACATCCCGATCGTCGAGTTAGACGTCGTTGTGGAGCCCTGAACAAATTGCGGCGTCGAGTTCGGCGACATCGAACTTGCACGCGACGCCGCAGTTGGCCACAACGACGGGATGGCCTTTACCGCACGAGCCTCCGTCATCATCCGCGCGCCGCGTAGCGGTGTGTGGCGGGCGCTACTCGATCCCGAGACGATACCGATGATCATGCCGATAACCAAGGTGGTGGCGCCGTGGCGCCTCGGCGAAGCTTTCGTGTGGGAGTTCGAGCTCGCGGGCAAGCCAACGCGCGTCGACGGACACGTTCACGGGCTCTCGGATGAGCGCGTACTCGAGTACGATTACGTCGACCCACACTCGCGTGAGGTCCTGGGGAGACGCGACGTTCATGGCGTGCGCGTCGAGTTGTCGGAGGTGGACGACGGCACGCTGGTGAGTGTCGTGCAAAACGCCAACGTCACGGCCGAGGCAAACGCGCACGCCGAGGGTGGGTGGCGGCTTGCGCTCCACAACCTGAAACGAGTGGTCGAGGCAGGCGCAGGGCGGGGAGCAGTAACGGTCACGACGTTTCGCCGAGCTCCTAACCAATAGACCTAGACTCACCGGCGAATGAGCGCTGATAGATCCGGCGGTAGCTGACCAAAGGTGACCGTTCGCTGTGGGAACGGAATCTCGATACCCGCCGCATCAAACGCATACTTCAGGCGTCGCCGATACTCGCGTCCCACTGACCATTGCTCGACGGGGGCAGTTTTGATCCTTGCTTTGATGATCACCGAGCTGTCCTCGAAGGCATCCACTCCGAATACCTCTATCGGCTCCAGAATCTTGGTACTGAACTCAACGTCCTTCTGCAGGTTCGCGCCCACGTCGCGCATGATGCGTATAGCCTCATCGACATCCGCCTTGTACGCAACTCCGATATCGAAAACCATCGCTGACCAGGACTTCGTCATGTTCGCCAGAGTTTGAATCTTGCCATTCTGGAAAACGTGCACGACGCCGGCCAGATCACGCAGGACGATGGTTCTAAGCCCGATGGTTTCTACCACGCCACCCGTGCCGTTGATCACCGCCACGTCGCCTTGGCGTACGTGGTTTTCGAGCAGCTGGAAGAAGCCTGTCACTACGTCTCGGACTAGTTCTTGAGCGCCGAAGCCCACCGCTATGCCGAGAACTCCTGCGCCAGCTATTATAGGGGCAACATAGACCCCCACCTGCATCAGCACGAGGACTATGGCGAGCCCCCACACTGAGACTTGAAGGAGGCGTTTCGCGATGCCGAGCAAGGTTTCGACTCGTTTCTTGTGTTCGATGGCTTGTGCTGGCGACTCCTCTTGGCCGTGAGCGAGCGCGCGTGCAGCCAAGCGACCCATGGCTAGGTTCAGGAGCTTCAACAGCACGACGCCCAATACGAGTACGACAATCACTTTGGGCACGGCCTTCAGGGCCCACTCCAACGTTTGAGCGAGAATGCCCCTCCAGAAGTCGACGTTCAACCAGCCATTGGTGGTGTTCACTTGATATAGTAACACGGTCACTCCTTTCCGACCGCATCGCGGTCGAGATAGACGATCGATGACGCATCAAGTAGACTGTCCTGCCTCAGTCGAAACGTGACTTCTACCGCCTCCCGTGTAAGGAGGAGCAG
>CBINDO010000058.1:0-34004 GCA_966249405.1 uncultured bacterium | reverse complement strand
AAGCGCCTTCGAGACCGCGCTGCTGGCACTCGGGTCCGACGGCGACATGGCCAAGGCTCACGAGGAGTTCGCCGCGTATTGGACGCGTCACGGTCAACTCGCCAAGGCGAAAGCGCTCACCGCCAAGGCCAAGCAGATCGCCGAAGCTGCAGAAGCCGAGCTGGAAGAAGAAGCCAGCGAGTGAACTTACCGCCACCAAAGAAAGCCGTGCGAACGGCGCGTCGTGGCTCAAGGCCAGTGTGGAAGTCCGCCGGTTTCAGCTCCGAGCCCGGGTCCGTCGGTACCGTCCGTCGCCCCAGGCCACTCGGGGTTTCCAGGCCATTCCGTATTGCCGGGCCAGTCCGAGACGTCGGGCCAATCCGTGTTCCCGGGCCAGTCCGTGTTGCCGGGCCAATCCGTGTTGCCGGGCCAGTCCGTCTCGATCGGTGAATCGGTGTCGAGGGGCCACGGGTTCTCGTTCGCGGAAGCGTCCCGTGTTTCGACCGATGCGTCCGCGGACGGGTCTTCCTCCGACTCGAACGTTGCCCCGTTCGTGATCGGGCCGCCGTCGTGGTCCGCCGCAGTTTCCGGGGCCACGCTGCCGCCGTCGGCGCGTGTGTCTCCAGAGTTGTCCTGCGGCGGCGAAGTCGACGCATCGACCGTCGCAGACGGCTCGGCCCCGAGCGACGATTCATTGGTCGTGGCGGTCGACGTGAGATCAGACGTCGCCATCGCGGCGTCACTCATGCTCGTAGGACCGGTGTTCCGAGTGCCATTTTCGATCGCTAGACTCGCCGACGAGCCGCCATCCGCATCCGCCGTGATGACGGACGCGCCGTCGTCGCTGCAACTCGAGCCCAGCAGAGCCACGAGTATCGAAGCAGTGCGCCAACGCGCCGGTACCGCCAACCGTAGATACTTTACAGAAGCCATTTGTTGCGCTCTCCCTTCCCGTCGTACGTGCGGGGAATGCCCCGCATGTACAAACCGCTGCACACGCAGTCTCGTCCCACCGAGACGAGGCCGTGAGAGTGAAGGTACCTCCGTTTGTTTGAGACGTGTAGTGATTTTGGGCAACCCGGGCTTCACCTTCGGCCGCTAGGCCACGGTAACCTGTTTCAACGACCAAACAGCTCGTGAAACAGGTGAGACGGCGATCCGTGGACCCGCGCCCCATTTGGGTTGGGCGGCTTCACCTTGGAGCAGACCTCAGAACCGGCGCGCGAGGGAAGAACGCCCACCCATGGCGAGGCCACGTTTCGAGGACGAAGGCTGCGGTGCCCTGTCCTGGCGTCTGCTTTGCGCGTCGACGTCGCTGTGAGCGGGCGCGACAGTCTGGTACGGCTGGTCAACCCACGCTTGACGGTAGCCTAACACACTGACACGCGCGATGCGCCGTCGTTGGCGTGAACGCGCATGCCTACGACGAAACGAGCCAAGGTATCACGGAGCACGTCGCGGCGTACGGGTTTGGTGATCAGGGCGTCCATCCCCGCCGCTTCACAGGCGACGCGGTCCGATTCGAACGCGGACGCCGTCAACGCCACGATCGGCTTGTGCACACCCTGTTCTTGCGCGCGTATCGCGCGTGTGGCGTCTAGCCCGTCGAGCACGGGCATGTGACAATCCATCAATACGATGTCGGCGCGGTGGTGAGACGCGACGGCCTCCGCTCCGTTGTTCGCCACGACCACTTGGTGCACGCCGATGCGGTCCAACATGCCGACCAGTACTTTGACGTTCACGATGTTGTCATCGGCAACCAGCACGCGCAGTCCAGTGAGATCCACGTCACCGAGCGCTGGCTGCGGCCGCGATTCTTCGCAGCTCTCCAACCGCGTGGGCACGCTGATCACGAACTCGCAGCCGGCGCCCAGAGCGCTCACGAGCTCGATCGTCCCGCCCATGGCGTGGATCAGGCCGCGGCAAATCGAGAGGCCCAGGCCCGTGCCTCCTGCCGCTGCCACCCCCGTACTAGTTTGCACGAAGGGTTCGAAGACTCGAGCCTGGTCGCTCGGGCTCAGACCCGGACCGCTGTCCTTGACGCGCAACTCGAGTCGCTCCGCCGTCAAATGGGCGCCGAGCTCGATGGTTCCGGCTGGTGTGAACTTGATGGCGTTACTCAGCAGGTTGAGGAGCACTTGGTGTAGCCGAGGGCCGTCCAGCAGCGCGGCGCGGGTCGGGCCGGTGATGGTGGTGCGGATCTCCAAGCGCTTCTTGTTGGCCAACGTGCGGACAACCGACGCGGTTTCGGTTACCAACTTGGAAACGTCTGTCGCGGTGCGATGGATCTCGAAATGTCCGGCTTCTATCTTCGACAAATCGAGGACGTCATTGATGAGGTGCAACAGCGATGTTCCGCAACTGCGAATCGTGTCGAGGCGATCGGCCAACTGCGGGGGGACCTCCTCGCTCATGAGGTCTACCGTGCCCAAGATGCCGTTCATCGGTGTGCGGATTTCATGGCTCAGTGTGGCGAGAAACCGGCTCTTTTGCTGCGTGTGAAACTCGGCTTCGGCGCGCGCGATGCGGAGCTCTTCGTTTAGTCGTTGGAGCTCCGCGTTACGCTGCAGGAGCGAAAACAGAGCCTCGACCTGTCGGGCTAGGGCAGTGAGGGCGGGCAACTTGGCGAGATCGAACTTGCGAGGTTCATCGTCGATGACGCACAGCGTCCCCAAAGGTAGGCCAGTCTGCGGATCGCGAAGGGGGATCCCGAGGTAAAATCGGACGTGCGGCACGTTGCACACCAGGGGATTGTCCGCGAAGCGCGAGTCCAAGTGTGAATCCTCCACGAGCAGCGGCGAGTCTACGTCGAGGATCGCGTGCGCACAAAAGGCGACGTCGCGTGACGTCTCGTCCGCGTCCAGCCCATATTTCGCCTTGAACCACTGACGGTTGGAATCGACCAACGAGATCAAGGCGATTTTGGTTTCGGCGATCGTTGCCGCGAGCGCTACCAAGTCGTCGAACTGACGCTCGGCGGGGGTATCGAGTACGTTCAGCCGGTGCAGGGCTCGTAACCGCTCGTCCTCCTGAGGGTGAAGTGAGGCCGCAATCATCGCACTCGAGAGAACGGCCGTCGCCGACGAATCTGGAGTGGGCTTGCCGGCGGAACAGGCTCCGGCTGCTGGCGGCGCTGGCGGGCCGAGGCGTGGCGATGTGCCCCGCATCGCCGATACAGGCCGGGCGCGGGTTTGGTGGAGACGCGTATCGGCACCTCCACGCGCCCGAATTGGAGCGCGGGGCTACCGCTCGTGCACGGTGCATCGAGGCCACGTCGAGTGCGTCACGAGCAGTCGACGCCAGTGTTAGTTTACGGCATGTACTGTGCGCTGTACACGATTGTGATGGACACTGGGCGAGGTTGTGCCACATTCAAAGCCAACGTCGGGAGCGCGGTTCACCATGGGCGACAAATCACCAAAAGCCAAACAGAAGTCTCAAAAGCAGGATGCATCGGCAAAAGCCCAGAAGAAGGCACATTCGCAGCAGTTCGTTCCCGCAGAAGTGACCGCGGACCAAAAAAAGAAGCGATGAGCCTGTTCGCACGAGCGGGTCTGGGCGCGAGAGCGGCGCGCTGATCAGTGCAGGGTCGTCGGGAGGAGAACGAGTCAGGTTGACAAGTAGCGGCGTCGTTGCGAGCCTTTCGAGCCTCGTGGCGAAACGGCATGCTCTTGGATGGAATGGTGCTTGGCTCTTCTGGGTCGCGGTTGGATGTGGTGTGACGCCGATTGCGCGAGGCGAGCGCCCTCCGGGCGATAACCTTTCGCGCGAGGCCTCCTTGGTGTGCACCACTTGGTACGCCGACGAAATCCAGAGCCAGCCAGTCCCGGTCGCTCGAGATCCGTACGCGGTGGCCTCACGAGACGTTGGGCCACGGTTTCGTTTTCGCGCCGTCCACGCCGTGGAGCCGAACCTCCCGCGGTCGCTCGATATCTACGTCTATTCGAACGAACCGCCGCCGCTCCGCGATCCTGCCGCCGCTCCGCGCAAGGCCAACGCCGACTTTCCGACCCTCGTTCACCACGTCAGCTACTCGAACCCGGACGTCACCGCGAGGCAGGCCAAATACGGCTTTACGGGTCTCCAGCACGTCTACGACGTCAATGGTCGCGAGTTCCGGTATTGGTGCGCGTTCGAAGGGACGGCAGGGGACGCGGGTACCCATGAACCTCCACTGCCGTCGGACACCGTCTCGCGTGCGCCTGCCGCCCCGTCCGCGTCGATCGTTCGTTTGGTGTTTGCTGGCGACATCCTCCTAGGCGAGGGGCCAGGCCGCATGATCGAGCGCGGCGAAGATCCGTTCGAGTTCGTTGCACCGTGGCTCGCAGCCAGTGACGTGCAAGTCGGGAACCTCGAGTGCCCGGTCGCCGAAACCGGCGCGGCGTTGCGCAAGCCGTTCACCTTCAGGGCTGCGCCCACGACGCTGCAGACCCTGCTGCGGCACTTCGACGTCGTGTCCTTGGCCAATAACCACTCCGGCGACTACGGCGTGGACGCGTTTCGAGAGACGCTCGAACACGTCGACCGCAGCGGCTTGGCGCGGATTGGAGGTGGGCGCGACCAAGCAGAGGCCCACACCCCGTATTTGGTGAAACACAACGGCGTGACCATAGCGTTGCTGGGCTACGACGACTTTCACCCGCGCTGGTTCGAAGCGACGGACCGATCGCCCGGTGTTGCCTGGGCCGAGCCTACAGCCATCGTTCGCGACATCCGCGCCGCGCGCGCCCGTGGCGCGGACGTGGTAATCCCATTCTTGCATTGGGGCTGGGAAAACGAGTTCGAACCGTATTCGTACCAACGCGAGTTGGCGCGCGTGATGATCGACGCGGGAGCCAGCGCGGTGGTCGGAGGACATCCTCACGTCACGCAAGGGGCCGAATCTTACCGGGGCGCGCCGATAGTTTACAGCCTCGGCAACTTCGTCTTCGACCAGCTCGACATCCCCGAGAACGGTCGCGGTTGGATCCTGCGGCTGGACGTCGACGGCACCGGCGTTTCACGGTGGGATACCGTGCCCGTCGACATTGACGAGGCCGGAGTGCCCAGGCCGGCCGCGCTGGCCGCGCCTTGTGGAACGCGGCAGCGCGGACCCGCGACGTGCGTGCCCAACTTGCAGCGCGTCGCGGACGGACTTTGACGAACCCGCCGGTCTCAGCTCGTTCGAATGACGGATTGCGGCGCGACATCGAGTGCAGGAGAAAGGTGAGCGGCTGCGGTGAGTGTAGTAAGCGAACCCGCGCAGGCACCTATCTACGGAAGCGCGGTTTCGTGGAGAGCGAGACATTGCCCAACCGGCCTCCGCGTCGACGCATCCAAGCCGTGGGCCGTTCGGTCATGCACCTGCACTGGAACCTGGTTACGCCGCGTGCGGTGACTGAGCGCGCGGGCGGGCGAGCGCGTGACCGGCAAACGACGACCCTCGTCAGTTTGCAGGGCAACCGGGAGCAGGCAGGCGCAGGTGTTGGGCGAAAGCGCAATGAACTACCGCGCCGACCGTGGGGAAACCGTGCGTCCGAGCTGCTTTGGCGCTGCTTGACTGGCCTAGGTACCTGGCCTACAGGAGCAGTTCGCCGCTTTTGTACGTCTGCACAGACGCCTGAAATATGTTCGCCTATCTTCGTTCCAGCTTGATACTCGCCGTTTTAGGAGTCGCTGCAGGAGGGGCAATCGGATGGTACGCCACGGGCACTCCGCTCGGGTCGATGAACTTCGCGTTCATCGTGGCGGTGCTGGCCGTGCTCGAGGTCTCGTTGTCCTTCGACAACGCGGTCTTGAACGCGACCGTCCTACAGGACATGGACGAAGTCTGGCGACGGCGTTTCATCACGTGGGGCATTCTCATCGCGGTGGTCGGCATGCGCGTCTTCCTCCCGCTTCTGATCGTAGCGATCTTGGGTGATCTCGGCCCCATCGAAGCGATCGTGCTCGCGGTGACACAACCTGACCGTTATGCCCAGATCTTGACGAGCGCCCACGTCTCCGTTGCGGCCTTCGGCGGCGCGTTCTTGGCGATGGTCGGGCTCCAGTTCTTCTTCGACCAGGAGAAAGATCTGCACTGGATCCGGGTGATCGAAGCGCCGCTGAGTCGGCTCGGTCGTATCGAAGCCGTGAGCCTCGGTGTCGTGTTGTTGTCGCTGTACGCGATCAGTCGCTTGGTGGAACCGGCGCACAGCCACGAGTTCCTCGTCTCCGGCATCTTCGGCCTCGTGACGTACATCGGTGTCGACGGTATCGGTGCCTTCCTCAAGGCCCCCGAGCCAGTAGCCAGCCCCGCCGACGACGGCGAGGCCGCAAACCACGGCGCAGGCGTAGACGCCACCGGCGTGGTGGCGCGTTCGGGGATGGCCTCGTTTCTCTACCTAGAGGTGCTCGACGCGTCGTTCTCCTTCGACGGCGTGATCGGCGCTTTCGCGTTGTCGACGAACCTGCTCGTGATCGCGATCGGCCTCGGTATCGGCGCGATGTTCGTACGAAGTCTCACCATCCTGTTCGTAGAGAAGGGCGTTTTGGGCCGCTTCTTGTACCTCGAGCATGGCGCGTTCTACGCGATCCTGATCCTGGCCGCGGTGATGTTCATTCAAGCCTTCGCGCACATACCGGAGGCGATTTCCGGGTTGGTTGGCGCGGCCGTCATCGGGTTCTCTTTGTGGAGCTCCGTGCGTCACAACCGGCGCCGCGTCTCTCAGGTCTTCGAAGGCACGTCGGTTCCGCTATCGGACAAAGCCGAGACGCCGATGAAGAGTGCTGCGCAAAAGTAGGCTCGGGCTCCTTCAAGGCTAGGTCTTACTGATCCATGACTGACCACCGCCGCACGTTGTTGGGTTTGGGGATCGGAGCTGGATTGGGTCTACTTGCCGGTAACTTGGCACCTGGTGCCGAGTGGCTTTCGGCGCTGGTTACGTACGTGACCGAGCCGCTGGGGAAGATCTTCATTCGGCTGTTGCTGATGCTCGTCATCCCGATCTTGTTCTCGGCGTTGGTCCTCGGGATCTCGGAGTTGCACCTCGGTGACCTCAAACGGATGGGGCTGCGGACGCTGGCTTACACGGTGAGCGTGTCCGTGATCGCCTCGTTCATTGGATTGGTCCTGGTGAACGTGCTGCAACCCGGTTCGGCGATCTCGGAGGCGACCTTGTCCCAGGCCAGCATCGCGGGCAGAGCTGCCGCATCGGCACCGACCGCCAACGCCGTCGACGTGATAGTGGCGATGGTGCCGGACAATCCGATACGCGCCGCCGCGTCCGGTGACATGCTCGCGCTGGTGCTGTTCAGCGTGTTGTTCGGGATCGGTCTGCTGCTCGTCGAGCGGCCCAAAGTCGAGGCGCTCCGGTCGACGATTTCCGGTGTGTTCGAGGTGTCGATGAAGCTCATCGAGCTCGTGCTCCGGTTGGCGCCGTTCGGGGTGGCTGCTCTGTTGTTCACGGCCACCGTGCGGCTCGGTGGCAGCGTCCTGGCGCAACTGGCGGCCTACGTTGGCGTCGTGTTGCTGGGGTTGGGTTTGCACTTGTTCGGCGTTTATTCGCTGTGTTTGGCTTGGTTGTGCAAACGTCGACCGGTTCAGTTCTTTCGTGACATTCGCTTGGCGTTGACGACGGCGTTTTCCACGGCTTCGTCCAACGCGACGTTGGCCACGGCGCTGCGCGTCGCCGACGAGAACTTGAAGTTGCCCCGCCACGTGAGTCGCTTCGTTCTCACCGCTGGGGCATCGATGAACCAGAACGGCACCGCGTTGTTCGAGGGCGTGACAGTCCTTTTTCTGGCACAAGCCTACGGCGTCCAGCTCGGGCTCGGACAACAGGCGGTCGTCATGGGAATTTGCGTTTTGGCTGGGATTGGCACGGCGGGGGTCCCCGCTGGCTCGATACCCGTGATAGCCATGATCCTATCGATGTTGGGGGTTCCGCCGGAGGGGGTCGGTTTGATCATCGGAGTCGACCGATTTTTGGATATGTGTCGCACCACGGTGAACGTGGCTGGCGACTTGGTAGCGGCTGCATTCGTCGCCCACGACGAAGTGGCAGAGGAGCTTACTACGTGACAAGTGCAACCGAAACACCACCCGAACAGTCCAGTAGCCCCGAGGGCGGTGCGTCCACTGAATCTCCCGGCCACGGTGATCCCCATCATCACATGGGCTCGAGCCTCGGCAAGCTCGCCCTGGGCGCCATGGGTATCGTTTACGGCGACATCGGTACGAGTCCGCTCTACGCACTCAAGGAGTGCGTGAGCTCGCAGCATGGTTTGGCCCCTACCGACTTCAACGTCCTCGGCCTGCTGTCGATGATGTTTTGGAGCGTCACGCTGGTCGTTGCCGTCAAATATCTCACCTTCATCATGCGCGCCGACAACCAAGGTGAAGGCGGCATCTTGGCGTTGCTCGCGCTGATCCCCAAAGGTAAACCCTCGAAGCCCGGTCACGTGGGTTGGTTCTCCGCCCTGGTGCTGTTCGGGGCCGCCTTGCTCTACGGCGACGGCGTGATAACCCCGGCGATCAGCGTACTTTCGGCCGTCGAAGGTCTCGGCGTCGCGACACACGCGCTCGAGAAGGTCGTGGTACCCATCACGGTCGTGATCTTGCTCGCCGTGTTCTCGGGCCAATACCGGGGCACGGCGGTTATCGGACGCGTGTTTGGTCCGATCATGGTCATGTGGTTCGTCTCCCTCGCGGTGCTCGGAGCCATCGCGATCACCAAATATCCGACGGTGCTCATGGCCGTTAACCCTTGGTACGCGATTCGGTTGTGGTTGCACGACCCAGTGCACGCGTTTTTGGTTCTGGGTTCGGTGGTGTTGTGCATTACCGGAGGCGAAGCGCTGTACGCCGACATGGGGCACTTCGGTCGCAAGCCCATTCAAGTGGCCTGGTTCGGCGCGGTGTTCCCCGCGTTGATCCTCAACTACTTCGGTCAGGGCGCATTGCTGCTTTCGGCACCGCCCGGCGCGGAGCGCAACGCGGTCGCGGAGAATCCGTTCTACGCGCTCGTGCCAGCGGGTGGGCTCATCTATCCGCTGGTGGTGCTCGCCACCCTGGCGACGGTGATCGCTTCCCAGGCGTTGATCTCCGGCGCGTTCTCGCTGACACAGCAAGCCGTGCAACTGGGGTACCTGCCGCGCGTGACGGTGCGGCACACCTCTACCGAGAGCGAGGGCCAAATCTACGTCCCAGAGGTGAACTGGTTCTTGGCGATCGGCTGTATCACGCTGGTGTTGTTCTTCCGCGAGTCCAGCAACTTGGCGGCCGCCTACGGTATCGCCGTCACCGGCACGATGGGCATCACCTCGCTCGCCTATTACCGCGTGACGCGCGAACGTTGGGGATGGTCGGCGGCGGCGGCGGTGTCGCTCCTGGTGTTCTTCTTGGTCCAAGACTTGGCATTTTTTGCCTCCAACGCGCTCAAGTTCTTCCAGGGTGGCTTCGTGCCCATAGCTCTCGGTTTTGCGCTGTTCCTCATCATGCGGGTATGGAAGCGTGGCCGCGCGTTGCTGGGCGCTCACTACGCCCAAGCGGCGCGCCCTTTGGACGAGTTTCTGGAGGCGCTGCGCGCCAACGATTACCGCGACACCGACGGGCGCGAGTTCCCCGTCGTTCGGGTGCCGGGCACCGCAGTGTTCTTGACTGGTAACCCGAACGGTACTCCGCCGCTCCTGTTGCACCATCTACGGCACGTCAAGGCGCTCCACCAAACGGTGATGTTGATCACGCTGACGACGGAGCACGTTCCGCGCGTGCTCAAGGACCGCAACACTTTGACTCGCCTGACCGACGGCTTCTACCGCCTGGAGCTGCACGTTGGCTTCATGGAGTCCCCCGACGTACCGCGAGCGTTACGTGAGACGGTCGCCGAGTGCGAACTTCCGATCGTGATGGACGACGTCACCTACTTCCTGGGTCGCGAGACCTTGCTCGCCACGGACGCTGGTGAGATGAGCGCCAAGGAGGAGCAACTGTTCTCCTTCCTCAGCCGCAACGCCCAAAGCGCCGCTCGGTATTTCTGCTTGCCGCCGCGAAGGGTCGTCGAGATCGGCGTGCAGGTCGACCTCTGAGCGGGTCCCGGACGCGGCGCACCACTTGCCGAGTGCGTGCGGACTTTGCGGGGCAATCACCGCGGCGCTCCATCACTGCGGCGCTCTAGTCCAGTTTGGGGGCCAGCGCAGGCTACCGGTGGCTAGTCATGGCCAGGAGCGCCCCGGTTCCGGGTGGGCGCGTCGCGTCAGACGTGGGACCGTGTGTGAAATTTCTCGATCAGCCCCACCAATAGCGGCTCGATCGGTGAGGCAGTCGTTGCCAAGCTCGCAGGGAGCGTACTAGCTTCGCGCGTCCAATGATCATCGTGATGCACGAGGATGCGCCCGGGGAAGCCATCGAAGCCACCATCGCCTGGCTAGTTGCTGCAGGTTACGACGTCCACCGCTCCAGCGGCCACTCCAGGACCACTCTCGGCGTCGTCGGCCCCGTAAACTCCGACGACATGAACGTCGTTCGAGAGTTCGACGGCGTGGCGAAGGTGGTGCGCGTGAGCGAACCCTTCGCCAAAGCATCACTTCACTTCCGACAGTCACCCACTCTCGTCGACGGTGAGTGGGGGACGATTGGCGGTTCGCGGCCGTGGATCGCCGTCGAGCCGATCGGCTTGGCCGAGGACAGTGTCGAACTCGCACGCCGTTTGGCCGCGGGGCGGCCTTTCGACGCCGCGGTCACCCGCAAACGAACCGGGCCGCGCAGCATCGGTGCCTTGGCGTGTTTATCCATCGACAGCTCGCCGCAACAGCAAGAGTTTCCCGTGATGTTCGTCGCGCGCCCACCCAGCGCCGGTGCGGACGGGTGGATCGCGCGCGCGGAGAAGGAGCTGCAGCGCAGCGACATCCGCGTCGTTTTGCTAGAAGCGGGCGGTGAATATCCGAGCGGCGCGCGCACGCTCGAGGTGGCGGCGATTGCGAGGGCCAAACAACGCACCCATTTGCCCATCGTCGTGGACGTGCCCACGGTGGCGCAGCAAGCGCGTTATTGCGCGCCCGTGGCGTCGGCGGCGATCGGCGCCGGGGCGGATGGTGTTATTCTGCGGGCGTGGGTCGGCCCACCTCACGAGCTCCAGCGCGTGCCCGCCACCTTGACGTGGGAAAACGCCATGGATCTCGCCGAACGTTTGCGCAAGATGGCGCAAGCGCTGCGCGGTTAGAGGTGAATGGTGAACACGGCTGATGCTCCATTCGAGTCGCTCACCATCGTGGGTTTCGGGCTGATCGGCGCATCGTTGGCCGCGGCGCTCAGAGCGCGCGACCCCAAAGTGCGGATCGTCGCGGCCGACTTGCCCGCGACACTCCAACAAGAGGCCGTAATGGCGCTCACGGACGAACGATGCGACGCGACCGATCCGGCTGCCCTCGAAGCTGCGATGGGCGCGACGGAGCTGACCGTGCTCGCCGCACCAGTGAAGGTCATCGAGCAACAGTTGCCCACTGCGCTGCGGGCTTCCAAGTTGATCACGGATTGTGGTTCTACCAAGCGGAGCATCGTTCAAAGAGCTCGCCTCCATGGTAACTTCGGGCACTTCGTCCCGGGGCACCCGATGGCCGGTAAACCCATTGGCGGAGCGAGCGCGGCCGTCGCAGACCTGTTCGAGAAGAAGCGCTGGATCCTGTGCTCGGAGAGCGCCGAGCCGAGCGCCGTGAGGCGAGTGCGGCAGCTCGTCGAATACGTCGGCGCGCAGCTGGTCGAGATGTCCGTCGCCGACCACGATCGAGCGGTGGCGCTCACCAGCCACGCGCCGCAGTTGTTCGCGAGTGTGCTCGCGGTTCAGGCGCGGCGCGCCAACGCCGAGGTCGCGGCGGGTCCGGCGTACGTGAGCGCGACGCGCGTTGCGGGTGGCAACCTGTCGATGTGGAGAGATATTTTCAGCACCAACGCCGACATGCTCTCCGAGGTGATCCTCGATCTCGCGGCGGAATTGCAGCGCATCGGTGAAAGCCTGCGCGCGGAGGACATCGAGCCCGTCGTCCAAGTGCTCAAAACCGCGAGAGATTTGAGAGCGAACCGCGGCGAGCCTGACAGCTGAAGCGGTATGTGTGCCACGTGTGAAAGTTGGCACAATAGCGGTTGCGCAATTTGGCTCAAATCGTTGTCATTCTCCTGGCCCGATGCATGCTATGAATGAGCGTCTCATGCGTCGTGTCGTCCTACTTTGCTTGGGGGTTGTGTCATGTGCCAGCCCGGACGTACCGCGTGTCGACGGCGTGCCCGAGGATCCGGGCTTCACCCCACCGACGTTGCCGGTGGACATGGGCCCAGAAGCTCCAGTCGTGCCGAACCAGGGTGACGAATCGAGCGAAGCAGGGCGAAACATGGACGCGGGTACCATCGACGTTCCGTTGCCGCCCGTCGCGCCGTCCACCACGACGACCGCTCCCACCACGACGCCTGCAACCTCTAGTTCGAGCGGCGTGGTGATTTCCGGCGAAGAGACCGCGGATTTCGAGACGGGTGGGGAAGTGCCCTCCGACGCACCGGCAACGGAACCTGCTCAAGGCGGAGCAGATGCGGGCGCTGCCCCGATGCCTTGTGATAGTGGCGACGCTGGTTTCGACGCTGGAACGGAGCCGGCTGATGGCGGCCAGGATCTGGACACGGAGCATTGTGATGAGCCCTGACCGCTCCTGGGGACGCCATCGAGGTGCCGCACGCTTCAGCGTGACCGGTAAACAGCGCGCATCCGCGCGCTCGCGGTTCGGCGCGCAGCATTGGTGGCTCGTGAGTTTGGTGGCCTTCGTTCCAGGCTGTTTGGACCCGCTGATCGAGGATCCGGGCGCGACCGGCGCGGGCGATGGCGCGCCGGTCCTTCCGGGCACGCCGCTTCCGGGTCAGACGTCTGCGCCCGGAACGCCGGCCATCCCCGTTACTCCAGGGACCGCCCCGGTGACGACGGGCGTTGCTCCCACCCCAGTGACGCCCCCCGGCACTCCTCCGGCGAGCCCGAGTTCGGACGTTGGCTCCGAGGACATCCCCGGTGTCATCGGCGACGCGGGCGCAACGTTCGAAGCGGACTCGGGCTGGGACAACGTCGAGGACACCCTCGAGGATACCGTCGAAGCCGAAACGACCGCGCCGTTCGAAGCGGACGGCGGCGCCGACACGGGAGTAGTGCCGTGAGTCTACGTTCTTCTGGGGGGCGCACGGTCGCGGCCAGAGGTTTGGCGACACGATCACTGATGTGTACGCTGCGGCGGGGACTTCACTTGGCTACGGTTTGCTCGCTGGCCACCGGATGTTTCGACGGTTTGATCGAAGACCCAGGAGCCACTCCGTCGAATCAAGGCCCACCGGGACTTGGGACGACGCCCGGCACGCCCGCACCCACGCATACCGCGACCTCGCCCGACCCCATCCCTCCGGGCAGTTCGGCCGAGCCTGTGACGCCAGGCGTCACCCCCCCGGGTACGACGCCAACCCCGCCCACACCGCCCGCTACGTTACCTCCACCCCCGGTCACGCCTCCCTCACCACCCCCCTCCGTGGTCTCTGACGCTGGAGCAGCAGAGCCTTCATCCGACGTCGAAGCTGGCTGCGACGAGTCCGCGACGGATGGCGGTTGCGGAGAGGCGGGTGTTTCGAGCGGGAGTACCAACGCCACGGCTGATGCGGGTGATCCGATCGAAGCAGATGGGAGCGCGCGGTGAACAAGCCCAGACTCGTGAGACGTGTCGGGTGCGTCATTGCAGCATGTGCACCTTTGACGGGTTGTTTCGACCCGCTGATCGAAGATCCGGGAGAGACTCAAGGTCTCTCCCCGGTGCCGCCGGGCATCGGCACGAGCCCCGGCGTCCCGGGTGCGGGAGCGCCGGAGCCACAAAACCCGGGTGCGTCGCCTTCGACTACGGGTACCGTCGTTCCGGCGTCGCCGAGCGCAAACCCCCCAGGCACCACGACCTTTACAGCGTCTGAAACCAGCGGCGCGACAGGTTGCACCCGTGGGGCGACTGGCCGCACGGGCGGCGCGACCGGCAGCACTGGTCCGACTGGCAGCACTGGCCCGACGGGCAGCAGTGGCCCCACGGGCAGCACCGAGGCGGATGGTGAGACCACCGCGGAGTTCGCCGAATCGTCTGGTGCCTCGGGTGACGCGGGAGCCGCAGATGCAAGCACGGCTGAGATCGCACCAGCGGCGGTGCAGGGCGCCAATACGAGCGGCGAGTCGAACGTGGGCGCTACAGGTACACGGTAGGCGTCTCACGGATTAACGTGGCGTTACGCGCGGTTTTCAGCGGGCAAAACGTGAACGTCGTGGAACAACCTGTGCACAACTGCTCTGAAAAGTGAGCTGTTCCCTACATAGTGTTGGAACTCACCTTCGAAGCTGTTACATTTCCTGAGCGGATGGGGAGGTGTGCATGGGGACGACTCTTGGTTCCACGCGGCCTGTGAGTGGACGTGTTCACGACGACTCGCTGGGGCAAATCGGCATGATCGAAACGAACGCGAACGGCGCGTTTGCCGTCTCACGAGACGTCCTGGTGAGCGTGTGGCGTCGTCCTCCGAGCATCGAGGAGGCTGAGCGCTTGTGCGGCTCCTTGCAGCGGGTCGTGCAGCATGCCGAAGTCTCTGGCTTCTGGCTGATCACGACGCCCAGTTGCGAGATCCCGAGCGTAGAGGTTCGCCGCCTGATGGCGGCACAGCTGCGCGAGTTACCACGACTCCGCGCGTTTGCTGTCAGCGTGGAAGCTTTGGAGGCAGATGGCGCCCTGATGCGTGCTGCCATCCGCTCGACAGCTGTGGCCGGGGGGATTCGGTCCGCACACATCGGCCCCGACGTCGCGTCAGTCGCGGCCCATTTGTGTACGCTCGTTCCGGGGCTTCCACCGCGTTGGGGTGAACGCGTCTCGCGTATATTGATGAACGCGTGCGATGAACTGGCGTTCCCAGATTTGAGCCGCGTGCATCTCGTCCCGGCGGCTACGAGCGTCATCCCAGACGCCTAAACCCACGGTTCGGCTGTGTTGACCTTACCGCGATTGCCGCCGCCCCAGGTGTGAGGGCGTTCGAATCGCTACTTGTGCGGCAAACTATCAGCCGGTGGGACTGCTACATTGCAGAGTTCGGTTCTGCTGAACCGAACTCTGGGGTTAGGCAACAAAAGCAAAGGCTGTCGTGCGCACGAGCGCTCATTGAGACGCCACCGTAGCGCTCGAACCCGGGCGCACATCGCCTGCAGTCGGGCTCCACGCCCACCGTAGTCCTCGGTTGGGCGTGTCTCGTGTTAACGCGCCTCCCGTTCAACCGCCGTCGGCAGTCGCTGAGCCGCCCGCGTCCGTGTTGCTGGGTTCCGGCTCTGGCTCGGTGGACATGGCGCCGCCGCCGTCGCCGAGTGCGCTCACTGCTTCGGCGATCGACTCCTCGGTGGGGAAGCAGACGCCAGTACGACCGTAAAACTCCGGGAGGGTGTCTGCAGCGCTCAGGTCGCAGGCAAATGCGTCGGGGCAATCATCGTCGGCATCGCACAGCGGCAGGCACTGGCCTAGGTCGTTGCGTGTGGAGACCAGCTCCGTGAACAGATTGCTGAAGCACCCAAACTCGGCGTCGGTGCCCGGCTCGCCGCCGCACACGATCGTGTCGGGGTGGAAGTTGCACGGCGCCGTGCACAAGCCGTAGGGGAGCTCTTCGCTGATGCCAATGCACAACCCGCCGGAGCATTCTGCGTCCGCGGCGGGGTCACACTTCTCACCGAGACCCTTACCGCCACGAACCTCGTCGACACACATGCCCCACGTCGGATCGCAGCGTTCACCGTTCTCGCAATCGTCGTCTCCACTGCACAAAGGCAGACACAAGCCGAACTGGAACGCTCCATCCGTGGTCTCGGTTACGGCCGCTTCGATGGGCGTACATGCAGAGGTCGGCAGGGCATCACACTTGGCAGCCGACAACCCGAACGGGCAGGCTTGCAAACAATAAGGCGCCATGCCCTCGGGGATGTCGCCTTGAGCTGTGGCTTCAATCGCTGCGTCAGTGGGAGCGCCGATCAGATCGCAGAAGCCGTAAAGGTCGACTGCCTGGCACTCGCTGTCCGAGGTGCACGGCATCGTACAGATACCGGTGCCCGGGAGTGCGCCGCGGAACGAATCGTCGGTGCGGACACAAGTGAGCGGGCTGTCACAGTCGCTGTTGTCCGTGCACGCAATGCCAACGGCCGTGCCTGCGGGTGTATCTGGCAGCGTGTTGTCGCTGGTCGTAGGCGTTGGTGAAGTGGTCGAAGACGTATCGTCTCCATTGCCGCCCCCGGTCTCGTTGCCGCCATTACTCTCGCCTGGTCCAGCAGCGTCGGGCTCCGTGTCGTCGGGAGTCGACGTGTTTGCGGTGCCACTCACCGGTTCGTCGCCCCCGCAACTGGCAGCGAGCAAACCAACGACACCGAACAGCGACGAGAGGAACAAACTCGAACCAGACCAAGACGAGAGCTTCAAGCGCATGTCCGGCATCCTAACCCGCGACCTCTGGTCGGACTAGCCGAGAGTCCCGTTTTGTAGCGCGGTTGTTCAATTGCAGCGGGGTGTTGGGGAGGTAGAGGCGTCCTGTCGCAAAGTGACGCCGTGAGTGCACCGCGCCGGCGGGCGAGCGCGATTTGGTGCGAAACCAGGCAGAAATGCTGCCTGGCATGGCGCAACGTTCGGCATCCACACACGAAGTGAGTCGCGGGTGTCGGAAACGTGTGACTGACTCGCCCGATTTGCCGTGCCAAGCGTCACACCACTCCGAACAATGCTCGACTACGCCACGCGATGGGAGAGAGCCGTGTTGCGTCGCCCAGGCGCTGGGCCCACCCAATCAACACACCGTTCGTACGCCGCTTGCGCCACCCTCGAACGAGTGCGTAGTAGTTGTCTCGAGGTAACGAAAGGCGCCAACTTCAGCGTGCGACTGTGCAGTGAACGCGACGAGGTGAGTGACTCGCCCGATTTGCCGTGCCGAGCGTCACTCCACTTCGAACGGTGCTCGACTACGCCACGCGGAGGGAGGGAGCCGTGTTGCGTCGCCAAGGCGCTGGGCCCAACCCAACCAACAGGCTCTTCCTACGCCAATTGCACGGTCGGCGACGTGAGCCTTGTTGGCGCGCGTCCGAGCGCGGTCGGTTGGACAGGGTCGAGCAGTGCGGCCTTCGAGCGAGCGCCTAACTGGTGAGACGGAGACGGCTCGGGTGCGCCTGGCGCACGCGACGTGACCTCGCGCACGCGACGTGACCTCGCGCACGCGACCGTGACTAAGCGCACGCGACCGTGACTAAGCGCACGCGACCGTGACTAAGCGCGCGACCGTGAGCAGCGCGAAGCGCTACCCAGAGTGGGATCACGCGACGCGGGTTGCCGTGGTGTGTCTCGTAAGTCCTTCGACCCGCTCGACGCGTCGCGACGCCCCAACTCGTCGACGAGGCTACGTTTGGTTTTGGTTGGGCCCAGCGCGGTGAGACGCTGGTCGGCTCACGCCCACCCCTTAGAGTGACTTGTTCGCGAGACACCGCGCCGTGAGTGAGCGCCAGTCGCGGCACACACGCCGGCGCAACGTGCTCGCACGTGACCACGTTGCTGGGTCGACGTTGTTGGGTCGACCGCGCTGCCGAAGGTGGCGGCGCGCGGCGAGCTTACGGCTCGTAGTCGGCGAAGCTCTCCATCGGGTGCAAAGTCTCGTAGATGCGGGCCCGTGAGACACGAACGCGATCGTCGGCCATCGTTTGGCTCGCGACTTGATGCAACCACTCGGCGAGCCGCTCCGAGGTCGGCGTGAACGGAAACACCGCGACTTTGATACCACCGGGGCGCATGTTGCGCGCGCCGCACATCTCGCGGTTGAGCATCGGTTGCACGTCGCCGCAGTGGCCGTGTAATGCCTCGCGGGACGCGACGAGTTTCTCGCCCACCGCGCCCAAACCCGCCTCGATCTCGCGATACGTCTCTTCCCCGACGGCGAGCGAGTGATCGAGCAACAGGTGGCATGGTTCGAGCACCTGGGAGTACAGCAGATCGAAGTCGGCGACGAACCCCTGATGGTCCAACGCTTTGGCGGCCAAGCTCACCTGGAACAACCACGTGTGACCGTGGAGCGAGATGCACGGCCCGAGGTGACCGCGGACGTGGTGGGCGAAGTGAATGTGAATACCGGTAGTGACGGTGAACATGAGTTAACTTTCGGGCGCGCTGGCGGCGGGGTCGCTGGGGAAATAGGGCAGCTTCTGGCCAAGTTCGTGACCGGCGGGGATGGGCGTGCCGAGCTCGTCCACACTCCACACCGACTCCGGTAGGCGAAGCGACTGGCGCAGCCTCTCCATGGTGTCGGGAACGAAGGGGTAGAGCATGATCATGAGGGACTTAAGGACGTAAAACGCCGTGTAAAGGGCGTCTTTGCGTTGCTCCTCGGGAAAGCGGTCGTCGTGGGGCTTGTATTGCGTGAAAAGCGAGTTGATCGTGCGCGCGTAGTTTTCGACCTCGAACAACATGCTCGGGTATTCCGCCTTTTCCATGGCGCGAACCCAACGTTGGACGATCTTCACGGTGGCTGCCTCGACTTTGTCCACGAGTTTGCCCGCGGGCACCTTGCCATCGAACTTGGAGTGGGCAGCCGAGATCGGGCGCTCCAAGGCCGCGTTCATCGGGCCAGCGAGGAAGGCGTTGCGTTCGTCGAGCTTCTGGAAATCGAAGTCCGACGGCTTCTCGGGCAAACCCAAGAGCGCGAGGTAATAACGCAGCTGGTCGGTGGAGTAGCCTTTTTCGTCGAGGAGCTGGTCACCCGTGTAGAAGTTGCCAACGCTCTTGCTCATCTTCTCGCCGCCCACGTTCAGGTGGAAGCAACTGAAGACGTCGGTGAGCTGCAGCTCACCGTTTTTGGGTAGATGATGCGGATCGGCTTGAGTGCCGAGCCACATCGCGCCCTGCATGAGCACATAGAAGAACACGTTATCCTGACCCAGGAATTGATAGATGCGCGCGCCTTCGTCGTACCAGAACTCGCGATAACGCTCCTTGTCCTCGCCACGTTTCTGGAGCGCCACTTGCGAAAACGAGATCGGCGCGATCAACGAGTCGGGCCAAACGTACAGCGTCTTGCCCGCGAGTTCCGGGTCGTTGCCGGGGAGCGGGATCCCCCAGCTGATGTCGCGAGTGATCGAACGGTACGCCCACTCGTCGACGAACTCGACGGCGACGTCGCGGCTGGTGAGCGTCGACCGCGCGGCTTCGAGATCCGGTTTGGTACCGAACTGCAGCACGATTTGGCCGCCAGCGCCGTACTTGAGCTTGTGTTTGGGTAACGTGTCTTTGAGGCCCTTGTACGTGTCCTCTTGGTTGCGGTCGAAGCGTAACGCTGGGCGAACGCGGTCGAGCGGGTCCGAGAGCGTCGAGGTGCGCCAGCTCTTCTGCTTGCTCTCGAGCCACTCGCGGAGCGTCTCCGAGACGTCCCACATGTTGAGCCACAGGTGGACCGTATCGCGGAGCTCGGGGGTGGCGCTGCTGATCGAGCTGCGCGGGTTGATGAGGTCCGTAGGCAGGTGTTGATGGCCGCACTTCGGGCACTCGTCGCTGTACGCGTTGGGGTCACCGCACTTCGGGTTGGGGCACGTGCCGCGCACGAAGCGGTCCGGAAGGAAGCGTTGTTTCTCCGGATCGTACCACTGTTTGCTGGTGCGCTTGTCGAGCAGGCCGTTGGCTTGCAGCTTGGTGATGAAGTCTTGGCACACCGCGGTGTGGATCGGGAAGCACTCGGGTTGAGACGTGCCCGAATACACGTCGAGGCCGATCGAGAGGCGCTCCAAGGTGCGCTTCTGCTTCGCGTGGTTACCGTCGACGAACTGGCGCGTCGGCAGCCCCGCTTCGAGGGCGGACAACTCACTCGTGGAGCCATGTTCGTCCGTTCCGCACACGAACAGCACGTTCTTCCGGCCAATCAACAACCCGAGAAAACGCGCCGTGATGTCGGGGGGCAGGAGGGCGCCGGCGATGTGGCCCAAGTGGACCGGGCCATTGGCGTACGGCATCCCTGCCGTGACCACGGCTTTTTTGGGGCGGAAAACGCGGCTGAGCACTGCCGGGACGTCCTGGGGTGGACCATGGGGGCCAGGGTTCTTCCCACCCGGTTTTTCAGCGTTTTCGGCCTTTCCTGACGCCTGCGAGGGCGCGTGGTTTGCGTGCTCCGAAGCCATGGCGCGGCACCCTAGCAGAAAACCGCGCGCGGAAGCGCGGTTTGACGCGGCAGCTCGATTGAGCCTCGGCGCGCGAGTGGGCTCGAAACGGGTAGGCGCTGCCGCCGCTTTTGTCGACGCGCGTGGAGCGGGTGTGCTCTTACTGGGGTTGTCCGAACCAAGGTGGCTGGTCGTCGGGCAAGTAGGGCCAGTCTCGAGTTGGCAGCGAGGCCCGTGCGGCCTCGACGTCGGCTTGCGTGAGGAACATGCCGAAGAGATCGTTGCCGCCGTTGATCGCGTAAAAGTGGTAATCCGAGCGCACTCGAGTCAACTGATCGTTGACGATCGCAAACAGCGCGAACATCGCTCTACCCCACGAATCGTCCTCTTTTCCCGGCTCGTAGATGACGAACACCTCGTCGCCGTAGGTGATAGAGTAGCTCGGGGTCGAAGGATCGAGTGACTCGTGGACCTGTGCCGGCTCCGGGACGTATCGCATCACCTCGGGCAGCAGCTTGCGGTACGCCTCCGCGATACCACCTTCGGCCAGCTCCTCCGCGTCCAGTTGAATCGAGCGATCGTAGTCGAGCACGTCCTCGACCGGCGTTGCGGAGCCCGTGATCGGACTCTTTGGCAAGACGTTGGCCACGCAGCTGGCAGCCACGGCGAGGATCGACAAATGGAGCGGATACTTGCTCGGCATGAGAAACTCACAGACTCGACGTTGCGATGTGCGGCCACCGAGCTTTTGGAGATGCCTTACCACGCGACTTTTTGGTAACGAGGCGCGGCATGAGAATGCTCGATCTTCGCTTGGCGGGGCTAATGCTGATGTTGGGCGGCTGCGCCAGCCAGACGGTACCCGCGCTGAGCGCGGACCAGTTCACGAAGCCGGAACTGGTGAACTTGAAGCCGAGGGAGCTGGCTCTGACGGTAGTCGACGCGCGCACCGTATCGAACGAGGACAAAGTGGCGACCGCTGCAAACATCCGGGAAACCCTGCAGGCCCTCCTCGAATCGAGTGACATCAAAGTGAGCGAGTCCGCCTCGAACACGTTGACGGTTCGGATGACGTACCCAGAGAAGCCACCCATGAACGTGGAGCGCGAGTCGTGCGTCGAATTCGACATGGAGCTGGTGGGCCTGGTGGAGCCAGTAGAACTCAGAGGTGTCGGTTGTGCAGCCTTGCAAAATGCAGTCGGCATGTCCATGGGCTCCGACATCAACAAGGCGTTCGGGATGGCGCTCGAGCAGATCTTGGTCGAGCTCGATCGCCGCGCCAACAAGACCGCCAAGTTGGCTGAAGCGCCAACGTTCGATGCGAACATGATCGTCGTTCCTGGGTTTCTGAAGGTTTCCAAGTTGACGTTGGAGGTCATCGATACTTGGAGCGAGGACAATCGGGTAGGTCAGTCGCTGCAGCGCGAGCTCGGCAAAGCCTTGCAGGCCGCCGGCGTAGAGCTAGGGCTGCGAAAGGCGAACAAGTTGACCATCACCGTGTCCAAACCGACGGAGGGCATCGCGGACAGAAATCCAGAGGGGTGCCTTCACCTCGCCGCAAAGGGCAACTTCGCAAAGGGGGCGGTCGTGGGGAAGATGACCGGTTGTCACGGGCAAGACGAACCTATCCAACACCAGCTGTTGAACGATATGCTGACGATGATGGACGAACAATACGGTGAGTGACGACCGGTATCAGACCCTAGGTGAGACTCCCAAGAACTTCTACCAGAAACGCGCTGCGGCGGCGAAGCCTAGTCCTAGGCCCTTGGCTGGCAGCTGGCGTCTCAGCTGCGCTAATGGCCGTCGGTGACGAAGTCGAGGATGCGCGTTCGAATCGCGAGGTCTTCGTCGAAGTCGCCGTGTTGCGTCGTGGACCCAACCACCGTGGGTGAGACGTAAGCGGTAGTGTTGGGTAGCTGGGTCACGGACGCGTATTGGTCCCAGAAGTCTTGCATCCCGAGGATCGGTACACTGCGACCTCCCTCGAACGCTTCGCTCACCAAATAGAGCAACGAACGGCGATATGGTCCGCACGAGGGGTCGTCCGACTCGGCGCGTGAGCTCAAATGAAACTGCTGGAACTTCGGGAGTCGGCCCGCTTGAAGGTGGGGTCGCACCTTCTTGTCGAACTCGTCGACTCGAATCGCGGGCGCCATGAACGAGAGCGACTGAAACTGTACCTTGCCGCGCCGATGCCAGGAGTCGACCAACTCTGCGGCGACGATTGAACCCGCCGAGTGCGCGACGACGTGCGCCTGCGCGCGGCCATTTTGTAGCAGCGGGCCGAGGTGTTCATACAAGACATGTCCCGCGTGTTCGGCGATGGCGTTGCCGGCTGCCCATCCGCCGATCGCCTTTGCGTTCTCCTTCATCTCCGACCACAAGGCATACCCCGGCCGTGCCAGTGAGCGCTCCAAGCGCTCGTTCCACCAGCGTTTGAGCGTGTCCGTGAGGCCACCGGCGCGCGCCGAGTCTTTCGAACAGGCTTCGTTCAAGATGTTGAGCAGGGTGTCGAACAAGCCCGTTTCCCACATCAGGAACACCGGGAAGATCTTCCGATCGTACATCGCCGGCACCCAGCGTTTGGCGATCTTCGCAGCGGCGTTCTCGCCCACCAAACCGCCGTGCGCGTAGATACAGACCTGGACCGGATCTTTGGGCTTCAATTGCCAGCGCTCCCGCGCCTCCTTGAGCTGCACGTCGAAGAGCGCGCGGACATCGTCGGCGGTCGTACGAAAGTCACCGCTGCTCGACAGCCGACCGTCGTTGCCGACGTTGATGACGAACGGCGCGATCTCTCGGTTGGCCAGCTCGGGGCTACTCGCGAGCACGACGCGTTTGGTGTCGGATTGTCGCAGACTCAGCGACTGCGACATCGCTTGATGTTCGCTGGTTACCACTCCCAGTTGTGCCGCCCAGCAATCCATCGCGTTTTCGAGCCAATCGTCGTAGCCCAAAATGGCGTAGCCGTGCGTGCCCCACTCCGGTCCCCACGAGTTCTGGAGCAGAAAGCCCTGCTGGTTGTAGCCGACGATCGCGACCGCGTGCCCCCAGTGCGCGGCGTAGCCCGGTTTGCGCGCGATCTCCCAAATTCCGTCCTTGAACGAGCGTGGGCGTTTGGAACCCTTGGGGCTCATGTCGTTGCCATCGTCCCAGCCGGCGTGACAACCCACCGTCACGAACAACGCGCCGACCTCGTTGATGGCCGCGTGCATGTCTGACAGGCTGCTCGACTTCACGCGAAAGTACGCCCCGAGCGGCCGCTTGAGCGCGTCGAACCACCAGTCTTGGGCGAGTTTCGCCTTCGGCTTCGCGGGTGGCATCTTCAACGTTGGGAACAACTCACGTGCGCACACGCCGTACTTGAACCACCCTTTCAACGCACCACGGGCGCTCGAACCCTCGTCTTGGCTCGAACCCGGGAATTCGTCGTAACGGCGCGCCATCGAATACAACATGAACTCGGACACGGCCGGCTTGGGTTCACGCTTGGATGCGTGGAGCAGGTATTCGACGACCGTGGATAACGCAAACCCAGTGCAGGCGTTGGTGTACCCTTGGTTCTTGACCTCGGGCTGGTACTCCGGAAACCACTCCGCGCGTGGCGCTTGAGAGACGCGCGGTATGTACTCGCGATCCCTGAAGTCGACGGCGTCCGGATGAGCCATGCGCTTCCATGCCGGGGCCTTGTCCTTGACGTGTGATTTCTTCTTCGCGGACATAGTCGTTTCTCCTCGGTGACCCGCTCGACGGTTGTGTCTCACTGTTCTGGTGAGAGTCTGTTACGTGCCTCAATCCCTGGTCTCGAGCGTGAAGCGGAATCGATACCCCAGACCCGCGACCAGTGTACCAGGTGAGCGAGCGAAAAGTGGACGTCGAAGCCGGGAAAAACGACCGCCCCGAGCTGCTGGGTGGTCATTTTTCCTATCGCAGCCTGTTTCGAGAGCTTGCTCGTGGCCGGAAAGTCGTGCGCTCTTCTATGAGTAGGGTGATAGCGGGGCTCACGAGTTGGAGTGGACTCCTATGTCGGCGCGGGCTGCGGTGACTGGTCCAAGCGAACGGCTGCTGGCACCTGGACACGCAGGCAGCCTAAACGCACGCTCGGCTGTGTTGACCTTACCGCGATTGCCGCCGCCCCAGGTGTGAGGGCGTTCGAATCGCGACTTGTACGGCAAACTATCAGCCCCTGGGACTGCCACATTGCAGAGATCGGTTCGACTGAACCGAACTCTTGGGGTTAGGAGCGATTCCGTGGTGCAGCCCCACGCGTTCGAACCTGCAGTTGCCAGCGCGGGTCGATCCTGCTGCGCCGAAACGCGCGGAGCAGCATTGGGCGGGCCGTGCCGCTTCGATGACGACGAGGTTTTACAGGGGTGGCTCGGGGTCGCGCGAGGTTCCGAGCCGAGAACAGATTCGCGTGATGGCGCTGCGGGTGAGCTCACCCAGCGCAGTTGGCGGCCCGTCGTCCACGAGCGTGAGAGCTCGCGACGCCGCCGCGCGTGCTGCTTCGAACTGCCCGATGCGCTCGTGGCTGGCTGCGAGGTTCAAATACAAGGACGGCAAGAAGGACTCGTGCGTGACCTCGGGGATGCGGCCGTTAAATGCGTCGGGTGAACTTCGGAGCGCGGCGTCGAGGGCGCGCTCGTCCCACCGCAACTCGGCGTTGGGATCCGTCTGCAGGTCGGCGAGATAATGAGCCACGACACATCGGTGAAAGTCGTCGTCGAGCGGCAACGAACGCCAGAGCTCACCCAACGCGGCGGTCGCGCGCTCGTGGTCGCCGCAGAGCGCAAGCTGCACGGCGTCGAGAACGCGAGCATCGACTGCGACCGGTTGCGTCATTGCGCGTCGACGGTAAACAAGTGACGGTGGTCGCGTCAACGACCGCGAGATGTCTGCGTCGACGGCGACGCACTGGACGTTGCAGAGGAATCGCCGACGTCAGATGTCGCCACACGCGCGTTGCAGACGCTGCTCGTACGGTGAACGCGGGTTGCGAACGAGGTGTTGCGTCCCCAAGCGCCGACCAGCCGCGGTTTGGCCGCTCTGGCACAAGGCCACGGCGCGCAGCGCCTCCACGCGCGACGACAACGACGATACGACGGGCAGAGCCAGGGTGTTGAGCGCTGCCTTGGGGTTGCCACTGCGCAGCTCGCGTTCGGCGCGTTCCAGTTGCTCGAGGCTGGTGTCGAGAGAAGCGGTTGGTTTTGCGGGGGCGGGTGGCTCCGCGGTGATGCTGGGCCCCGCCGAAGCCGAAGCGTTTTCCGTAGCATGTGGCTGCGAAACCGCCGTCGCCTGGGACGCGGACTTGGATGGGGCGTCAGCCTGTACCGAGCGTGCCGCGCTTGGCGCCGGGCGTTTGGGCTTCGTCGATGGGCGTGCCGGGGCGACCGGTCCGTCCTCCAAGGCTTCGTCGTCGACAGAACCGTTCGGTGCTTCGACACTGCCCGGAGTTTCGTCGGGCGTAGCCTGTGCCAACTCGACGCCACGCTGGGACACGACTTGGACCGAGGCGCTCGGTTCACTCGGGCGTTCGGCGTCGTGGGTGTGCTGGGTTACCGTGTCGTGCGGCGCTTGGGTCGGGGGCGTCGACACGCCGTAAATGAACGCGGCCACGGCGGCGAGGCCCGCGCCGCTCAGCATCGCTTTGGTGGTGGTGCTCCACTTGCCGGCGCTCGCGTTTTGACCAGCGCCGCCCACGGCGTGAGCTTGCGGTTGTAGTGCGTGCCCCGCGCCTTCGGCTCGCAGGCGCGTTTCGAAGCGCGCGACCATGCGATCGAGGTCGCTGGGGCTCAAGGTCGGTTCGCTGGCTTGGGCACGCGCGACCAGTTCGTCGAAGGTGAGTCCTTGGACGGATGGGGGAGGTGTGAGTTTCACCGGGGTCTCCAAGCTTCAGGGGGATTGCTGCGTTTCCAGGCTTTGATCAACTTGGCGTGGACCCATTTGGCGAGTACGTAAGCCTTCGGGGCAGACATCCCGATGACCTGCGCGGCGTCCGCGACGCTGACGTCTTCGTAGTAGACCAATAACCACAACGCGCGTTCTTCGAGCGTGAGGGTGTCGAGCAGGGACGAAAGGAGTTCGATCGATTGCCGGGCGCTCGCTTCTTCGAACGGGTCCGCCGACGGGCTCACCGACGTTTCGAGGTCGTGATCGACAGCCAACGCCTTCTCTTCACCGGCGCGGCCAAGCTTGCGACGTTGGTTGGCGGCGACCTTCAGCGCAAACCCAAACAACCAAGTGCGCCGAGACGAGTCCCCGCGGAACTCGTTCCAGCGCGGGAGTGCAGTCACGAACACGTCGTTGGTGGCGTCTTCGGCATACCTCTCGGGGATCCCGAGGCGCAGCATCATGCGGTGGATCGCCGGAGCACACTCTCGATAGACCTCGGTGATCGCCGGTTCCACGTCATTGCCGCGTGGCGGCTCCCCCGCAGGCGGCTCTTGCCCGCGCTGGTTTTGGGGGAGGGGGTAACCCGCGACGTCTCGGGTTGCGGAAATGGTCTGCGACGCGGGGTCGCTACCGCTACGCGGTGCGCCGCCTCCACCGGACGTATCCGCCGGCCGTTCCCCCACGGGGCTTGTTCGGACCGCGTTCTCCTTCACGAGATCTTCCGCCCCCACACTTACACGGCTTTGTGGCGCAGGGTAGATGCCGCTAGCCGAAACGTCGGCATACGCATCGTCGGAGCGGTGGTGACGGGGAGGTACCCAGGCGTGGGCCGTCGCTGCCTCGTGCGCAATGAACATCCACCTAGTGAGTGATCCGAGCCGGTCCGGTTTGAGCGAAATTCGCTCCCGCGTCTTCACTTGGGTCTTTTCCGCCGAAGCCCCAGGCCAAGCCGGCACGCAGTTGCACCTGCAGGGCCGGTCGCTCGTAGAACGGAACAGACCAGTCGGAGTCCAGGATTTGGGCTGGTTTGGGGGCGTAGAAGGCTGCCGGCTGCAGTTGCACCAGCAAATCCGAGGCGACCCGCGTCTGGAGCGTAGCCCCGAGGCCGAACATGACTTGGCTGGCGTAGGGTGCGATCCAGTACTCGGTCGAGCTAGGCACCACCCGAAATGACTCGAAGCTGCTTTGGGCACACACACCGGCCCAGTTCGCCACCAGTCGGCAGACGTCGAGGCCTCCCTGATACCCTTCGAAGGTCGGGTCCAGGCGGTCGTTGTTGATCGACACGGTCACTCGGCTCTCGGGGATCCACCCGACGTGCGGACGAATCAACCAATCGTCGAACAGCCGGACCCCGACTTGAGCTCCGAACACCCATTGCAGGTCGCGCGCGATGACCTGGCCGACGTGGGCACCCAAAAACAAGAACGGTGGCGTCGCGACTGCAGGTCGGTGGACGTGAGACGAGCGAACCGTGAAGCCGGCGATCTTCACGAGCTCCGCGCAGTCGGGACTGCGGGTGAACTCGTCGCCCGTTTGCAGGACGTATTCTGGGCTGCCATCGGTCGCCGGTGAGATGTTTACTCGTGAGACGCAGTCTGGACACGTCGATGAAGTGACTACGCGGAAGTGGGGACCGGCAGCTTCGGACATGGCCGCCGCGCTCGGGCAGGTCGATGGTGCTTGGTACGCGATCGCGCAGCGTTCATCCGGGGCGTGAGGCGTTTCGGCTGGCGAGGGTTCGCCGACGTCCTGGGCGTGTGCCAGTGAGCCCGTCGTGAGGGCGAATGTCCAGATCGGACAGGCAACGTAGCGCGCGCGGCCGAGACATCGAAACATCTGACGGCGAGGGGCGCCGTCGTTCAGAACTTTGGCCCAGACGGTTTGCAAGAGGTCGCCTTGCACAACTCCGTGTGCACGTAGTCGATGAGATCCAGTTTGCGCTGGTCGAGTGTTGCCGTGTCCGCCACCGGAGTTCCGAGGTACTGTGCGATGTTGCTAGCGAACGACACGAAGGTCTCGTGTTCTACGAGCAGCATCAGACCCGGCAACGGTGTAACTCCCGCGCCGAACAGATCGGCTTGGTCGCGTGCAACGGTGTTGCCAACCCCGTCCGACTCGACCAACGTTTTGGAGCGTTTGAGTCGCGCATATTCGTGTTGCACCTCGGCGGACGTGACGGCCTTGAGCCACGCGTATTCCGCGGCGCCTTCCGGGAGATAACGACCGGAGCCGGCTTGTGTCGCTTGGGCTTCGGAGTAGTCGACGGCGAACGCGTCGAACGCAAAGACGCTATACTTGCTGGTGCCCGGAAATGCCGCAGTCACCAGTTCACGCTCGCAGTAGTGCGCTGCGTCCACCCAATCGGCTTGCACGGTGAGCGCGGCCCGTCCGTCGCAGACGCGCGCCAGCGCTGCTCGCGTTGGGTCGTCGCCTTCGACGAACTCGATGTACGGCAGCAACCTATCGGTGTAGTCCAACGTGGCGGCGAACGGAGCCATGTCGATCTCGGCTTCGGTTTGCGTGCGCCGATCCAGGTTCCAAAATTCGAGGTAGCGTTCTCCCGCTACGGCTACCATGAGATTCTCCACCAACAAGTAGCTCGGCTGGGTGTCGGCCGGGATGACGATGGGCTTGGCCTGAAGCTCCTGGCTTGCTCGTTCGAGCGCTTCGACGAACCCATCGAGAGTGAGGTCGGACGCGGCGAACGTGTTGGCGAACTGCGGATTGATGAGCGTCCGATTGAGCGTATGCAACCCGACCGGCACCGCGTACAAGCGGTTGGCTTTCTCACCCAGACAAGGGCGGACGTAAGGTTGCAGAAACGTGGGGATGCGGTCGTCCCAACGCAGGCCATCCATGTCCTTGAGCGCAAACAAACCGCTGCCACGATTGGGAGTGCACTCCAAGCGGTCGATGTCGGTGAGCCCGTTGACGAGCAGCAGGTGTCGTTCTTGTTCCTCGTAGACGAACAACGTCTCCTCTTTGTCGGCGGCGGCGGGTTCTACGGTCACTTCACCCCCCGAGCACCGCAGATAACCGTCGACGAGCGACTGCTGGGCCAGGCCTTCTTCCGTCACCACGGGCCGCCACCAAGTGGTGAGTGAGGTATCCCCGCCGTAGACCGAAGCGCAGTCGGAGTGGTTCACGGCACTGCTGCACCCGACGACGGCACCGCTCAATCCGCACCACAACACGGGCAGCGCGACCAGTGGTCGCTTCCGCGCCCGATGCCTTCCGTGGGATCCGCCAGCCATCGCCATGAACGAATACAAGTATCCGGGCGTCGCGCCAGGTTATCAAGGCGGCGTCGGCATTATGTGCGCGGCGGCCGTGAAGTCAGTCGGGAAACTTTCGCTGGGCCGGCGGGAGTCCACGACGCCCGCCGGTTTCTCGCACGGGACCGCATTTTGCGGGACCAATTTCACAAAGTGCGGGGTTTCGCCGGGCGCGTCTTGCAGCCGAACAGGGCGTTCACTTCCGTAATTTGCCGTGAAGTCAGGATTTCGCACGTCTCCGGACAGGCCACGATCTTCGTCGGTTTTGCCGGATCGTCGTAGTACCAGCCGAGCTCGGCCGTCGCGCAAGCGTCGGCGCCGTCGACCGCTCCCATGATGACGCCGAAACCCCTCGAAGTCGTGTAACGGACGTTGACGTTCTCTAGGTCGAGCTCCTGCTGGCGGTCATCGAGCTCGGGCAGCGGCCATTCGCAGGCCACCGCAACCGGAGCGGCACCCGGGCCACCGTCGCCGGACGTGCTCACGTCGATGGCACCCGTTGCCGTGGGGTCACCGGCGAGGACGGCTTCGTCGTTTGCGGCGCACCCCTCCACCGCCTCACATCCGAACACGACCGCGATGCCGCCGTTGGCGTCGTCCTGCATGTCCGTACAGGTCGACTCGCAGGCGATGATGCGCGTCGGGTTGTAGTTGTCGTCGAAGTACCAGCCCCCTGTGGCACAATCGGCTAGCGCGTTGACGCGCGCCAAGTTCTGCGTCGCGGTCACGCCGGCGTCACCGCCCGTGGTGCGGTTGACCTCCACCAGCTCCGTCGAAAACGTCTGCTCAGCGACGGCGGGCGGGATTTCCCACTCGCAGACGATCTCGGCGCCGGCATTCTCTACGATCTGGGTGGCCAACGCGTCGAACACCGGTTGAAAGTTCTGTTCGCACAGGTCGCCCGCTACACCGTTGGTCTTCTCGATCAGAGACAGGTACGTATCGCCGATCGCAGCGGCCAGGCCCTGGTTTTGGTCGTCGACACACATCGAGAAGGAAACCACGCCATTCATGTTCCAGCGTTCGAACAGCACGGGGTCGAGGGCCACGAGCTGGGACTCGAAGTCGGTGGCCGACATCGATGCTTCGTCGTCGGTGACGACCATCAGCGCCTTCTGCGAGTTCGGTCGGAGGTGCTCCCTCCAAAGCGGGAAGGTTCCGATGAATTGGTCGAGCGCGTCGTTACTATCGACGAACTGATCGATGTGGACGTACCCAGGGAGCTGCGTGTCGTCGGGGCACGTGCCGGAGCCGAGGGGCGCGCCGATACACACGGCGAACGTGTCACGTGTGCCCCGTAGGATTGTCTCACCTGGTTGACCCGCCTGAGCCAACAAGATCACGCGGGCGTCGATGCCGCTGGCGCTAATCTGTTGAGAGAATGCGTTCAGCTGATCTTGGATGAACCCCACCTCCACCGCCATGCTCGACGACGTGTCCACGGCAATGATGATGTCGGCCGGGACGAGCACCGTGGTATCGGTTGCGGTGACTTTGGTCTGGGCGCAGTTGGCGTTCACCATCGTCTCGATATCCGGTTCACCCGCGTCTCGTGGCGGATTGGGAGCCGCCGTGGGCAAGGGGACGTTCACGAGTTCGCTCGGGTCGACTCCTGGCACGTTGCCCCCGCCTCCACCATTGCTGATGTCCCCACCCCCACCTCCGTTGGAGCCGGTCGGCGGTGGCAGTGCTGGAGGTGCGGGCGGCGTGTCACCACCGCCGATCGACGTCACTTTCGCTGGTTCAGCCTGGCAGGCTAGCAGGGCACACAACGAGATCAGTGGGCAGACGAGGAGGCGGCGCTGAGACATGATGGGAACTATATCGGCCGGGGAAAGCTTCCCATCACGACGATTGGCCAGCGCCGACACAATTTCGTCACCTTTTCGACACTCAGGGAAATCTTTCAGCTGGTGGTATCGTTTCCATGAGTTCGAGCGGCGGTGCGCCCCTCAAGTGGTGCTAGCCCGCCGCAATGCCAAGTCGCGTTCGATGTCGGCAACCTGGGCCGCGCTCAAGGGGAACATCCAAATCGACCAAGCTTTGAGCACAGCAAATACCCCTGGCACGATCGAAAACGCGAGCGTGATGCCGAGCAACGCCGAGGCCGATTGTTGGGCGCCCTTGATGAAGCCAAATGCGTCGAGGAACAGCGGCACCAAGTAACCTGCCACTGTCGACCCGGTCTTCATGGCAAACAACGATGCCGAGTAGATGAGTGCCGTGGAACGGCGGCCGAACTTCCACTCTCCGTAGTCGGCTACGTCGCCGTACATCGCGAACACGAGGGCTGACGTTGGCCCCATACACAGCATACCCACCGAGTTCAGCACCAACTGGAGCGCAAATTGGTCTTTGGGGATGAAGAAGAAGGCCATGTAACAGACGCCCGTGATCAAGGTGAGGACCGTCGCCGCGTTGCGCTTGTCGACGCGCCGCGCCACGGCCGCGAGCCCCAAGTTGCCGAGGACCTGGCACAACATGCCCGACGAGAGGAACAACGTCGACTTGTCGAACACCCAAATCATGGGAGCGCCGGTGTCTCCGGCAACGTACTTGAAGTAGAACAGGGTGCTGCCGGCCCGCATCACGACGAAGGTCGTCGAAAACACAGCCGCCGCCAGCAGCCACAGCCACGGTCGATTGATGGCGAGCTCTTTCAGTTCTTCTTTGGCGTTGGAGACCTGGTGCGCGGGCGGTTCGACGCGTTCGCGCGTGTTGGCGAACGACACCCAAAACAGGGCAATCGAGAGCACGGCGAAGATCGCCATCGTCTGCTGGAACCCCGCCATCTCGTCCTCGCCGCCGAGTCGCTTCACCAACGGGCGAACGAACAACGATACCAACAACCCCCCAGCGTTGGCGCCAGCGAAGCGATAACTCGAAGCCACGGCGCGCACCGCCGGTGAGGGACTGAGCACCCCCAGCAGCGCATTGTATGGCACGTTGATAGCCGTATACGCCAGCAGCATGAACGTGTACGTGATGTAAGCGTACGGTAACTTACCGCCGCTTCCGACGTCTGGGTTTGCGAAGATCAGGTAACCACAAACGCCGTACGGGATCGCCATCCACAAGAGGTACGGTCGGAATTTACCCCAACGCGTCTTGGTGCGGTCGGCGACCATTCCCATGGCACCGTCGGCGGCGGCGTCGAACAGTCGCACCAACAACATCATCACCGACACGGCAGCTGCCGGTATCCCCCACACGTCCACGTAGTAGTACGTGAGGAAGATGTTGAACGTCCAAAAGAAGAAACACGAAGCAGTGTCCCCCAACGCGTAACCGAGGTACTCGCGAAACGGAAGGTTCTGACTGTCTTTGGCTGGGGGCGCGCTCATTGCGGCGCACCCTAACGCGAATCCCCGTCTTCAGAAGCGAAATCGGCGGCGAGGTTCGTGAACCGCGCGGCCTCGGGGTCACGCCGGCGTTCCGGAGTTGACGGCGATCCGCTCCGCCGCCGACTCGGTAGAACCAGCGTGGCGCCTTCCGACTGGAGTTAACGTTCCGACTCGCCCCAATCCAAAGGCGGGCATGTTGTGGTAGACGTTCTCGTAGTTGCCCTGCTTGACGATGTAAGTCTCGTGCCAGATCCCGACGTCGCCGTTGGACCCGATGCGGCGATTGAACTCACGCCATGCCGGGAGGTGCTGCGAGTCGCGCGCCTTGGCGTAATCGAGCAGATGCGTCAGCGACTTCCAGTATTGGACCATGAGTGAAGTGCGGCCAAAGGCTTGCTCGTATCCCAACATCCCGAGCTCCGGGTTGGCCTTCAGCTCCGCGAGCATTTTCGGCATCGTGCTCAGCACCGGAAACCAGCGGTGGAAACGCCACCAACGATTCACGCGGGCGCCGATCAGGAACACGACGAACTCCGGCGCGTCCAAGGTTGCAGTCATGCGTTGGGTGATGATTTGGCTCATGGCGACTCTCCGATTCTTGTGTTTACGGTGTTAACTTCGATTCCAAAAGAAAGGTCTTCAGGCTTTGAGGCCGCGCAGATGTACGTCGACGGAGGCGGTATACAGAGCCTCGAACGCGGCTTCATCGAGCTCGTCGAAGTGCCCGTCGAGTCGCAGCGCCACCAAACCGTGACAGTGCGCCCAGATCGAGCTGGCCGCGGCTCGAGCGTCGTCCCAGATGAACGGGTGGACGCGCGACGCCGCCACGACGCGATCGACCAGGAACTCGAACGTGCCCCGAATTCGGCGCTGATGCGCTTCGGGGATGCGCTCCCAGCTAGCGTCTTTGTTTTCCTTGTTCATGAACATCACGCGGTAGAAGTGCGGTTCGGACATCGCGAAATGCCGATAGTGCAGCGTCGTAGCGCGCAGCCGTTCCCAGCCCGTGCTCTCCTGCAGCGCCAACCACAGTCGCTTGCCGAAGCGCTCGAAGCCTTCCGCGCACGCCGCCACCAGCAATTGATCCTTGTCGGCGAAGTGGCGATACAGGGCAGTCGCCGACAAATCGAGGATGCCGGCGAGTTTGCGCATCGAAAATCCCCCCAGCCCCTCCGACTGAAGGAGCTTGGAGGCCTCGATCAGGATGCGTTCTCGCGTTGGCTCCGGACCCATTCATGGCAGTGTTAACGATGTTAACTTCGGTGTCAAGTCGAAATCCCGGCGTCTAACGCCGCGGCGCTCACGGTTTGTCTCCGTGCGGCGCTCCGCTCGTGTTACATACCGCGCCG
>CBINDO010000057.1:0-34456 GCA_966249405.1 uncultured bacterium | reverse complement strand
CGGGGTTGTAGTAATAGTGGAGGTAGGCGTCCGGGGTAACACCTAGTTCCGGAGTGACCACGTCGTTGTTGCCCTCTTGCGCGTTGACGAAGAATGCCGGGAGAGTGCCTGTCGTATCGAACGGATTGTTCGTGATCGCCACTCCCTGTGCTTCCTCTTCGGGGAAGTTCGCATGAACTAGGAGCGCCATCCCGACGTCGAGGTGTTCCATCGAGAAGTACTCTCGTTCTTCGTAGGCGCGTGGATTCCAAACCTGGGACCAGACCTTCTTCATGGCCCACGCAACCGAGTCCTCGAGATCGTTCTCGATTCCCAGCACGCCCGTCTCCGAGTCATACAGGCCGGCGCCGGTGAACTTGCCCAGGTCTTCGGAGTTGGTGCTCGAACGGAATCGGATGTTCTCTCCTGGGAACAACTCAGCGGCTCGGGCTACCACTGCGTCGATGACCTCTTGACGCACCGGTTTGGCGCGCAGTTCGTCCTTGAAAGCCTTCAACGCCTCGGAGCGCAGCTCTGGGTCTGACCACTCTGGTGCCGCCATCAGCTCCTGAATGCGCTCGTACAGGCCATTGTCCTTCATGAATTGGTCGTAATAAAACATGGGAATGCCGAAGCCGGGGGCGATCGGCCCGTCGCCGTCCACTTCCGGCAAGTCCGAGAAGGCTCCTTCGAGCTGCGCGTCCGCCATCGCTCCGTAGTTGGTGGCTTTGGCGCCAAAGGCCCGAATCGCCGCCTGAATGCCCTCGCCCAATTCGACGTCCGGGTCGATCATCTCACTCGCCTCTCGGAGATCGGTGACCGTCAAATCCATCTCTTGGACGACGAGCGGTTCGGGCTTGTTGTCCTCCCACCACGTCTCTGCCTCTTCCTCGGTAATCTCCCGGATCGACCAGTCGAACGCTCCGACGGTGAGCTCGACCCACTTGCCCTCGAGCGCCCGCAGTCGTTCGTCTTCCGTCGCGCCACGCAGCGCCATGTTCGGCGTGCCGCGGTTTACGGAGAGGACGTTAATGTGGGCGAGCGGCGTCTGAAACTGCGCGGTGATGATACCTGCGACGATCGAAATGTCGTTCGGGATGGCGTCTAGAACGACGATCTCTCGGAACGGCGTATACGCGCCGTCGACCTCCGCCGCCGTCCGGAACCTCAACAGGCCCGTGCTGGTCTCCAAGTTCAGTGGCTGGTAGTCGACGCCGTCGTACAGCTCGTCCGTCGTGACGATCGGAATCGATGCCGGCAGCTCTTCGGCCACCTCCTCCACGGTTGCTCCAGTCGGGTGAAAGTGCAGTTGATCGCCGAAGTAGGTAGCGCTCCGCAGCAGCGCGAAGGTCTCTTCGATCATCGCGGCGGACGCCGTGTCGTACGGCGTGATCTCGTACGCCCATTTGGCGGGCCCTTCGTAGTACGTGATCGTACCCAAGTAGAAGCGCCGCTGATCGCTGACGTAGTTGTCGTTGAACTCCGCTTGACTGGCGATCACGGGCAAGTCGTCGACCGCCGATAGGTGGGTACTCGCAAAGTCGTAGTGCAGCGGGTATTCGACGGTATTCAGAAAGTAGAGCCGGTTTTCGTCCACACGGTCGACGATGATCTTGACGCTGCGCGCCCCGGGCAAACTCGAGTCTGCCGGCTGAGCAGAAGCTCGTGCAAAATCATCGGCGCACCCGATCGAAGTCAAGTAATCGAAGGCTTCCCCTTCGACGCTCGTGCACACATGACTCACGGCTGGGCCTGCGTCCGTGCCCGAATCCACTTGGAGGTCGGTGCTGCGATCAACATCGTCGAGGGCGGCGTCGAGCCTTCCCGCTTCGGCAGTGGTGCTCGCGTCCGTGCCAGAATTTGCCCCGGATGCTTGGGAAACTCCCGCATCCGTTGCCGCCGCGCGCGGATCGTCGTTGTTGGTCGAGCACCCCAGGATTAACAGCACGGTGCTCGATACACCAACGGCGAATCGGCGGAGGCCAGCGATCGTAGAATTCATTGTTGTGATTGCTCCGAAAGTCGGCAACGCGTGGCGCACCGACATCCCATTGTTCTTCCGCTGCGGCGCCGGGTGAACCTGGTCGCTTCCGATCCCCGGCGCCAACGCGAGTGATACCCGTAACTCAGTAGTAGTCTGCTGCTTGGACGTGGGTCGCTCACTCCGCCAACGCGAAGCAGTAGAAGCCGCCGTAGCCGCCACCGCCACCCACGGTGGACGCGTCACCGGCACCGTCTTGAACGAAGTTGGTACCCGCGGCGCACTGGTGCCCCGCATGCGAGGTAGCCCAATGCTCACCGCTGCGAGCCGGCCAGCTATGACCCATCATGATGCCACCACCGCCGCCCGGCCCGCCACCGCCCGGGCCCCCGCCGCCGCCACCCCCACCGCCGCCACCCGACGTGGCTGTGGTCGACGTCCAATCCTCGCAGCTGAAACCTGCGTAGGTCCCGTCTTCGTTGGTCGCCGTCATCGTGTCGTGGTCGTCGTCGTCGACACCGTCGTTATTCTGGTCCGTGCTCCCGTCGTGAAACAGACCCAGCTCGTCGTACGTCCCGTTCTCGCAACAACCGCCCGGTTGACGGTTGGCGCCGGTCGTCAAGTCTTGGGGTGAGTCAGCAACTTTGACCCCCAAGAAGTCGTACCAGGGCCCCGCGCCGATGCGGTCGATGGCGTTGACCGTGCTGGTGCTCAGGTACGCTTTCCACGTGCGGTGACCAAATCCGACGCGCCGCGCAATCTCTTGGCAAATCGCGTCTGCACCGTCCAAGCCGGTGGCCGCGCCGTTGTAACGCAAGTCGCCGCCGAAGCCGTCTTCGCTGCCCGCTAGCTGGGCGATGTGATAGTAACTCGTCACGAAGAAGCTGAACTTCTCGTCGGCGCCGGTGTCGACGACGTCGGTGTCCTCGCCCGTCGACGTATCTCCGGTAGGTCCGGTGTCCGTCGTCGCGGGTGTGGTCGTGGACTGCTCGTCTACCTCGGTCGTCATCGTATCCCCTTGACCAGCAGTACCGCCGGTTGGAGATGGCTCCTCGGTCGTCCCAGCTGGCGGGGTGACTGGCGGGGACGGAGGCGGGTTCTGCCCAGTATTCGTTCCGGGCGTCGTCGAGTTGCCTGGCGGAGTGGTCGTTTGTGTCGTCGTGTCGCTGTCTTCGACGCCCTGGGTGGGCGTCGGGGTCTGCGTCGTGTTGCCGCCGGTGGACGCGGTATCGGTCGTTTCGTCGGGGTTCGTCTCACCACTGGAGCAAGCCACGTTCGTCAACACCACCGCCACCATCGTGAATCGTCTCGTATTCATTTTCGTATTCCTCAATCGCGTCCGTGACGCCTTACTCGCAAGCCAACTCGTCGTTGCAAACTTGCCCGTCTCCGCAGTCGCCGTCGTCATGACACGACGTCAAGCCGTCCAACTCGATTTCGAGCGTTATCTTAGCACCAGCATAGAGTTCCACACACCCCGAGTCGAGGTCGACCGTCGCGGAACTGCGTCGTTCGATGTCGACTCGAGGAAACCCGGAGGAGCCCAGGTCGATGAGCGCGCTGACGAGCTCCGCCGGGATTTCGAATGCCCCCGTGTCCGGCGCCGTACACTCGATCCACCCGGTAACCGCGCCGTGCACGTTCACCGAGAAGGAGACGAACACTGAAGTGTCCTCGGCGTCCGTGTCCTCGGTATCCCACTCGAGGGTCGCGGGCTCACCATGCTTCACGGCAACCGCGTCGAGCGACGAGGTGAGCGCGGGGACCCCGATCACGGTGGCTTCGAAGGGTTCAACGGCGTCACCAGCGGCGTGCAGCGTGATCTCCTCACCCATCGTGTACGCCGGAAACGGATCGAGGATGGTCTTCGAGTAGTCGAGGGTGATGCCGTTGGGTGACACCTCCACCGCCGTGAGCAGGCCGTCGACGCGGAGCACTCCAGCCGAAACCTTCATGGGCTTCGGCACACAGACGTCTTCTCCGGCACATGCCTCCGTCGATTCGCACGAGGAACAAAAGAGATCGCGCGGAACCAACAGCTGACACGAGCCCTGTTCGGCCGCGACGGCTGGCACGGAGCTTGGGAGCACTCCACTCGATATGGCACCAGCGATGATGGTGCGATCGCTGCTCGTGTTGACACCTAGCGCACCGAGGCGAGAATCCCGCGGACAACGGGCACCAAACGCCCGCTCGCCCGTCTTCACCTCGACGTCAGGGCCCGAGTCGACCATCGCACTCGCGGAGGTGCTCGTGACCATCGACCCGGGCTCGTGTGTCGTTGCGTCGGAGCTCGTCGAGCCTGCGTCCATTTCGGCTGACGTCGTGGCTGGTTCGCCCGACGTTTCGCTTTGGGCTTCCCCCGCAGTGTTACGAGATGTTTCTGAAGTGGTGGGAACGTCCGAACTTGGCTCGTCGGTGTTGGTCGAGGGGGTGTTGTCGGCGTCACAAGCTGCGACCAAAGGCAGCAAAATCCAAACTACTCGGCGCCCGATTCCAAACATGCGCGTAAACCTTTAATGAGAGAAGAATCAACCGGGGTCGGCCGCTCAACGCGGCTCTCGAAACCCACGAGTTGCAGTTCCCTCTCAGTGGCCAGCGCGAGCAAGAATTGCGACGAACAGGTGACAAAGTCGCTCCATGTCACCCTTTTTGAACCAGCGAGCCAACACCTTGCGTCAACGAGAAAAGGCCACGGGGAAACCGTGACCTTTCCTGCCAATTGCAACAAATCGTAACAACGACAGCCGTGACCGATCAGGGGCGCCGTGTCCGATGCTGGCGTTTACCTACGTCGTGTAGTGCGCATTGACGCGTACGTACTCTTCGGTGAGGTCACAGCCCCACGCGGTGGCGCTGAAGTCGCCCAGGCCGAGGTGGGCTCGGAGCTGTACATCCGGCGCAGCCATTTCGCGACTGATCACGTTCAGTTCGAGGGTAGTGGCAGCGCCATCTTTGAACGCGCAGTGCTGACCAATCCAGACGGAGAGCTTGCCGAGCTCCACTTCGGCACCTGACCTGCCGAGCGCCATCAATACACGTCCCAGGTTGGGGTCGCGGCCGGTGATCATGGTCTTGACCAGCGGGGAAGAAACGACGGTGCGCGCGGCGATTCGTGCGTCGTCTCGAGTGCGTGCACCTTCGACGACGACCTCGATCAACGTCTTCGCGCCCTCGCCATCTCTGGCCAAGTCCTTGGCCAAGGCCAAACACACCGCGTGAATCGCGTCCTCGAGCGCCGCCAGGCCTACCGCGTCCACCGTGAGGTCGGGTCCACCTGCGGCACCGTTTGCGAACGCGAGCATCATGTCGCTGGTCGATGTGTCCATGTCGACGTCGACCATGTTGATCGTGAGATCCCCCACGCGTTTGACGATCGCTTGCAGTGCGTCCGACTGCACGCGCGCATCGGTGGTTATGAAGCAGAAGACGGTCGCCATGTTGGGGTGCGCCATGCCGGCCCCTTTGGCAACGCCCGCAACCGTGTACTTGACGCCACCATGTTGGAACGTGACGCCACGGTTCTTCTGTACGGTGTCCGTAGTCATGATGGCGCGGCTGAAGCGGTCCCCCCCTTCGCGCGACGGACGCGTTGCCGCGATCGCGACGTTCAGCTTCTCCATTGGCAGCGGCCGACCGATCACTCCAGTCGATGCAACGAGCATGTGACCTGGCTCGACCGCGCAGCGTGCCGCGGCCAAACGCGCCATTTCGCGAGCATCAGCGACCCCACGTTCACCCATCGCCACGTTCGAGCAGCCAGAGTTGGCGATGATGCCGCGAACGACTCCGCCGGCAATGCGCTCCCGCGTCACCGTCACCGGCGCGCCACAGACACGGTTCTGGGTGAAGATCCCCCCGACGGCGCAATCACGCTCCGAGAGCAGGATGCCGACATCGTACCGCGGTTCATCGCCGTAAGTTTTGATGCCCGCGTAGACGCCATCGGCCATCCAGCCGAGGGGGGCGGTGATGGTCGGGTCGGAGAGCCATTCGAATTTTCTGTCTGCCACGCCGCGGATTTGGAACGAAACTTCCCTCACGACAAGAAAAAACACCGCACGTGAGCTTTAGGTGTTTCAGAGGCAGACGTTATGGACAGTGGAGGTCGGCGCCAGCCGAACTCGCCCACGTGTGGAAGAACGCCATGGCTAGAAACAGCGAACTGCCCATCCTCGACCCAGCCACCCTGGAGCAACTTCAGGAGTTGATCGACGGCACCGACACCTCGTTCTTGACGGACCTATTCGAAAGCTACTTGTCCACCGCGAAGGACAACATCGAACTGCTCCGCGGTGAAGTGGACCAGGAAGTTCTCAGGCGCGCGGCCCACACGTTGAAGGGCAGCAGCTTGAACGTCGGCGCGTCGCGAGTAGCCGACCTGTGCAAACGCTTGGAGAACCAACTTCGAGCCGAACCACCGACGGACATGCCTGCGCAAGTGGATCAGATCGAGAACAGGGTGCAACAGGTGCACGATAGCTATGCGGCCGCCATAACCCAGTTGGCAACCGCTCGATAGGCTCAGCGCCTGACTTTCCGCGCAACTGACCCCACCGCGGCGCCTTTTCGGGTGGCGGCCAGCAAACGGCCAGCTAAGGTGGCCCCTGTGTTGTCGGAGCGTGCCCCGAGGTGGAGTGTTCAGATGTTGGCGGCAGTCGTCTCGTGCGCTGCGCCGTCCTTTGCCAACAATGATGAAGACCCCTTTGCTCCCGAAGACGAGCAACCGATCGCGCCACTGGAGAGCGGGCCAGAGCTCGGGCTCCGATTAGGGCTCACCAATGGCGCCGGAAGCTTCGAGCCCGGCAACCGGCTGAGTGACTCGGTGGCGGGTATGTTGCCATTGTGGGTGGACGCTGGTTATCGAATCTACGATCGCTGGTTCATCGGGTTCTACTGGCAGTACGCGTTGGCGTTGCGAAGCAAGACGTCCAAGGCCGAGTGCGAGAACTGCGTCCCTAGCGGCATTCGCTACGGGCTGCAAGTGAACTACTCCCTGTTGCGTGGCAAGTATGCTCACGTCTGGGCTGGCCTGTCCGCAGGCCATCAGAGCTTCGAGACCGTCGACGAAGAAACGAAACGCGGGACCGCCTACGCCGGCTGGGAGCCTATCGGCATTCATATCGGCAGCGCTTGGCGGCCCACGCTCGGCGTCGAGTTTGGCCCCTTCTTCTCGTTCGCCTACAGCACGGTGAGTACGCGAAGCAACGTGTGCTACGCGCCGGACCGCGCGGCTTGCCCCCCCGAAGACGAGACGTCCTTGGCTCGAGGCGGAAGCATTTGGTGGAACACCGTCGGCATCCGCGCCTCCTTCCTGCCGTGAGTCTATCGTGACCGACTCGACTGCCCAGAACCTTGCCAACAACGTGCGCGCCCTGCGCGAGGCTCGCGGCGTCAGCCAACAGCAAATCGCGCAGATAGCTGGCATCCCGCGCCCCACTTGGGCCACGATCGAATCCGGGGAGGCGAACCCAACGTTGGCAGTATTGACTCGCGTCGCGACCGCCCTCGGAGCACCCATCGAAGAACTGCTCTCCGAGCCTCGCGGTCAAGCGCGTCACTGGGCCGCGGAGTCGCTACCCTTCCATCGCCAAGGCCGCACGTCTGTCCGCACCTTGGTCGATCACCCTCACGCGGGATTGATCGTCCAGCGGATCGTGCTGCAGCCTAACGCTTCTTTCGCAAGCAAAGCTCACGCGCCTCAGACATACGTATACCTGACGTGTGAAGTGGGCGAGGTACACGTCGACGTGACCTCCAGCCAGCATGTGCTCATGGCTGGAGATCTGCTCACCTTTCGAGCAGACCAGCCGCACACACTCAGAAATCCCACGCGCGTCCGTGGCGTCGCTTTCAGCTTGGTCTCGCACGTGCGGCCAGCCTGAGGACGCAAGAGTCACGTCAGGCCACGGACGCTTCCGCCGAATCCAAGAGGCCCTGGAGCACCTCGACGAGCGAGCTCATCCGGAACGGCTTCTGCAGGAAGCCATCGAAGCCTTGAAACATGCCGCGTTGACGCAGCTGTTGTTCGGAGAAACCCGACGTCAACACCACGGGGATATGGGGAGCGAGGGTGCGGATTCGCTCCAACACCTCCTGACCCGACAGGTCCGGCATCGTGAGATCGACGACGATTACGCGGTACCATTCGTCTGGCGACTCGCCCAAGTTGCGCTGCAAGAGCTCGATCGCATCACACCCGGTATGACCAATCGTGGGCTGCAGCCCCACGTGTTCGAGCACCATCGCGGTGAGACGTGCAACCATCGGTTCGTCGTCGACGACCAACACTCGTCCCGACGTTCGCCACTCCGGGGAGGAGACCGGACCCTGCGCGGGCTCGATCGGTGGTCCAACCTCGGCGCACAACGGTAGGTAGACCTCGAACGTCGTACCAGCGCCGACCTCACTCACCACCCTCAGCCCGCCGCCGTGTTCCCTCACGATCTCGAGGCAGTTGGCCAACCCCAGGCCGCGCCCCTGGCGCTTCGTGGAGAAAAAGGGCTCGAAAATGCGAGGCAGCGTCTCGGCTGGGATTCCCGTGCCGGTGTCGGAAACCCGCAACCGAGCATAACCTTCCAGCGCACCCTCGACAGGTTGCAGGACGAGCTGGTCGGGTACCGTATCGACGCGCTCGATGTCGATTCGTACCTCGCCACCATCGGCGCCAAGAGCGTCCGCACCGTTGACGATCAGATTGAGCACGACCTGCCCGATCCTTCCCGAATCGCCGCGAACCAGGAGCGGCGCTTTCTGCGCGGGGCTGGCGCTTTCATCCGGAACATCGTCCCAAGCGCTTTCCCCCAAGGTGTCGGCACCGTGTGCGCCACTTCCGCCGACGACCTGGGCCGACTTGGAAACGCCGGCGCGCGCAAGCATCACTATCTCCCCCACCAGATCGGAGAGATCGAAGGCGCTGCTCGTCGGATGTTGGTCGGAAGCGAGTCGCACCATGCTAGTGGCCAGCGCGGAGGCACGTTCCGCAGCAGCCCGCACAGCCATCAAATGTGCCGTTGGGTCGTCGCCCCGCAGGTAAGCGGCCTGCGCCAGCTCCGCATTGCCCAACACGCCCACCAGCAAGTTGTTCAGATCGTGCCCCAAGCCCGCCGCCAACAACGCCACGTCTCGATCGCGTTGAGAGGGGGAGACGGTTGGAGTCAACGTTGGTCGGTTACCGTCTGCGTTGTCCGGATGTTCATCTAGTTCGGTAAGTGCGTCGCTGATGTCGCCGGACCAACGCTCCTGGCCAAGTGTTTCGCCAGGCCAAGGGATGCGGGCGGGCGAACCGCCCAAGACCACTCCACTCTGCGGTTGCAGACTATTCTGCGGTTGCAGACTATTCTGCGGTTGCAGACTATTCTGTGCCTGCAGGCCCGTTTGCACTTGGACGCCACTCTGCGGTTGAAAGCTCTGAGGCTGCAGGCTCTGCGCGTGGTGATCACTCTGCACTTGGTGATCACTCTGCGCGTGGTGCTCACTCTGCGCTTGGTGACTGCTTTGCGTTTGGTGGCTGCTCTGCGCTGGATGACCACTCGGGGCGGGCGCGCCCTCAACATGTTCACCCGCAGACCGCCCCACTGGTACACGCGCGCTCACCAAAGGAGCGGACTGACTCGTTGGCACATCAGGAGGTGACCAGGTTCCAGGTGGCCACTCGCTGATAGGAGACGTGCCGGCGTTGTCTCCGGACTGCATGCGAGGCAGTGTAGCGGGATTTCCGCGGAAAGGTCAGTTTCTGACAATTCAAATCATCAGTTCCGACTTAGTGACCAGTTCGGGCTCACGGAACGATGCAAGCGTCTCGTATTCATCGTGACGATGTTTGAACGAACTTGCCTGTCGGAATGTGGTCGTGTCTACCACAACCGGGAACTTGATGTGGTTGATGGCACCCGCGGGCAGGGGCGCGAAACCGAAACGTCCAACCACGAATCTGAACAACGTCTCGGGGATCGAGACTTGTTCACGACCGGCTTCGGCGATGATCTTGGAGAGCGGGAGAGGACTCGGCCCCGCGACGTTGAAGACGCCGCGTAACTTCGCGTGCAGCGCTGCGATGATAGCGCCGACGGCATCAGCCTCGTGGATGAACTGGAACAGCGGGTCGAACCCCAAAACCGTCGGCACCTTCGAACCGGACAAATAAGTGGCGAGGGTCCCGTGATGACTGGGCCCCAGGGTGTAACACAAGCGCAGCACCGCGGTGTTGATCTGCGGGTGTCGCCAAAGAGCCGAGCCCGCGTACAGGTCGGCCGCCACGAGATCCGCCAGTTCCGGAAAGTCGTCGCTGTTCACCGGCGGCTCGTCCTCGTTGTGGTAGAGCGGCGAGTCTGGAGATGCGCCGTAGTAGGTGTGACGCCCCACGAAGATCGCTTGTCGCACCTGGTAGCGGTCACAGTAATCAATCGCCGCTTTGGTTGCCCCCAGGCTCATGCGGTTACGTGCGGTCTGCCGGCCTTGAAGGTGAGCGACGGTCGCCATGTGCACGAGCGCGTCGGGTCGCCGGGACCGTATGACCGCCTCGGCGGGCCGCTTACGCAAGTCCACCTCGTGCATTTCTACGCCGTCGGGCGCCTGCGGCCATGGCCGACGATCGATTCCGATGACTTCGTGTCCGGCCCGCGTGAGGGCCAACGCCAGCAATTGGCCCAAACGTCCAGAAACTCCGGTTACGACCACCCTCATAGCGCCCTGTATTCTTTTCGACCGGTGTCGATGAGTTCGCGGATGCGGTCGCGAACTTGCTCCACAATCGTCGCTACCTCTTCATCGCTCTCTTGACCGGTTCCTTCAATCAGAATCGGCTCTCCGAACCGGAACTCCATGTGAACCGGTAGCGGGAGCGCCAGCAGATAAGGCGTGATGGGGATGTATGGGGCACCGATCAACTTACCGAGCCAACGGATGTTCGCGATGGTGGGAACCGCCTCACCGCCACCAAGCACGGCGGTGGGCACGATGGGTGTACGGGTCTCCATCGCCAAGCGAACGAAGCCAGTGCCAAACCGCACCAGACTATAGCGTTCCTTGTACAGCTTCTCCGTGCCCCGTACACCTTCCGGAAACACCATCAGCAAGCGCTCGTCGTCGAGCAATCTTCTGGCGTGTTGAGGTAGTCCAGTGAGTTGCCCCACGCGGTTGGCCCAGTCGGACAGAAAGGGGATCCGCGCGATGAACTTTTCGGCCATGCCGTGCGCAAGACGCGGGGGCTCCATTTCGAAGAAACACGCTGCCGCGAGCATGCCGGCATCTACGGCGTAGCCCCCGGAATGGTTCGCGACCAACATCGCGCGACCTCTCACGGGCACGTTCTCGATCCCCAGGCACTGGATCTTGAAGTAGTGATGGTAGAAAGCCGACAGGACCACGCCAGCGTGCACGAGGCGCTCCTTCGAGACGCCGAACGGATCTATCCCCGCCGCGTTGAACGGTAACTCCAGACGCTCAACGCGTTGCCTCACGTCATCCCGTAGCGAACTCATTGGTGTCGCGAAGCGGGCCATGGCGTTCTTGCGCCGTCAACCCCATTCCCCAGGCCAGACCGTGGGTTGAACCGATGGCCGACCCGTGGGGCGAGGGTTTGTCGCGCGTTCCGTACGCCGCGGTCGGAAGCAGGCTCCGTGAACCTCGCACCACGCGAGCCCTGTCGTTATCATCCATGGAGTAAGCGCCGATGCACTCCCACCGCCTCCCCCACCAAGTTCGCGTCATGACCTGGAACATCCACAAGGGGGTCGGAGGGGTCGACCGAAGATACGACCTCGGTCGCACCATCGCGGTAATCGAGTCGGCTGGGGCAGACATCGTGCTGCTCCAGGAGGTCGCCCAGGGCATGCCGTCGCTCCGGAACGACGACCAAGTGGCGTTGCTTTCGGAAGCATTTGGCGGACATACGGCGTTTCACGCCGAACATCAGTTTCGCAGAGGCGGTTACGGGAACTTGATCCTGTCGAAGTGGCCTCTCGATACATTGTCTCACGTAGACTTGACGATTGGGTTTCGCAAGACGCGCGGGCTCCTGCAGGCGCACGTGCGCGCGCGGCTGGGGGACCACCAGCACACCATCATCGTCCACAACCTACACCTTGGGCTCGCTACGAGTGAACGGAGCCTACAGCTCGAGCGCTTCTTGGCTAGCCGTCCCTTTCAGCGGGTCCACCACACGACTCCGCTAGTGCTGGGAGGTGATCTGAACGACGTGTGGGGCAGCCTCGGCCCGAAACATCTGGAGCCAGCCGGGTTCAGACGCGCCGGTGCTCTCGTGCGTTCGTTCCCGGCGGCGGTACCGCTGAGACCGCTGGACGGACTGTTCTTCCGAGGTGGACTCGACGAAGTCCACGCCGGCGTATTGGCGACTCCCTTGGCGAAGACGGCTTCGGATCATCTGCCGTTGGTGGCGGACTTCCGAATTCCGTGACGAAACGTCACAGCCACGAGCGGAACGCGTAAACCAATCGCTCGAGGAACCTGACGATGAACGGGCGGGCCTGGAACGTCGCGAGCGCGACCGGCTCTGAGGCGTCGACCATGGCGTCGAATTCGGCGCTCAGCTGCTGGGCGAACGCGCCATCGCCGACCGCCAAGTTCAATTCTCGGTTACGACGCATCGAAACGTAGTCGAGGTTGAAACTGCCGACAGTGGCCCAGACGTCGTCGACCACCGCGAGCTTCGAAGGGAGCACGCTGCGATGCCATGCATAGATTTCGACCCCGGCTCGCATCAGCTTCGACCAAACGGCTCTACTTCCGAGAGTGACGATGGGAACGTCGCTCTTGCCAGCCACGACGACCCTCACTCGCACGCCCCTTCTCGCCGCCGACACCAGGCTTCTCACCAACGTCGGGTTGGGCAAGAAATAGGCGTTTGCGATGCTGATAGAGTGAGTGGCTGCGCGCAAACGCTGCATGTATGCCCGCACCGCATAACGTCGTTGCCTCAAGCCCGCTTGAGTCAGGACGGCGACGTCCACTCCAGGCGTGTGAGCCGACGGCTCGGGCTCGTCTGGGCTCAAACCGAGGGCAGACGACGTCTCTCCAAGCTGTTCACCTTCCGTCTGTTCACCCCAAGAGTCCAGGAAGGCGAGCTCGAGTGTCCTCACGACGGGTCCCGTCACTTGTACGACTTCGTCCTTCCAACCTTTGCCGTGAATCGATGCAGTCCACTCATCGGCGATGTTCAACCCGCCCGTGAACGCCACCGTACCATCCACGATCAGCAGCTTGCGGTGATTTCTGAGCGTCAAACTCGCGACGCGAAAGCGCTGCTCCAGCAGGCTGATTGGGTTGAACACCTTCACGGTCGCCCCCGCAGCGCGCAACTTGTCGAAGTACTGGCGAGGGGTTCCGAAAGATCCCCACGCGTCGTAGAGGACCACGACTCTCACGCCCCGCTGAGTCGCCGCGTCCAACGCCTGAAAGAAGCGCTGCCCGACCCCATCGGCCGCAAACCAGTACATCTCCAACCAGACTCTGCGCTTGGCCTCCCGGATCGCGGAGAGCATTCGTTCGAAGGCAACGTCGCCGTGGGTGATGAGCCTCACCTGGTTCCCGCTCACCCACGACTCCACGGGTTTGCGTCGGAGCCAACGGAACTTCGTTAAGTGGTCGCGAGCACCCATTCGGCGTCGCCACTGTATATCGAAGGTGTGCCACGAGCCACCCATGCAACGGCTGAGTTCCGAGGGCAACTCCGGCTGCCGGGCCTCTCGCGCCGACATAGCGCAGGTAACGCGTGAAGTGCCATGATAGCCTTTGGAGACGCAATGCCGCCTGCCGTCGCGCTCCGAACTAAACCTCTGCTCGCGCCCTCTTTGGCCCTCTTCGTGTCATGCTTGCCACAGTGGGCCAAGGCCGACTCCGCCGTGGAGATAGTTGGCGAAGACGCAGTGGCGGCACTGGACGATCGAAAGGAAAAGGCCGACCCGGCCGCGGACGCAGAGGTGGCGGTGCTGGACTCGGGGCCCTTGCCAAACTGGACCGGCGTTCTCTACGACGATGTGCGCGATAGTATCGTCCTGGTGCGAGCGGGCGACTCGGAGGGCACCGGCTTTGCGTTCATGACGCCTCGACTGATCGCCACCGCCTTTCACGTCATAGAGGGTGAGCCCGCGCCCGTCGTGGTGTTGTCTAGCGGTAAGGAGTTACCAGCCAAGGTCGTGGCCTGGGACGAAGAGTGGGACTTGGCTCTGCTCGAGCTGCCGCAGCCAATCGACGGCAAACCGCTGCAAGTCGTGGCGCAAGGCCAAGTCACGGTTGGCGCAGCCGTAGCCACAATCGGCAATCCGTGGGGTGCAGAGCAAAGAAAGCTGCCGAACAGCACGGCTCCCGTTTGGGCGCTCAGCCACGGCATCGTCAGCGCTCCTCCGGGAGACCTCATTCAAACCGACGCACCCGTTAACCCAGGAAACTCCGGCGGGCCATTGTTGACCTCGTCGGGGCGTGTCGTAGGTGTACTGGTGGTGAGAGTCGAAGGCTCTGACGGTATCTCGTTCGCCGTTGGCGCCAAACACTTGGTGGAACTCGCGACGCGCATTCATCAACAAGGCCCTTACGCCGTGAGCAACTGGTGGCTCAACGGCGAGGCCTACTGGCTCCCGCTCAGTGAAAACCAACTGAGCGGCGTCTCGTTGGGCATGCGCATCGTTCATGGCTCTGGCTTCGGCATCGCGGCGCGCGGTGGCCGCTTGTGGGGCACGCGAACGGTGGACTCGGTCCTACATCACACTTCGCGCAATCGATGGCTCGCGGAAGGCGAGCTCGACTACTACTTGGTGCACTCACCCAGCTTGTCGATGCCCGTCGGGTTCGGCTTTGCCATGGCGTGGGACGCCGTCACGTCGTACCAGATCGGCGTCGAGAACACGGTCCTGGTCGAGCAGCGGACCCGCGGGGACGAACGAACACTGCGGGCGCTATTTTCTCTCGGCATCGACACGGAAGTCCTGAGCATCCACACCGGGCTGTACGCGTTCGGCGGAGAAACCGGCGCCCGCCTCGGGGTAGGCTTCCTACTTTAAAGAATGTAGTCCTTGGCGCCTGTTTCCTGATAGGTTGGCGCGCATGTGGGTTCGATTCCAGACATGGATCGCCGCCAATTTCCGATCCGCGCGGTCCACGTCCGTCACCGCGGTGATGACCGTCGCGGTATGGTTGTGTTGGCTCCCTTCGCATGTTCACGCGCAGCCAACCTCCAGCGCCCCCCCTGCGTCGTCACCGACGCCTGCGCAGCGCATGGCACCACTGGACCTCGTCCGTGTACCACCCAACCTTCGCCCTTGGATACCGTGGGTGCTCGACGAACTGGGGGAGCGAGCTTGCCCAACGGTCAACGGCGCAGCTGTGTGCGCTTGGCCCGGCCGGCTCTTGCTCGACCTGAGCGAGTCGGGAGGGCGATTCCACATGACGGTCGTCGTAGACCGTGAGACATCCGTCGCATTGCCCGGAGCCAAAACCCGCTGGCCGCTCGACGTCAAGACTCAGAACGGTCCGGCGATCGTCCTCGAACAACAAGGACTACCAACCATCAAACTGCCGCCTGGCGGTCACGAGGTGGACGGCCGCTTCCAGTGGTCTCGCCTGCCGGAGACATTGACGATCCCCGAGAGCATCGCGCTCGTCGACCTGCGTCTGAACAGCGCGCCCGTGGTGCGTCCCAAACGCGACGGTGGTCTCGTTTGGCTCGAAAGCGCGCCGCGTCAAGCCGACGATCAGGAGCGTCTCGAGGTCGAGGTGTTCCGTCAGATTCAGGATGGAGTACCCCTACTGGTCACGACGCTCCTGCGTCTCACCGTATCCGGCCGGGCCCGCGAGGTTGCGCTCAGCCACCTGTGGCTCAACGGCGCCGTCCCGCTCGGCGTCAATGCCGAGCTCCCCGTGCGGGTAGATGCGGACGGGAGCATTGCCGCCCAGATCTTCGCAGGCAAACACGAGATCGTTCTCTACGAAGCTCATCCGGACGGACAGACGGACCTGTCTTCGCCCAACCTGCCGCCCCCGTGGCCCGAGGCCGAAACCTGGAGCCTGCTGACCAACGACAACCTCCGGCAGCTACGTCTAGCAGGTGTACCGGCGTCGGATCCCGCACGGGCCAACGTGCCCACCGAGTGGTCGTCGTTGCCCGCCTACAGGGTGCCCCTAAACAGCAAAGTCTCGCTCGTCACCGAGCGACGCGGCGACCCAAACCCCGCGCCCAACCGCTTGAATTTTTCGCGCGACCTGTGGCTCGACTTGGACGGCGAGGGGTTCACCGTTCGCGACAACATATCGGGCAAGCTGAGTCAGAGTTGGCGCATCGACCTGCTGCGAGGGGAGCTGGGCCAAGCTCGCCTCAACGAACAGCCGCAGCTCATCACGCAGCATCCGACTCTCGGCACGTCGGGGATCGAACTGCGCGACGGTGAACTGCAGCTGACGGCCGATTGGCGGCTCAACGAGAACACGCGGGAAATTCCGGCGGTGGGCTGGTCGGAGAGCGCGGATAGCTTGGTCACTCACCTGCACCTGCCGCCCGGCTGGAAACTCCTCGGAGCGTCGGGCGTCGACCTCTTGGAACGAACGTGGTTGGCCAGTTGGGATCTGCTGGCGCTGTTCTTCGTGCTGATCGTGACATTTTCCGTCACTCGTCTCACCCACTTCTCGGTTGGCGCGCTCGCGATGTTGACCCTCGTCCTGTTGCACGATCAGGACGCGGCCCCCAAAGCATTGTGGCTTACCATGTTGGTGTCGATCGCGCTGTTGCGCGTCGTGCCCAAGGGCAAAGCTCGCTCGGTCCTGCGCTGGTTCGGTTACGTGTCGAGCGCCGTGCTCGTGTTCGTGGTGGTTGCCTTCAGCGTCGAGCACCTGAAATTAGCGCTGTTCCCCCAAACCGCTCACGGCGGTGAAACATGGGGCGCACCAGTGGTGGCCGACGCAACTCCGAGGAGTGCCCCGGGCATCGAGCTCAAGGCCGGCGGAAGCGCGGAGCGTTACGAGCAAGACCAATCGTCGGTCAAGACGTCGCGCGCGCCGTTTCATCCCGTCGCCGATCCGAAGGCCGTCATCCAAACTGGCCCAGGAATTCCTGACTGGAACTGGGAGAGCTGGACGCTCAACTGGTCTGGTCCCGTCCACCGCGACCACGAGGTTCGACTGTTCCTCCTTTCGCCCACGTTCAACACGCTCCTCTCCGTGTTGCGCGTAGGTCTCACGGGAGCTCTCGCGTTCCTGCTCGTTCAACTGTTGCTGACGCAAGCTCAGCGCCCTCCGTCCGTCGGCGCCAAGAGCCGAGGCCATTCGAGCGTCGGCATGGCCCTCGGCTTTGCGATGTCGTTGCTGCTCTGGCCCGAACCGTCTCGAGCCGAGTTTCCGCCACCCGATCTGCTCGAGGAACTGCGGCGTCGGGCGCTGGAGCCGGCCAGTTGTGAACCTGAATGCGTGACCGTGCAACGCGCGCAAGTCGAGATGAGTGACGCAGGCTTGGTCATCTTGACGGAAGTTCACGTCGACGCACCGTCGAGCACGCGCCTACCAGGGCGCGACAAAGAATGGCTGCCATCCGAGGTGCGGATTAACGGCAGACCGGCCGCAGGGTTAACCCGCGGCAGCGACGGGTACTTGTACATGCGCCTGCAGCCCGGGATTTATCGCATCGAGCTCAGCGGACCCGTCAAGGGCGATACCCTAGCCCTGAACCTCGGCACGTCCCCTCACTTCGTCGAGGTGAACGCGCCAGGATGGACGGTCTCCGGAGTCAACGAGCTCGGGCAAGTCGAGACTTCCTTGTCTCTGCACCGCAAGTACCAGTCCGAGACTCAAGGTCAGCCAGGTGCCAACGGCAACTTCTCGGGGTGGTTGCGAGTTCACCGTCAGCTCAGTTTCGGCAAGGCCTGGAGCATCGTGACCAGCGTCGAACGGGTTGGCGGCAAAGATTGGAAGGCGGACGGAGCGGTCAGTGCGCGCATTCCACTGCTGCCGGGCGAACGCGTCACCACGGCGGCGGTGCCCGTCGAGAAAGAGAGCGTGGTCGTTACGCTCGAGCGCGAGGTAGACAACTTCTCCTACCAAAGCACGCTGGAGCAGCGCGACATCGTCTCACTCGTCGCCGCAAGCAACCCAAAACTCGCGGACCAGCGCTTCAACGAGCAGTGGACGGTAGACTGCTCGCCGGTTTGGCACTGCGAGCTCGAAGGCCTCGCGCCCGTAACGCGCCAACGCGACGGCCATTGGAGCCCGACGTTCGTGCCGTGGCCAGGGGAACGTGTAGACATCCACCTCGGTCGGCCTGATGCAGCCGCGGGTATCTCCACGACCATCGACGCCGCCGAGTTGACGTTGTCGCCCGGTGTTCGCCTGATGAAGGCCCGGTTGTCGGCCCGCGTGAGGACGACCACGCAGCACAACCTCGCCGTAAACTTGCCGGAAGGCATCGTGCTCTCCGAGGTGATTTTGGACGGCGTCCCTCAGGCTCTGCAGATGGAGCACAACACGGTTACGGTGCAGCTCCAACCGGGGCAACACCAAGTCGACGTGTCGTGGCAGGAGCAAGGTGGGATGCGCGCATTCTTGCGCAGCAGTCGAGTCCAACTGGACCAAAAGCTGGTCAACGCCAAGGTAACGATCGCATTGCCGGCTGACCGCTGGTTGCTGATGGCGGGCGGCGGCGGCTGGGGCCCCGCCGTACTTTTCTGGGGTTACCTGGCGTTGATCTTGTTGCTGGCGCCGCTCCTGGCCCGCTTGCCTCGAAGCCCCCTAGCAGCGAGCCAATGGGCGATTCTAGGTTTAGGGTTTACACAAGTGCCAGTCCTGGTTGCTGGTCTCGTGGTTGCGTGGTTCTTCCTTTTCAGCCACGCAGATCGCCTGCGGCCCCGGAGCCCCTTCGGGCACAACGCCTTCCAACTCACCCTGGTGTTTGCTACCGGGATCTTCGTGACTTGCCTGTTTGGCGCCGTCTACGACGGTCTGCTCAGCACGCCAGAGATGCAGGTCGCGGGCGCCGGAAGTACGAATCGCGAGCTAACCTGGTACACTGATAGGACCGGTGGCACCATGCCCCAGCCCTGGGTGCTCACGACCTCGTTGTGGGCATGGCGCATCGCAATGTTGGCTTGGGCCGTGTGGTTGGCCTCTCGCTTGTTGGCGTGGTTGCGTTGGGGCTGGGACGCGTTTGGTCGCCAAGGCGTCTGGCGCGTAGCACCAGTGTCGAAAGTCCCACCGCGCGCCCCGGTGGATCAGCAACGCATCTCGGGTTGGACCCCGACGACGGTCGAGACGCCGGTGCCTCCCGCAACGCGTCTCGAGGATTTCGGGGATGCCTACGCGGGCAACCGGGAATCGATCAGCTTACCTCCCACCGAGAGTTCGCCGCCGCCAATGACGAGCGCCGAAGCGCCGGAGCTCACGGTCACGCAGACCGAGACCGCGGAGCCACCAACGCAACCGCCGTCTGGGGAGCCACGCGACGCTGCCGCCCGCGAGTTCGAAGTGGGCTCATCTGGCACGACGTCCGGCGACGACGGCTCCGACACCATGCCCGCTCAGGGAATGACGGGTACGAGCAAGGACGAACGCGAGCCCAGCTAGGCCTGCTGCTCACTTCTCGCTCGGAGGAACCGGGTCCGATGAACGCTGTTGCAGCCACTCCCGGATGCGGTCACGATCAAAGCGCCACTGGCTCCCGACCTTCACGGCCGGGATCTCACCGTGTTCCAGCATCTTGTACAGGGTCTGAGCCGATACCCGTAGCAGTGCCGCAACTTCCTTGACCGTCAGCAAGTTCTGCATTTGCCTTCCTTTCGCGGTACGGCCGAACCCTTGTCGTGCTTAACGGTAGGCTAGGATGCGCGGAGCCGGAATTAGCGCGTCTCAGCGCTTTCGGGTGGTTCCGTCCGGCACGTTCGGTACACTTGCGCCCATATGTCCCGCCTTGCGCCCGGTTTACTCTTGGCTGCTCCACCGCTGGGAGACCCTAACTTCGAGCGAAGTGTGGTGTTGCTGGCCACTCACAGCCGCGACGGTGCCTTTGGTTGGGTCATCAACGGTAAAGAGTTGATGACCATGGGAGAACTCCTGGAGCGTGCACACGTGTGTCAATCTGCACCGCCGCACGTCGAGGGGATAGTTCGTGTCGGTGGTCCGGTGGGCCGCGAGCAGGTTTGGCTCCTCTATCCGACAGACCAACGGTCGGAAGACCATGCCGACCAGGTTGATGTAGGATTCGGGATAACAGCGACCAGTTCGCGCAAGGTGCTCGAGCAACTCGCCAACGGTCACGCTCCCAGCCCCATAATGGGCTTGGCAGGTTACGCAAGCTGGGGCCCCTCGCAGCTGGAGGAGGAGATCCGCTCGGGCGCGTGGCTGCCCACCGAGTTCGAAGCGGCGTCGCTCTTCGACGAAGATCCCGCGCGAATGTGGTTGCGCGCCTTCGAGCGGTTGGGGACATCGGCGATGGCTTTCACCACGAAGGTGGTCGGCTCTGCGTGAACCAGCCTTGACCCCAAACCCTCGATCCATACGTGAGGCGCAAGCAATCCTCCAAGGGCGCCGACCACTGCTCGTGCTCGCGGCGACCGTCGGGCTATGGTTTTACTCTCCCACCGATTCGCCCGGTGCTAATCGACCGTGCCCCGCGGACATGGTGTTGGTGACCACGTACTGCATCGACCGCTACGAAATTGCCGCGCGAGACGTTCAGACGAAAGAACCACTGTCGCCGTATTACCCACCGGAATCGCCCTGGCTCGAGAAGATCCACAAACTCTGGGAAAACTTGCGACACACCGTGGGCAACGAATACGCGCGGAACATGCCACTACCGGCGGTGAGTGCGCTCCAAAAGTCGGGCAAGTACAAGGGCCAAGCCGTCAGCGCTCCTGGACTAGTACCCCAGGGTTACCTCTCCTACTATTCCGCCAAACGGCTCTGCGAGGCAGCCGGGAAGCGACTCTGCACGGAGGACGAATGGACGACAGCGTGCCGTGGCGAGAGCTCGACCCAGTTTCCCTACGGCACGGAGTATCGAGCCAACCAATGCAACGTCGGGAGTTACCTGCACCCCGCCGCCATCCTGCACGGGCTCTCGTCCAGCGGTCACTTGGATCCGCGACTGAACCTCCTCATGATCGCCGGTGACGCACCAGTGTTGCGTGAGACAGGAGCGACTCCGAGCTGCGCTAGCCGCTGGGGCAACGACGCCGTGTTCGACATGGTGGGCAACTTGGACGAGTGGGTCGCCACCGACGACGGGATGTTCAGAGGCGGCTTCTACGCGCGACGGGCAAAAAACGGCTGCGACGCGGAGGTAACCAGCCACCCCAACACGTACTTCGACTACTCCACGGGAGGCCGTTGCTGTCGGGACGTCGCTCCGTGAGACGTCTTTGAGTCGCCCGAGCAGTACGTACGTCTCCGTTTCCGAGCGGCGCACATGGGTGCTCGCTCGCCCTCAGGCCGAACCGACCGAAGCACTGGCGTTGACCAAGCGTCCGAGAGCAGCGTCCAACTGCTCGACCAGCCGTGACGCGACGCGGGTGGGCCGACCCCATTGTGATACGGACGCCGCGACGATCCGCTGATTGGCATCCAGCGGGTTGGGGATCGAGCGCAAGATGACCACTCCTTCGCCGAGACTGTCGCAGGTGAGCGCCACGTCTCGACCGGGCACCAGGGCCAACACCTTGCCACTGAGCTGGGTACCAGTGTGCAATGAGCACTGGTAGCTCTGCCCCGCGACGAGTGGAGCTGGGGTGTCGCCCAGCCACAGTCGCAACAGCTGGGGTTCCGTGAAGTAGAGGTGCAGGGTCTCGGGTGCAGCCGTAGCAAGCCTTACCGCCCACTCGACGTGGCGGCGCCGTCCAGGATGACGCTCCACCGAGTGCGCCAACTGAGCCAGCGAAACAGTCCAAGAGGACCGGAGTCCGTCCACGTCCTCACCAGGCTCGAGCCCATATTGCGTGAAGCTCACGTGGTGTTCGGCCAAGGTGAACTCCACTTCGGAGTGCCCGTGGCGCAGACGCAACCGCTGGTGGGGCACGCATGCCAGCACCTTGAGCTCGACGTTGGCCCCAAACGCATCCCAACTCAGTCGGACCAGTCCCCCTTCGCTCACCTCTCCGGCCGCTTCGTCCGCCTGCCAGCGCGCCAACCCTTGGGGCGACGAGAGCGCTCTCCAAATCAAATCGGGGGCAGCGGCGATCGGTTGCTCGATCCGCAACGTAGGCTCGCCGCCCCATTCACGTGGGAATAACAATGGAGTGCTCATGCCGCAGAAACCCGCCGCCCATAGATGACTTTCACGGCCCAGGTCAAACCGAAATCGGCTCGTGACGTCTTTGACCGATGGGTCGACGCGGGGTGGCGAAATGCCTGAACGTTGGCCGAGTAGTTTATTCCCGAGCGGTGTTGACCTGCCCACAACTGTGGTTAGGTTCAGCCCGATTGCGGAGACATCTGACGCATTCGAGTTAGGAAAACTTCCGCGACCGCGCCCCGCGCCGGTCGCTGCACTTCGCTCTCGGACGGAGCGGACTCGGTAGGAGACAGCATCAAATGGGTAAGATCATTGGAATTGACCTGGGCACAACCAACAGCGTGGTCTGCGTGATGGACGGCAAAGAGGCGACCGTCATCGTGAACGAAGAAGGTTCGCGCATCACGCCGAGCGTCGTGGCTTGGGATGAAAAGGGTGAGATCCTCGTCGGCCAAATAGCCAAGCGCCAAGCGGTGACCAATCCCGAGAACACGGTGTATTCGGCCAAGCGCTTCATCGGCCGCCGTTACGACGAACTCGGTGACGAACCGAAACGCGTCCCTTACAAGGTCGTCAAGGGCAAGAACGGCGATGCGTGGATTTCGGTGCGCGGCAAAGAAATGGCGCCGCCCGAGGTGAGCGCAAAGGTGCTCGGCAAGTTGAAGAAAGCCGCCGAGAACTTCCTTGGTGAGACAGTGACGGAAGCGGTGATCACCGTTCCCGCGTACTTCAACGACTCCCAACGCCAGGCGACCAAAGATGCCGGTAAGATCGCCGGCCTCGACGTCAAGCGCATCATCAACGAGCCCACGGCCGCTGCGCTCGCGTACGGCCTGGACAAAAAGGAAAACGAGATCATCGCCGTGTACGACTTTGGCGGTGGCACGTTCGACATCTCGATCCTCGAGGTGGGCGACAACGTCGTCCAAGTGATCTCGACCAACGGCGACACGCACCTGGGCGGTGACGACGTCGACGATGTGATCATGGAGTGGTTGATGGCCGAGTTCAAGAAGAGCTCCGGTATCGACGTCAGCAAAGACAAGATGGTCATTCAGCGTCTCAAGGACGCATCGGAGCAGGCCAAGATCGAGCTCTCGTCGACGCAAGAGACGACGATCAACCTGCCCTTCCTCACCGCCGACGCGAGCGGCCCCAAGCATCTGCAGATTTCGCTCTCCCGCGCCAAGTTGGAGCAGATGATCATGCCGCTCATCGAGCGCACGATGGTGCCGGTGCGGCGTGCCCTCGACGACGCCAAGAAGTCGCCCAAGGACATCGACGAAGTCGTGCTGGTCGGTGGCTCGACGCGCATCCCGCTGGTGCAGAAGACCGTAACCCAGTTCTTCGGCAAAGAACCCCACAAGGGTGTGAACCCGGATGAGGTCGTCGCCATCGGGGCCGCCGTACAAGGTGGTGTGCTCGCGGGCGACGTGAAAGACGTCGTGCTCCTCGACGTGACGCCATTGTCGCTCGGCGTCGAGACGCTGGGTGGCGTGATGACGGTCATGATCCCGCGCAACACGACCATTCCGACGCAAAAGAAAGAAGTGTACTCCACCGCTTCGGACAGCCAGCCCTCGGTAGAGATCCACGTCCTGCAAGGGGAGCGCGCTCAGGCCGGTCAGAACCGTACCCTGGGTCGTTTCCACCTGGATGGCATCCCGCCAGCTCCCCGTGGTGTGCCCAAGATCGAAGTGACTTTCGACATCGACGCCAACGGTATTCTGAGCGTGATGGCAAAGGACACCGCCACCGGCAAGGATCAGAAGATCACCATCACCGCCAATAGCGGCCTCGAGGACAAAGACATCGACCGCATGGTCAAAGAGGCGCAAGAGCACGAGGCCGAGGACAAGCGTAAGCGTGAAGAGGTCGAGCGGCGCAACAAGCTCGACAACCTCTGCTACACCTTGGACAAGCAGATCTCCGAGAACAAGGACAAGTTGGGCGAGAGCGACGTAAGCACGATTGAAGCCTTGATCAAAGAGGGCCGTGAGGCGGTGGAACGCCAAGACAACGCCAAGATCGAAGGTGTGCTCGCCAAGCTCGAAAAAGAGGCACACGCGATCGCGTCGAAGCTTTACCAGACGCCTCCGGACGCCGCTCCTGGCGCCGGTGCAGCGGGTGGTTCCGCTCAAAGCGGCGGGAAAAAGGACAACGACGTCATCGACGCGGAGTTCGAAGAGAGCAACTAACGTCGCACTGGGCTTTAGTCAGCCGCCTTCGTGCAACTCCCGTGCAAAAAGGTCTCGGATACCACCGAGACCTTTCTGCTTTTGTGGAGCGTTCGCCGTTTTGGGATTGTTCGTGGCGGGGGGGGTCGATAACGTCGGGGAGTGATCCGCTTTGCTCCTTCCCGGTCTTATTGCGCCCATTTGGTGTTGGCCCTGCCGCTATGGCTTGGTGCGTGTGGTGGTGAAACCCCGCCACCGCAAGCCCCCGATGAGTCGGCGTCGACGAACAAGCAGCTTGCCCCCACGGCAGCGACTAGCGAGGCCATCGCGATCGCTGCCGAGCCGGCAGATTTGGTTGCGGTGGGACGTTTGCGCAGTCCTGGACCCTCCGCGGACAAACTAGGGCAGTGGGCGGGGTTTCCGCTGCCGTGGCAGGACCTGTTGGCCTCGCGGTTTCCGGACATGCAGGCGGTGTTGGCGGTAGACGTGCCGGCCGAATTTGCCGTGAGCCTCGGTGAAGGCACGACGAGTGTACCCGATATCTACGGCGCGTTCTCACTCCCGCTCCGCGACCACGCGCGTGGCGTCGAAGCGCTGCGCTCCCTGGGCGAACCGGTCTCGACGGACGAAGAGGGGCGTCCATACGTCTCACTGACCGGAAGTACCGAGTGTACGGTCGCGCGCGCAAATGGCCCAGCGCCAGCCCGGTTGGTGTGCGGTAATCACGAATCGCTCGTGAACCTGACGCCGTTCATGGCCTCCAACCTGCCGCAACAAGCCATCGGCAACAACGATCTGTACGCCGAGTTCAGGCTTTTGCCCATTCACGCCCGCTACGCCAAACGCGCGCCGCTGATCAAGATGCTGGTGCCCGTGTTGCTCCGCGAAGGGGCGCTGCAGAATCCACGCTTCGACGCCGCGCTGGCGGAGGCTGCGCACGGCGTCACCGACGACCTGATGGTGTTGGTAAACGAGCTCGACAAGTTGTCGCTGAAGCTCGACCTCAACGACGCGAACCAAGAGGTGGTGGGCGAACTCGGGCTGCAGTTCCGTGGTGACAAGTCTTATCTCCCCGCAGCCGTATCCCACGCGGCCAAGGCCACCGGAGCGCCGCCGGCGATGTTTTGGAATCTGCCGGCGACCAGCGTCAGCGCGAGTTTTACGACCAACTCACAGCCCTTCCCGCGGCTGCAGGGCTTGACGGAGACGTTGGGCGAGCTCGTCGCGGGCGGCTTGGAGCACGCTGGTCTCGCGAGTGGTGTCGTTGATGCCTGGCTGACCGAGTTCAAAGCCACCATCACCTCGGGAGGCTCGTTCGTGAGCGGACACGTCAACGACGTGGTCGACGCATCGAAGCCGACGTTGGCGGGTTCGTTGGGCTGCGAGTTGTTCGCCGTCGAGGGCGACAATGGGGCCGTCGCACGCCTGATCGAAGCCAGCGTCAAAGTCGCGAACGACAACAAGCTGCGCGGCGAGGTCGGCAAACGCATCAAGGAAGACCTGAAGAAGCTCCCTACCATCAACTCGAAAGCAGCGCCCGCGCGCTTGGGCTTGCCCGCAAGCTCTCGGCTGTACACGCTAACACTGCCCAAAGACACGTCCCAGGAGCTCGCCAAAGGGCACCTCGGTGAGGACCTGGCGAAAAAGCAGGGCCCGCTCACATTGGTGCTGGCGGTCGTGAAGCAGGACCAGCGGACGTGGCTGGGCTGGGGCGCGAACGAGTCTTTGATCGCTGCGTCGCTGGTGCACGCTTTGTCCGGGAGCTCAGCTGGTTCGCTGTCGGAGAATCCGGCGTTTGCTCGCTGGCGGACCGCCCAGGCCGTGAGCGGCTCGACGTTCCGCATCGACAGCGTACTTCAACCCAGCCTGCTATCGAGCAACGACTGGCTGCCCCCTGCGGAAATCGACCAGTTGAGGCACGCTATGCCGCATCAGGGTAACAGCTACGTGCACTTCGAAGTAACGGCGCAGCCGAAGGGACCCGTCACGTCCGTCCGGTTGGTTGCGCCGCGGGCAGCAGTGGAAGACATCACCGCCGGCATCGTTTGGGCTGCGACGAAGTCTCCCGCCGCGTCGGGGATGCAACCAATCGAGGGACCGGTGGGCGTCGAGCCTGCGGCACCTTGAGCGGCCTCAGAAACTTGGCCCGTCCATGGTCGACGCGTTAGGCGCCGACCATGGTACGTTGGTTAGCGGTGTGTCTCTTCGCGGTCCTCACCTCGTCCGCGCAGGCGGCATGGGCGTGGGTCGAAACCAGCGTACGTTCGAGCATCACGACCGTAGCGATCGCTGAAACCGGGTCTGCCACCGTCACGCACGAGTGGCTGTTGCGGGTGAAAGGCGGACCACTTCGCGAGATCGTGGTCGACGGGGTCGACTCGGACGCCGAGGTGGTGAACAGCGCCACGATCGTCAGGGCCAGCAGCGGGCAAGTGGCGGGGGTACCGATCCCCCTCACCGGTCAGCGAGAGGACCGTCTGCTGAGGCTAGCGGTGGCGTACAACAAGGGGTTGCCGGCGGGCTCCTACCTCCTGCATTTCACGTATACGACGAACTTGCTGGACCGCGGAGCTATCCGCAGCGCGGGAGCGGTCGCAGCGATTGAGTGGCAGAGCCCTGTCTATCGAGAGGGGATCGACTCGCTCAAGGTGAATTTCCTGGTAGCTCACGGCAAGGTTGCGCCGCGCGCCGAGCAGGCTCAAGACACGTCTCACTCGACCGAGCCGGTGCAAGTGGTGTCCACTGAAGGCGGCGTCTTCTTGTCGGAGTTATCGAGAGAGTCGGACTCGGACATCCTCTCGCTGACTCGTCCGCATGTCGCGCGAGGTGAGCGAGTCACCTGGCGGTTGTTCGTAGACCCCACGAGCGTCGGCATTACGCCTACGTCCGAGGCGGGACTGATGCGCGCGCCGCCGCCAGCAACGTACGTTCCGCCGCAGCGCCGTCCCTGGCCGTACTACGTGGCAATCGGCTTTGCCGGCTTGTTCACGTTGTTGATGTTCTTGAAGCTGAGGACGGGTGACTACGCACCGCTGTTAACCCTTCGCCTTACGTATCGACTGATCCTGCTGTTCGTGCTGGTGGCTGGCAGTCTGTGGCTTGCGCTCGTTCCCGAATGGCCATCCATTGCAGCGCTGCTCCTCGTGGCGGCCTGTGTGTTGTCCCTCACGCGCGCGAGCCACGGCGCGGTGCCCGCCCGTGGACCTGGTCAATGGCGTCCGGTAACTGCGGATTCCTTGCCGTACGTCCCACCGCGCTCCGCTCGCGGCGCGCGCTGGCTCGACGTCAGCGCATTGCCGGGTTTCGTGATGTTCTTGCTCCTCGTAGGCAGCACCGCGTTGCTCGGGCTGCGCATGCTTGGCGTCTCCCCCTACTACTCGGCGACCGCGCTGTTTTATGCGATGGCCTTCGTTCCGCTGTTTTTCACCGTAGGTGGCACGAAACGATTGAGCCCCCTCGCCGAGCAGCTGTTGTTCCTGACTCCCATCGCGAAGAAAGTTCCGCGCGCGTTTTCCTCCGAGCTGATCGGTCGATTCCCAACCGGCTCGGACGTGCCGGACGAAGTCCGTTTGCTGGTGCAGCCGACCAACGCCCGCCCCGGTTTCCGTGGCTGCGAAGTGGCGCTCGAGTGTACCCAAGGTGGGTTTGGCCGAGTGCTCACGCCCGCGATCTTGTTCCGAGTAGACGATCAATCCGAGGCGCATCGCAACCTGCCCCGCGAAGGCCAATGGAGCCGCGGGCGGCACGCCGAAGAGCGCGTCGTCGTCGTCAGGCCCCGTCTGCCACTTCGCACGGTGACGGTCGACCTACTGCTAAGCATGCTCAAGCAGGTTACCAAGGGCAAGGCCGCTCGCCACCCCCGCAACGGAGCGAAGGCAGCACAGGTTCCCGTCGCAAGCTGAGTGCCGTCGACTCAACCCGAATTCATTGCTTCAGCGAAACGCGGTGTAAGCGCCGCAAGTTCACGCGGGATGGGCGCCCGACAATCGAACGCCGAGCAATACTCGCCGCCTTCGTACCGCACCCGCTCGGCGTGCAAGGCGTGTCGCCCAAGTCCGTCGACGGCGGGCCCGCCGTAAAGCGCGTCGCCCACGAGCGGCGCACCAACGTGCGCCAGATGAACACGTACTTGGTGCCTCGTGGCGATGGGCGCGTTGGCCCGTAGCACCACGAAGCCAGCCTCTGCGGCGACCACTTCGAAGCTCGTCTCGCAAAGCCTGGACCCGGCTTGGTTTGGACGCGCAACGACCATGCGTCTTCGGTGGCGCGGATCCGACCGCAACCACGTCGCAACGACGCCGTGGTCCAACGCGGGGGCCGTCTTGGTCCACGCCAGGTAGCTCTTCGTGAGGCCCTCCGCTCGCAACGCCGCGCTGAGCTCTTCGAACGCCACCCGCTGCTTGGCAGCCACGAGGACACCGGAGGTGTCGGTATCGAGTCGGTGAATCAGTCCAGCATCCAACGCGGAGTAACCGACGTCGCCCATGTCCGGATACGCCTCGAGCAGGTGTGCGGCAACGGAATCCACCTGGGAGCCGGCAAGCGCGGCGGAGGCCATACCCGCCGGTTTATCCACCACCAAAACCTGCTCGTCTTGCCAGAGGATCGACAACGGCGATTGCTCGCCGCGTGCATGTCCGGAAGAGTCGTCGTTCGCCTCGATCCTACAGAGCTCGCCGGCTTCGGCGAGGGTGCTCTTGCGCGCCGGCCCGCGACCCATAAACACGTGCCCCTCTGCAAACCAACCGAGCTGAAGACGCCGCGGGACCTCGGGGTATCGCCGGCGTAGTACGTGGTCGAGACGCTTCCCGTGTTCTTCAGCAGATACTGAAAACTCCCGTCTCACCATTGGCTGTACAGAGTCAACGCGGTCGCAGAGGGCAACCCCTGGTCGAAGGGAGTCGATGCCAAAGTCGGGGCCAACGTCGTGGCACGCAAGCTGACGGGCAGAGTGGCCGTCGAGTCTTCGACCGTGCCGCCCAGCCAGTAACCCACCACCGACCCAAGGACCAAGCCGCTCAAGCCCGCAGCGACGAAGGCCCTACGATCCTCGGCCTTGGGTGGCCCTTCGTTGACGACGGCCGGGCTCGCCGCAGCGGCCCCAACCAGCACCCCCAAAAAACCTCCCAAGTCCGCAAACAACACCCTCGATGCCGTGAGCCGAGGAAGGAAACGAGCCGTACCCAAGCTGGCTGCAAGCCATCCTCCGGCGGTGCCGATGCCGACACCCAGACGCGGAAACTTGCCGGAGACCGGATCCGCCAGTTCCTGGATGAAGCCACCAGCAATCGCACCGAAAATCGCTCCGGAGTGACTGAACACGGCCTCCCCTTCGCTGATGTCGCGCTGACTGACCACCAAGGTCGATATCCCGAGACCAGCAGCAGTTCCGATCAAGCCGTACGGGTAACGGTCCGACGGGTGCTTCAAGTCGAGTTCGCTAGCGACCAAGACGCCTGCAATGGTCAACCAGGTGCCGCCACCGGAGATGTACCAGGCAGAAGCGCGATTGACTGGCCATTCCTCCGCGACGATGAGCGCCGTGGCGAGCCCCACCCCGGCGCCCAGCGCGATCAACGGGTAGACGAGGCGCGTGTCGACATCACCGCCAGCGCTCTCCAGCGCGAAACCGAAATAGCCGCCAAGCGCGGCGCCGTGGGTAGCCAATGTGGCTTTACCCTGTGAGACATCAACGCTCGCAGCCAGAGCGGACGCGGGTTCTTTTTCGATCGTCTCTTTCGGGCCGGGTGAGGTCTTGACGGTCAACGCCAGAGTCCGGATCGCCTGAACCTCGTAGTTCTCCGCGTCGAGTTTGGCGCTGGCGCTATGAGTCGTCCCATCATCCTTCAGAACGGAGACGCGTAGCCACCAGCTTTCGCCTCGCCGTTCCAGCGCGCCACGAATGAACACTTTACCCGATGAGGGCAGAGGCTCGTCTTCGATCACACAGGTCCCCGTCACCACCGAGACGGCGGGGGGACGCTCTGCAACGAGGCCGAGGTCGGTGGCCGCATCCGCGAGCAGCGTGGCCAGCTCGGCCGGTTCCACTGGAGGCGTCGGGACCGGAGCCGCCTCCGGCGACGCGGTGGGCGTAGGCTCAACGATCCCGGTCTCGGGTGCGCTGCTCGGAACGGGTTGGGCGGGGGTGAACGCTGGCTCGGCCGTCTGCGCAAACGCGGCCCCCTTAGCGCTCATGAGCCCCGCGAGCGAGAGCGCCCAGCGAGCGCGACACCAGGCGGCTCGGCGTCGGACCTGCTCACTTTTCTTCGGACACTTCTGTAACATCGAGCTCAGCTGCCTCCGGCACCTCGACCGTCTTGCGGTCGTGTGCGTCGTTGTCTTCAATCATGAACAGCTCCTCGGTGATGTCCGGCACCGGCTCTTCGAGCTCACTGCGGGCCTCGCCGAGGTCGCGCGTCGTCTCGGCCAACCGCTCCGCAAGCACACTGGTGAATTGCCAAAGCAACTTGACGGCGATGCGCGGCTGACTGCGGATGATCTCGAAGAACTCGGTCCGCCGTAGAATCAGCATCTCACTGGCGCCGATCGAGCGAACGGTCGCGGACCGGGGCTGGCTACGAATGAGCGCCATCTCGCCGAAGTGCTCCCCCGTACCCAGCTGCTTCACGAGCACGTTGCTGCGATAGACGGCAGCTTTGCCGCCGAGCACGATGTAGAGCGAATCTCCGGCGTCGCCTTCACCGATCACGATGTCACCATCGTTGTACGCTCGGACCTCGGTCACCTGCAGCACGCGCCGCAGCTCGCGTTCGTCCAGTGGCCGAAATAACGGCATCTGCCCGAGGACTTCCTTCTTGCGCTCGAGCCTGCGAGCGCGGATTTGGTCCTCTTGTCCTGCCCCTCCAACCGTGACCACCACCGCGGTGATGTTGTCTTTGCCGCCGCGGGCGTTGGCAACGTCGATGAGTGATCGAGCCGCGGTTTCCTCGTCGTTGTCCGCGAGTGTCTGGGCGAGCTCGGCGGGTCCGCCGTAGGGAGCTTCGAAGTACTCGCTGAGGCCATCGGAGCATAACAGAAAGCGGTCGCCGGCGACGACGTCGAGCACCAGGGTGTCGGGTTCACAGCTTTCGTAGACACCGACGGCTCGCGTTATCGCGTTTTTCGGTGCGAGCTGGGCTACCTGCTCGCGCGTCAACTTCTTGCGCTTGATGAGCTCGTTGTAGACGTTGTGGTCGTCCGTCAGCTGCTCGAGTACGCGATTGCGAAGCAAGTACAGACGACTGTCCCCGACGTGAATGATGAACGCCTGCGTGCCGACGAACAACACCGCGACCAACGTGGTTCCCATCCCGCGCTTGCTGGTGTCGGCATTGGCGGCCTCGTGGATGCGACGACACGCGCGGTTCGTGGCGAACTCGAGCATGTTCAACACATCCTTCTTGCTCACCCGAGCCGCTCCCTGGCGGTCCGCCAGGTAGTCCGCGAGCAGGTCTTCCTGCTGTTTCACCTCCTCGTGGATGGTCCGCACGGCCAGGGCGCTGGCGACCTCCCCGGCGGCATGCCCACCCATTCCGTCACACACGACGAACAAGGCCAGCTTCTTGTCGACGAGGTAGTTGTCCTCGTTGTGGTCACGCTTTCGTCCGACGTCGGTGTGGGCTGCGAATGAGACGGAGGGGGTCTCCATGCCTGCACGATAGCCAAGGGGCGCGCCTACGTCCAAGAGATCTCACTCCCCCGCGTGCCAAGCGCCCTCCCCATTCATTAGGCACGCTTCGGCAAGTGAATAGGAACCGCCGCGGCTGACTATCACGTGGTCCACCAGCGTTACCCCCACCGTCAGGCAAGCCTGCTGCAGAGCGCGAGTCATCAGGATGTCGTCCCGGCTCGGCGTCGGGTCTCCACTTGGGTGATTGTGTACGAGGATGAAGGCGCTCGACGCGCTCCTCAAGATGGGCCTGAGCACGTCCGCCGGTAGCAGCCCGCAGCCATGCAAACCGCCGCGTGCGACACACCACTCGGCCTCGACTCGGCGGCTCGCTTTCATGGCCAAAACCCACACCTCCTCGTGCTCGAGCCCTACCAAGTGCCCCACCGCCCACCGCTGAACGTCGCGATGAGAAGTTACCTTGCGCCCGCCCAAAGGCGTACGAAAGGCCCGGCGACCTAGCTCGAGCACGGTCGCCAAGCGGCGCAATTCCTCACCCATCGAGTTCGGCGTGGGCGTCGCGCTCGGGCGCTCCAGCTGCAGATTTACAAACATCCCAAGCCCACCAATCCCCCGACAGGTTGCCAAAATCGCCTCGGCCGAGCTAGCCCCGACGGCATCACAGCCGGTAACCTCCAGAACCAACGCCAAGAGCTCTGCGTCGGAGAGGTTCTCCGGATGGCCGCCGTCAGCACGCTGCGGACGGCGGCGGCTGCGACGAGCTTGAGGCGACGGGATAACATCGTCCGCCCACGAGTCAGTACGGTTCATGTGGGCCTATCAGGCATGGAACATGCCAGCGTCATCGAGCCTCGTCGCTGCGCCCGCCGCTGCCGTCCCGCTGGCGGCCAGGAGCGGCCGCCAGCGCGCACCAGCTACGACTCTCGACTTGGAACGAAGTGACGATCGGTCACCACGCGTATCAGCCCGTACTTCAAGAAAGCGCCGGGGAACGCGTTGCGCGCAGCGGATTCACCGCCCGGGTAGTCTGCAGCCCACTTGCGAAATCGAGTCGTGGAGAAGGTGCCTGCCTCCCAGCCCAACAGTGTCTCTATGGTGGAGAACAGGCGCTGGGCCTCTGCGATTCGTGCCCTCGCGCCGTCAGGTGACAACGTCCCCGCGGCCACACCGTCGTACAGTTTACACGTAAACTTCCTACATCTACTCGGACGCTCGTCGTAGATGGTGCAGCGTCGATGCTCGTGCTTTGGACACGGCAACGGCAACGCAACCTCGGTACCGACCCGGATCAACGCGACCGAAGCGAGTGGTGGTTGCTCTGCGGGCTCGAGTTCCACGCATTCGAACAGCGTTCCGTCACAACACAGCCCGCAGTGCAAGCAAAGCGCGTGCAACTCTCCGCCCGGAGGCTCGTCGTGGCTCATGGGGACGAGCTTAGAGCAGATCCCAAAACCAGTCGCTAGTGGTAATAACGCGGCCCCATTTGGGTGAAGCGCTCGTTTTTCCCCGACTTGGCCAGGCACTCTTGGTCGCTCACCTACGGCGCTGGTCGCGGATCTTCGGCTTGTCGGACACGCTCTCAGAGCCCGAAGTCGAGACCGATCAACAGCTGCGTGCGCGTAGTGCCCAAAGTGGCACTCCGCTGAGAAGTAATGCCACCTGCCTCACCCTCGGCGTCGTAGAGCCAAAGCTTGGAAAACTGCACCGACAGGTCCGCCCTCACCGCGACGCGCTCGCTGAGCGGCCAGCGCACGCCCGCCAGGGGCGCGACGTAAGCTCCGAGCTGTGGACTCTCCCAAACGTCGAAGCCTTGACCGTCGAGTTCTTCGATTCTATCCCTCAAGTTATCGCTCGGGAACAGCAGCGAGCCGCCGCCGCGCAGCCCGAGGACGAGGTTCAGCTTCGAGGCCACGCGCGCTATTTCGTATTCCCCCTGGAGCCCGAGCTGGAACATGTGACCGAACACGAACGGCTCTTGCTCTTCGTCTTCGTTCTCCGGCTCGGCTTCGACCACACCGTACTTGTTGAACCAAGCGATACCGGCGCCCCAACGCAAACCTTTGGTCAGAATTGGCTGCAGAAACCACGCTTGAATATTGAAGATGGAGTCGCTTTCCAGCTCGGGTGGCTCGTCGTCATTCTGGTTCTGTGGCAGCCCTCCGGTAAACGCCTCGTCGCGTCGCTCACTGCTTTCAGTGAACAGCCCCAATCCAAGACCGATACGGGTGCGCTCGTCCGAAGACGCGGCCTCGGTGCGAGACGTCTCTGGTTTTTGCGTCGAGACGCTCGCGCCAGCCTTCGCATCGCCGTCGGCTGCCAAGACGCCGGGAGTGATCCCGGTGACCGCAAAACCGAACAAAACGCCTACTCCTACCCTGGTGAACGTAATCGTCGAAGTCATGCAATCCTCTCACCGTCGCCCCGAACCGCCCCGCTCCGGAAACAGCTCAGTCAAGTGCTGTTTGGTA
>CBINDO010000056.1:0-35264 GCA_966249405.1 uncultured bacterium | reverse complement strand
TGACACGTTTGCGGGGGGAATCAAGTCAATCATCGCTGCAGGCAAACTAGGCCCAGCAGGCGAGGGCATTGCACGCGGGACACGTTCGCCGCACAGTAACGGCCCGTGACTGCGCCATCCCCATCGCCGCTGGTCGTTCGTGCTGCTACCCGGGCAGACGTCGACGCTCTCGTACGCTTGAACCGCGCCGTGCAGGAGTTGCACGTGCGGGAGCGACCCGACCAATATCGTCCCTTCGACGAGCCCACGGTTCGTGGCTGGTTCGTCGAGGCGCTCCGTCGTTCGGACTGTACCGCCTGGTTGGCAATCCTCGACGGCAGTGTCGCAGGCTACCTCCTCACGTTCGTGCAGAGCCGTGCGGCGACGCCGTTCACGCCGGCTCGCACCTGGTTGGAACTGGACCAAATCGGCGTCGACCCCGCCCTCCGTCGACGCGGCGTGGGGACTGCGCTTTTGTCTCACAGTGTGCTGGCTGCGCGTGCTGGTGGTCACCCTCAGCTGGAGCTCACGACTTTGGGTTTCAACCTTGGTGCGCAGGCTCTGTTCCGGAAGCTCGGGTTCAGCGTAAAGTCGATGCGCTTGGAGCTGAGCTCCCACTCCGAACTCGCACCCGCCAGTGACTGAAGTCGCCAAAGGACTATCCTGTCTACCGAGCTGCGCCTGGAGCGGCCCAACGCTGGACGGCTTGGGACGAAGCGCAGGCCGACCGCATTCGTGAAACATTTCTGGAAGGCGAGCCCGAGCCCACTTCGACTCGACGACTGACCGGCGACGGTGTACACGTACGACGGTGACTCGGTCGACCAATGAATCAACGCTCGGCTCATCGAGTGAAGAGGGCGCGCCGCCTGGGCCGAGTCGTCGTGACTGGGCGCTGCTCGTTACGTGTGCAGTCTTCGTGGCCATGGGGATCTTCATCTTGCCGTCGAAACTCGACGTCGGCATCGTGACGATCGTATTGTTTGGCCTCGCTGGACTCGCGCCGATCACCACGATCGTCAGGAAGCGGCGCAATCGGCGGGAACGACCGCTGCGTGCCGCGATCGTCGGTGGCGTCCGCATCGGGGCCTCCCGGTCGCGTCTGGTCATGCTCAGCCTCGCGCTTGTGCTCCTGGGAGGCACCCTGGTTTGGTTTGGCGGTAGCTACCCCGCCACGTTCCGTGTCTTGGCGTGGTTCGTAGCGGTGGTTGGGCTATTGCTCTGCATCGCGGTAGCCGCCAGGTGGTTGCCAGTGGGACACTTGATGTTCACGCCGCAGGGCCTGACGATGGGCCACCGCGGTTACACTGTGTTCATTCGATGGGATGACATGTTGGCGCTGGACGGCATCGAGCTTCACGACAACCCGGCGCTGCGTCTGTGGCTCAGGCCGGGCGCCAACATCACCGTCGAGCCGCCGGCGTTTCGACGACGTGCCTTGTCCGCCATGGCGACGAACGAAGGCTGGCTCGGCGCCCCGATCGTGATCATGACCGGCACCTATGCGCTCGACCTGCCGCCGTTGCAGAAGGCCTTCGAGCGCTACATCCTCGATCCGGCGTCGCGCGCGGAACTCGACAGTTCACGGCTCTTGCAGCCGCCCGTCCGCGAGTGACGCCCAAACGCCTGGCGCCCGCCGTTCCAGTGCGTCGGAACGGAGTTTGGCGTCAGCCCCGCGAACGGTTATGCTGCAAAGATGGGCACACTCGAAGTGGTCAGAGCCGACATCACGAAACTCGAGGTCGACGTGATCGTCAACGCCGCCAACGAAACGTTGCTCGGCGGTGGAGGTGTGGACGGGGCGATTCACCGAGCCGCCGGTCCCGCGCTGCTCGAAGCGTGCAGAAGTTTGCCGGAGGTGAAGCCCGGGGTACGGTGTCCCACCGGGGAGGCGCGTCTCACGCCCGGGTTCGCGTTGCCCGCGCGCTGGGTAGTGCACACCGTTGGGCCCGTGTGGCACGACGGCAGCCGCGGCGAACCGGAGTTGCTCGACGCTTGTTATGCGCGGTCGCTCGAGTTGGCCGTCGCGCAGCAGGCGCTTTCAGTCGCGTTCCCCGCGATAAGCACCGGCGTATACGGCTACCCCGTGTCAGCGGCGAGTCAGATCGCGACCCAACGGTGCGCGGAGTTCCTGCGTCGGCCGTCTCCCATCGAGCGCATCTTGCTCGTCGCGTTCAGCGAATCGGCTGAGCGACTCTTGCGCGACGCGGCTCGCGACGCGTTGCGCGAGGTGGCGCTGACCCACGGTTAGCGTCACTGAGCGCTGGCCCACGCCGCGATCAGCTGCTTGTCTTCCGCTCCGAGAGGAGACAATGGGGGCATGGTGTCGCTCAGGACCATCTCCGCGATCCGGGCGGCTCGACCACTAGCTGCGGCGCGCACCACCTGCTCGTCCCCGACGAGTTGCGGCGGAAGCTGCTGGGCTTCATGGCAAAAAGCGCCCGTGTTGCAGTTGGCGACGAACAACTGGAACACCTCTGGCCACAACGCGTCGGGACCCGTCGTCGCGTCGGGGCTAGCTGCGTCACCGCCGCCGTCCAACGTTCCTGCATTCGGCCGCGCAAACGAGCCCACCTCGGTCGAGCCCGCGTCGGACACGGGATGCAACCCGTCGTCGGTCAGCTCCGTCCGGTCCGAGGCCGGGCTCGTGGCTCCGCTCGGGTTCTCGGCTGTCGACGAAGCCGGCACCGTGGGCCGAGTCGCGCCAAGGAACGTGCTGTCCGACTCGGCTTCCGTCGAGGCGTCGGGCGCGCCCGAACTCGCGCGGCCGAGGTCTGCTCCCGCCGAGGTCGAGACGTCAGCCTCGATCCCGCCGTCGTGGCCGTAACTAACGCTCCCGGGAGTCAACGACGCATCCTGCGAACCCGCGTCGCAGGCGGCGGGGTCCGAACAAGAGGTTGCCTCACGACAGCCCGACACACCTGCAACCAGTGACAACACTGCGACGAGGTGTACCTCGACCAGGCTCAGACGACGACTCACGGCGCGCATCGCGCGTGCGTAGCCCAAGAATCACCTCACCGAAAGAATTTCCGGTGGCTCGCCTGTCAGTTCGCGTCTCGACCACACGCTGCGTAACACGCTTCCATGGTGTCGAAGCGGTTGTCGTTTCCGCCGCAACCGCCCCAAGTGAACTCGAGGCACTGGCCACTTTCGGCGTCGAAGTAGAACGCGAGAAACGCCGCCTCGCAGTCGCCGGAATCTGACGGGAGGTAGCAGCGCGCTCCCGCGTCAGGGGTTACCAGACCGCCATCCGCAGGTTCCGAGCTGACGGCTGGGTCAGTCGGGGCGCCTGCATCGATCGCAACGCCCGTGCATTGGCCCAACGTGCCGTCGTTTTGACAGACGCAGGTGGCGCCGCCGTCCACCTCGACGACGTCGCCAGGCTCGTATTCCGTGTTGTCGCCGTATTCACACGTCGTCGTGCAAGCGATGGCTGTGCTCTCGACTCCGTCTTCCGTGCAGTAGCAGGTGTTGCAACCGTCGCTGCATTGCCACATCTCGCCGAGCTCGTACGTCAGCGCGCCATCCTGGCAGAGGATGGACGCGCCGCACCCCCTGCCGGTGCTCAACGTTCCGTCTTCGGTACACTTGCAAGTGTTACACCCGTCACTACACGTCCAGGTATCGCCCAGCGCGTAGCGGTAGCCACCTTCTTCGCACGGTGCGGCGCTGTCACGGTCGCATACGCCGCTTTGTGCCCCAGACTGTTCGCTACCCACACACACCGCGTCCGAGCTGACGCCGTCGCAATCTTGCTGGTCGTTACACGCGCGTGTGCAACGATTGTCGATACAAGACAATCCACCGCCGCAGGTATCGTCGCAGGCCGCCAAGAAGTGCGACTCGCTGCCTTGCACCTCTTGCATCCGCGAGCCGCAGGCGGCGAGGAGCAACGAAGCGGTGAGCAGCTTACAGGTCGTTGCGAAGTATTTACGTTGCATCGGCTTCGTTTCCGGCGTCTTCGCCCAACGTGCGCGCCACGCTGCATTGCCCAACGTAAGTGGTGACTTGCTCATACTGGTTCTGAATTCCTTGCTGCTTATTGTAGTCCGAGACTCTGATCCGGAGCTCGCCGAGTTGACGCCTGATGCGGTCGAGCTGCCCTTTGACTTCACCCTCCAGCGGATGGTCGGGCCACACGTCGAAGGTGAAGGTGCTGCCGCCCACCCAGTCGCGGGGTTCACCTTCGTTGCGCAGTCGCTGGCAGATGGTCTGCACCACCGCTTGCACGTGGTCGAACACGGCGGCTTCCCAGCCCACGGTCGAACCGAGCGGCACGATGAACTCGAGTGCCCGCAGTTGGCCGTTCGGAAGTCGCTCGACACGGTCCGACTGGGTGAGTCGCGTGAGCACTTCGCGCAGCTCCGGCACCTGCCGCCCGAGGGACGCGGCGAGTTCACCCTCGGTCAATGGCCCCGAGCGAAAGACGGTAACCCAAACCAAATCATCGATGCCCTCGCCCGCGTACAACTTGGAGAGCTGCATGAGCTCCTGATCCGAGGCGGCGCGGTAAATGCTCTGGCCACCAGAGCCGGACGCGAACACGAGGCCGCTATCGAGCAGGTCGTGCAGGATCGCCGACACCTCGAGCTCGCCGTCGCAACGGAAGCGCTCCAAGACCCGTGTCCGAGACACCATCGGCTCCTGACGCACGAAATCGAGCACGGCTTGCCACAGCGTACGGCCCTGGTCGGTCTTGCCTTCGCCCAGTCGCCGCACCTTGCGAATGTACGCACGCAGCGCCATTCCGAACATGTCGGCGCTCACCTTGCGGCTGATGCCTTGAGCGTCGAGCTCGTGCGCGAGTTCGACGAACACCTGGTTGGCGATGTGTGCAAGCGGTGCTCGCACGCCGCCCGAGGTCGCGAGTTGAGCGATCAGCACCGTCACCTGACGGACGATCGAGTCGATCAGCAGTTGGATGGTCACGTGCCCTCAGTATGACCGACCCCTCGGGCTCGTGGCAGATGACTCGGGAGTCATCCGCGGCCCGCGTCCCGGCGCAGCCCGAAGGGTAACCTGGCTGACGCCGAAGAGCGGCCTTTTGCGCGGAAAACCTCGGCCCGGCACCTGCTGGCGCCCCCTTTGGAAGCCGTTCCGAGCGCGTTCGCGCGGTGTGAGCCCGGGGGCTGCGGTGACGCGCCTCAGCGAACCCGCGCTAGCACCTCCCGCCGTAGGCGCGGTTCGACACCGTCCGCGCCCCACCATCGCGCCAACCCGGCCTGCGGAGGTGCTTTCGCTGCCGGGGTTCGTGCCCTGCCGTCCCCATTTCGCGTCGCGCCGTGGGAACGACGACGTGAGACGTGGAGGAACCATTGTGGTAACTGAAAGCCGCAAAAGATGAACGAAGTTCGGTCGACGGCGTAGCAAAGGTCGGGTATCGAAACCCGATTCTCGCGACTCAGGAGATCTGCTCTGCGGTACATGACGAGCCTTGCCTAGCGCGGTGGGAGGGGCCTAACGCACGTCACGCACCGACGGCGCGGCGGTGGATTCACACGGCGGACGAGAGCGCGGCCGGGGCGGCTCGCCTCGGTGTCAGTCTGCGAGCGCCGTGTGACCGCTGGATTCTCGCCGGGCGGCGACATCTGCTTGTTGGTGGCGCTTGTGAGCCGACCAGAGCTCGGGCAAGATCGTGGGATGCGGCTCCGGGGGGAACTTGCTGTGTTGGGTAACTGGGTCGTGGCATGCGCGTGTTCGACGTCGAGCGACGGCGATTGGCGCAATCGCGACGCCGCGACGCAGTGGGACGCTGCCGTCGGTTTGGACGCGGGGGCCGCGAACGTTACGGGTAACCACGCTGACACCTCGGTGGGCCCGTCTGCTCACGCGGAGGCTGGGCAAGCGCACACGGAGCTTGGCGCACCTGATTCGGGCGCGGTGGACGCGATGGTTACGGCGGGTGAACGGTCGATGCCCAGGCCTTCGGACGCAGACGGCGGCGGTGCGGCCTGGCTCGACTCGGGCCTCGCCGCAGTCACCTTCGACGTGAGCGTGCAACTGGCCAACGAACGGGATCCAGACGCACCCACCACGGTGGCAATCGTCACGTGGTCGACCTCGGCAGGGGTTCCGGACGCCGCTACCATCGAGTTCGGCTTGACGACGGAGTATGGTATGGTCGCGCCCGTCGACATCGACGCACCAGACTTACGGGCCGTCTTGTTGGGTATGAAGGCTGAACGGACCTATCACTTTCGGGTGTTGGCCCAGCGCGGTGGCGTCCAGTGGTCGAGCGGTGACTACGAATTCACTACCGGCGCCGAGCCCAGCGCGGACGAGATCGCCATTGAAGACTATCGGGTGTCGTCGGCTGAACAGCGCTGCCCGGGGTTCCTCATCGCCTCGCATTGGAATGGCAACTATCAGGGTATGGTGTTCATCTTGGACCAGGACGGAGACATCGTTTGGTGGTACCGTTCTGGGTTGAACGGAGGGGTGGCCAAGGCGGCGATGTCGGCGGACGGCCTGAACCTGTGGATGGTCTCGGCGGCGAACTCGGGCGGGGAAGACCTCGTCCGCGTTGGATTGGATGGCTTGTCGCGGCGGGTTTACCCAAACACCAACGGCTCCCACGACATCGTGTCGGTCGAAGGCGACGTCATGGCGTTCATTGCATACGAAGGGAACGGTGCCGTCTACGAAATCGATGGGTCGGGGCGCTTGGTACGAGTCTTCGACGCGAGTATCTTCGCAGCGGGCGGTTCGCGCGGTCACCACCTGAACGCGCTCGATTACGCGCCGGAGTTGGGAAGATACGCCGTCTCGTCTCACGATACCGATGTCTACTCGTTTCCGAGAATGGGCGCGGAACTCGAGAACACGTCGCGGCTCACGGCGGCAGTCGGTCCCAACGCGGGTTGGGGCGGTTACCAACACGGCCTCGATCTACTACCTGGAGATCGGATGCTCGTGTTTGCGAACCGCGTTGCGACCACTCGCGGGCCTTCGGCTGCGCTGGAGTTCGATCTCGAGACAGGGCAGGAGGTGTGGCGCTACGAGAGCGAGCAATCCACGTCCAACTTTGGCGGCGTGCAACGCTTGCCCAATGGCAATACGCTCGTCACCTCTTCCAACGCCGGGTCGATCTACGAGGTCACGCCCGAGCCGAAGGCCGTGCTCGAGGTCACGACCGCTCCTTATCTCGGGTACGTGACCTGGACACAGTCTTTGTACCCATCCGACGAACGCGGAGAATGACCGTCGGGGGCTGCGGTGACGCGCCTCAGCGAACCCGCGCTAGCACCTCCCGCCCTAGGCGCGGTTCGACACCGTCCGCGCCCCACCATCGCGCCAACCCGGCCTGCGGAGTTGCCTTCGCTGCCGGGGTTCGTGCCCTGCCGTCCCCATTTCGCGTCGCGCCGTGGGAGCGGCGAGCATGACCGACGTTATGTGGAACCTGGTGGACACGGCGCCGCGTTTTTCCGTGAGACGAACACGGTCCAGCGTTAGGCGGAGAAATGCCCCGTAAAGTCGATCGCGGACGTTTTCCACCGAAGGTGAGCGTTGCAGCACGGTGCGGCGCACGCCGCAGTTCCGATTCGACACCGGGCGCGGATTTTTCCTGAGCGACCGACCGACGCAGCTTCGAGTCACTCGACAGATGCGCGCTCAACCCACATCGCCCCTTATCCTTAGTGTTGCATTGCCGTCGTGAGGGGTATGGAATTCGTCCCACCGCCGCCTGGCAACCCTCGACATTTCACTGCACCGCAGGAAGCCGAGGCATATTCGCTGTTTCAACGCGCTTTGCTCACTGAAGATTCGCTAGCTCAACCGTGGCCGCCTCAGCAGGCGCCGTTCGAGTTCCACACCGAGCAACGCTGCCGTAATCTGATCGATACGGCGTCGGGGCTGCTGCCGTACAAAGAGTTCATCGAGCGCTGGCAGATCCTGCAACGGGGGACGGCGATTGCCAACGAAGTGCTCAGCCCCATCCATGAGCTCACGCCAGAGACGCAACACACCTATTCCGAGGCTCATTACAACCTGGTTTTGGAGATGTTGTGGATGTGGCTGCTCGATGAAACACTGGATCATTCGCCGACGTTGGCGCTCGCTAGTGAACCGCTCCTGGCACGGATCTCTCATCGTATCGCCCTGAACAACGGGGGCGTCAGTTCAATCGCTGGTTTGCGCGAACCGCTGCATCCCCAACTGATGCCGCTTTGGGAGGCGATCGCGGCGGTCTTGGATGAGTACAATCGCACCGACGTTAGGCCGGCAGGGCCTCTCTACTGCCGATACATGGATCGGTATCTGCGCGGCTATTTGTCTGTTCATCGGACCTTCACCTGGACACAGTACCTGGAGCACCGCCTCTTCAATGGAGGATGCTGGGCCACGGTGTTGCACACGGCGACCTGCCTGGTTTGGGAGCAACCAGAGTTGGTCCGGCAGATCCAACAATGTGGCGAAGTCCTGGAAGCGTATTCGGTTGTAGGAGGAGTGGCCAATGACCTGATGGGACTGGAGAAGGACTTGGAGGAGGGGGTGACCGGAGCGTGCTCCGTGTACAAGGCAGAGCACAATCTCGAAGACGAGGCCGCTGCGATTCCCTACTTGGTCGAGTGGTGCAATCTACGTTTGAACGAATTGTTCAACGCGTTCCTGTGCGCCGACGCCCAAGTTCACCGCGTGGTCTTGTTCGCGTCGTTGAGAGTAGTCGCGTCCTACGTCACGCTCTACAAACGGTTTCAGGCCATGTACCGAGGCACGCTACTACGAAGCAGTCTTGGAGAGCTCGGTCGCGACCGGCAGAGTGTTGTTTAGCACCTCGGCCAACACGCCCAAGCGTACTGGCTTCGTCAGGTAGACGTCGAGGCCAGACTGCAGCCCCACCTCCACTTGGTCCGGGTTGGCGTTAGCCGTGACCGCTACAATCTTGACGTGAGCGCCTTCACCCTCCAGTCGGCGTATCTCCCGCGTCGCCTCCAGACCATCCATGTTGGGCATCTGAATGTCCATCAATATGACGTCCCAAGGCTCACGCTTGAATGCTTCGACAGCAAGTGCACCGTCGCCAACAATCGTTGGGACGCACCCGAGCTTTGCCAGCAGTTTCAAGAGAATCTGTTGGTTCACCGGATTGTCCTCTGCGACTAAGACTTTGAGTTGCAGGCCGGGCTGACCCTTGCGCTGGACCCCGGAGTTGACAGATGGGCCAATGCTCATCGGCTTGTTGAGGGACGAGCCAGTTGCTTCACGACGGGAGTAGCCCTGGTCGGTTTCACGCTCGAGGTTGGTCTTGGTCGAATCGGCCGCCCCCGCTCCGTCTCTTTTGTCCCGCGCGACGGCTTTCAACGGCAGCTTGATTCGGAACGTGCTGCCCAGGCCAGGTGATGAGGACACGTCAACTCGGCCCCCCATACGTTCGACGATCCGGCGAACCTTGAACAAGCCCAAGCCAAGCCCGTCGGCCGTCCTTGCGTCGAACTCCGACCCCTGTTCGAACTCCTTGAACAGTCGGGACTGGACATCTTCGTCCATCCCGCATCCAGTGTCCGAGATAACCAGCGTCGTGCAAATAGTCCCCTCGTGGGCGGTGAGCTCTGCCATCAGCTCCAGCGTCACGTTGCCGCGTTCTGTGAACTTGATGGCATTGCCCAATAGCTCACGGAGCACTTGCGCGAGCCTTCCGCCATCAGCCTCGACGTGCACGCTTGCGCTGGGGGCCTTGTACGTCAAGGCGAGGCCCTTTGCCGCTGCTGAACTACGGAGAGTATCCACTGCGTGCTCACAAAGGGCAACGAGCTCCACCGGTTCCAGAGTCAGGTGCAGCGCCTGCGTCTTTGCATTTGCATGTTCGAGCAGGTCGCTCACGAGGCAGAACATATACTCCCCGGAGTACTTGAGCAGCTCCACCTGTTCGCGCTGCTCCGCCGACAAATCGGTGGACGCCAAGACTTGGGTGGGGCCCAGTATTCCGTTTAGCGGCGTCCGGAATTCGTGGCTCATCATCGCCAGAAACTGAGCTCGGGTCCGCAGTGCTGCTTCCGCCACTGAATTGGCTTGACGCAGGGTGTTAGACTGGCGCAACAGGTTGTCTTCTTGTTCTTGGTTCTGCTTGGTGATGTTGAATAGAACGGCGCCGAAGAAGCCGAAAGAGCAGGTGACCAGTATCGGACGCATGACCATCGTCGCGAGGGCAGTATCGTCGTCCCTCCATATCGCGCCCGATCCCAAGGTCAACTCGACGCCGATGAAGATCGAGCCGGCCAACAACAGCAGCGACAGAATTTCCGTCTGCTCCTCCTCGACGTCGAAGATCGCGAACGGCCAACAGGCAAGCATGAAGAGGCAGATATGCGCGCCCGAGTCGGAACCGAATGCCCAGCTCACTCCCAAGACTGCCAAGGTTCCGGTTGCGACGGGCGCCATTCGAACCATGCTGTGGGATGCCGTACGTACCGTGAGCGGCACGAGGTAGGGCCACGACAGGATCGAGAGAGTTAATCCGACCCACGGCGCTCCCCAACAGATGCAAGCAGTCGCGACAGTCGCGTTGCCAAGGGCAAACGCCGCCCCGAGCGCCCGAGCGGTTATCACCTGCCGGCGCCGTCGTGGCGTCAACTGTTCAGTGTTGCGCCGCAGTAAGCGAAACAGCCACTCGGCCATTGCGCATAATATCGGCGCACCTCACCAAAGGTTTAGCCAGCGGCCGCAGATTACTGGCCAACCACGCAGACGAACCTACGTTTCCGATCCCGTCATTCGGCGGTCGGCGGTCCGCATGCGCGTCGGCGCTTTTGGGGGTTCAATGTGAGTCCGTGTGTTCGACGCCGAAGGAGGGCGTCCAGCTCGGTCCACAGCGACCCCGCGGCCGTCCTCAGAACTGCCGCACCGTGCCGGTCAACGTCAAGTCGATGCAGGTGTACGTCACTTGGTTGGAGGCTGCGCGGGCTTGAATCATCCCACCCTTGTTGTTGCCGCATTTGGAGGCGAGCGCCTGGGCGCACGTGACCGGCACCGGGTTGGTATCGGCGATCCCGTTGCAACCGGAGATGCTCGCGGTCGAGACGGCGCCAGCGCCACAAGCGATCGCGTAGTTTCCGCTCGAACCCGTGCCGAGATAGAACCCGCGAGTGTATCCGAGCGTCTCACACGCGTTGTTGATCTGTTCGAGGCAAGCGGGACTCTGTTGGCGACCGGGTTGGCATTGGTCGAGTTGTGACGTCGAGTACTCTTTCTGAGTAAACCCAGTGATGCAGCCGACGTAGTATTCGTTGTCGGCTTTTTTGCCGGTGACCATGCCCGCGATCGGGTCGTTGTCGTACTGTTGGCACCAGTTCGCGGCCGCCACCATGCACACGGTCTGAGTGATTTGGTCGGTGTTGGAGCACGAGCTGCTCAACGCATTGAGCGACGCTGCGTGTTTGCACCCGTTGCGGCACACGTCCGTGTCGACGGTGTTCAGATCCTCACAGTCTTCACGCGGTGGCTGCACGATACCATCGCCGCACACTTCGTCGCGGCACATCGCGCTGCAGCCGTCGTTGTCGTTGCGGTTGCCGTCGTCACACTGTTCGATGCCGGTCGTCTTCGAATCGCCGCAGATCTCGGTCTGACACGCGGAGCTGCAGCCGTCTCCGTCGACACGATTGCCGTCTTCGCAGCTTTCACCGACGGACAAGATGCCATCGCCACACACCTCGAGTTGGCACGTTGCGTTGCACCCGTCCCCATTGGCGGTGTTGCCGTCTTCACACGTTTCGCCAGCGGACAACAGGCCGTCACCGCAGGCCGCACGCACGCAGTCTGCCGTGCAGGTATCGTCGTTGACGGCGTTGCCATCGTCACACTCCTCGAGACCCTGACGGAAGCCGTCCCCACACTTCGGATGCCTACAAGCTGCCGTGCAGTCTGCGGTGACGGCGCCATCGTCGCACTCCTCGTCTGGTGCTTGGACGATGCCGTCGCCACAGCCGGGGACAGTGCAGTCGTTGCTGCAGGCATCGTCAGCCACGTCGTTGCCGTCGTCACAGGCTTCGCCGCTCTGCAGGATTCGATCGCCACAGTAGCCGAGCGCGCAAGCATGGCAGCCGTCGTTCGCGACGAGGTTGCCGTCGTCGCAATGTTCACCCTCGTCGGTTACCGAGTCTCCGCACGTCGGCGCGACGCAGGTGACGCGGCATGCGTTGGGCGCCGTGTCGCTGTTGGCCGCGCCATCGTCGCACTCCTCGTTGGGTCCGAGGGCGCCATCGCCGCAAACGGTGGCCACGGGTGGGGCGGTGACTCCCGTGGTTTGGCCCGGGGCGACAGTGCTCGTGCCCGCATTTGTAGGCCCCGCCGTCGCCGTCGCCGTCGCCGTTGGGCTTGGCGACGTGTGCGCCGGGCTCGTCCCGGTTCCCGTCCCGGGCTCGCCGAAGGTCGCTTCGGGATCGCTCGACTGCTCGCGCACGGCGTCGGTCTCCGTTAGCAAAAAAGCCTCCTCGGAGGGGCTCTCGCCGTAGTGGCGCGGCGGTGCATTGCCGCAGCCAAACACCGCGCCCAACGAAAAGCAAACTAACCAGCGAGGGGATACGAACGAGCCATCCCAATTCAACAGTGTCTTTTCCTTCATAAGCGCGAAATCGGCGTTCTGCGCGCCGCCCCGTTACCTGGGCCTACCCTGGCATACGCAGGTGGGTACACCTACGACTCGTTTCGCACGTCATCGATGACTGGGCGTCAACAATCACGCCGCAGCCGAAAACGGCCGGAACGCCCTCGTCGCGCCGTGAAATCCGGTAAGCCGTTGCACGTAGTGGTGGTCGATATCCGAGAACTTCGGAGCGCGACCAGGTGAACGGCGGCTCTGCTCTAACTCGCAGAGTACCCGCACGGGCGCGTTCACTCGAAGGTCGGCATCAGTTCGGGGAACTCTCCGCGCGACACTTCACCTTGATCGAAGATGGCGGCCAGCATCGCGCAACGTTCGGGCTGCGCGGCGTGGTCGCAGGTCGTGAACTGGTACTTCACGTAGTCGAAGTTGATTTCGAGCCGCGGGATGGGGCGATAGGCAGTGGAGACGAATGCACCCGCAACCGGGTAATCCGCGACCGGCTCCTCCGGGTAGTGGCAGGCGTAACACACGGTGTTCTGCGACGTGAATTCAATCCGCTTGAACGGCACGTCCAGCGCGAGGGGCGCTTCCACGGGGAAGAGGATCTCGCCTTTGATGCTGCGGTTTGGCGCTGTGATTTCGCCGATTTCCAGAAAGTCCATCCCGTCGCCTTTGGTGACGATGGACAGCGACAGCTCATCGCTGATGATGAACAGGCGTGGATCGTCTTGCCCTTGTGCCGGTTGTGCGCTGATCACGCTGGAAGTCGCGAGCAGGGAGAGCGGGCGTTCCAGGCTGCGCAAGAAACACGGCAGGGTCACGGGCATGGGCAGGCTATTGACCAACTCCACGACCTCGACGACGGATTTGGGACGCCCCGTGGCTCCCGGGCCCGGCACGCAAGCAGGCGCTTCGGGTTCGGAGGTGGCATCCGTGTTAGTCGATGCCGCGGGGTCGACGCTGCCATCCTCCGCGGGGCTGTTCGTTCCGTCCGCGGAACTCGGTTCCGGCTGGGACGCCGGGGTCTCAATGGTTCCGTCGGAGCCGGCAGCTGGCCGCCCCGCCGCATCCGGGCTGCAGCCAGTGGCGCCCCAACCGACCAACCCCAAGAACGCCCAGGTCGGCAATGCGCCACGCCGGGCAGGGGCAAGGCGCAAAGAGGCATTCCGCATACCTCTTAGAGTAGTCTTGGGCCTCACATCAGGCAAGCGCCCAAATTCCGCATAGTTTGCGCTCGGAATCGGGGCAATGCCGCGCTTCGAGTCGTGGTTGGCCTCCTAGTCCGAGCCACCCCGTTTGGGTGTCGCACCGCTCGCTGCGGCTGGCGCCGAGTGTTATCCGGTAGCAAGTCCTAACTTCGCTCCATAACGTCAGTCGCCGCGGGTGCACGCCATGAAACGCGCGGTGGTCGACAAGAACAGGTTCGACTGCTCGACGTGCCGCTCTGCGAAAAAGAGTCGGAAGTCGTAAGCACGGTCAGGCTCGAGTCCCAGGTCGTCGAGGTCGACGGTTGCCTCTTGGGGCAAGTGGATGCCGCCGAGATCGATGACGAGCTTCTTGTCGATGAATACGAAGATGTCGTCGTCGCCACGCACCGTCAGCGTTTCACCACCCGTGTATTCGATGAACGACGTGACCTCGTAGGTGAAACTGTAGTTGTGGGGTCGCGTGGTGGCGTTGAGCTCATCGATGGGAAAGAAGCCCTCGGGGTCCACGCCGAAGCCAGCCGGACTGGCAGGCGGAGGATCGGCGCTGTCGAACCCGATCTTCTGTGGCGGCAGGTAACGCTGCGTCGTTATCCTGAGCGCGAACGGGACGGCGACATTGACGCCTTCGACGTCGTTGAACCACTGATTGAAGGTTTCCGCGCTGTGGACGGTCGAGTCGGTAGCGCGCGAGGCGGAGAGCACAGGCTTGTCGTCCGGGCCGAGCGCCGCCTCGAGCATGCCGGTCTCCGAACGACAGTCGACTTCGTCGCAGGGCTCCATGTCTGGGTGGTCCTCGGCGAAGTCGCGCACGATGCCGGGGAGCGTCCGAGTGACCTTGCAGTCGAGGGGTTGGTCGCTGGTTTGAGCCGAGCTGGATGTGGACGTTACCGCGGTGCTGGGCGACGTGGCCGTGCTGCTTGGTGCGGAGCCGTCCGCCCCCCCGGCGTCGCGGTGCGGCTCGGTTGTGGTGGGAGCCGAGGTCTCGTCGAGGGACGCGTCTGCTCCGGCGTCTAGCTCGACGGACGATAGGTGCGTCGTTTCGTCGACCGGGTCCGTCGAGAGGTCGGAGCTATGCGAGGATAACTCGCCGGTGCCGCTCGGCGCGCCGGTGGACGGTGCGGACGGCCACGTCGACGTTGGCGAGCCGCCTGCCGTGGTGTTCGTGTCGAACGTGATTGACGTCGGTGCAGTCGAGGACGACTCGGTAGGACTCGACCCGGCCGTGTCGCCCCGTTCCGTCTCGATGCCCGCCGTATCCGACGTCGAACTCGTTTGGCGCGTCAGCGATGGCGCGTCGGACGTTACTTCGTAGGTTTCCGCGATCGCTGCGTCGGCAGTCGACGTCGCGTCGACGGATGTCGACTCGAACCGAGGGCGGCTGGTCGAGAACCCGCCGTCGGCCGCGGGGGGGTCGCTCGACTCGCCCGGTCGCGCCGCGTTCTCCGTCGAGTCGAAGCGATTGGCGCTACACGCCGACAACGCCGTGCCGAGCAGGAGGTTTGCGAGCGGTCCCAGGAACACGGGCGCGGCGTGCGGGCGTGAACTTGGTTTGGAACCTCTCCCGCCTGCAGCGGATGATGGGTTCGCGTGGGCGAAGGGAGAGATGCAGCGAGATCGATGAGCCGCGGGCATAGAACAGTGCACCGGTTCGACTTCGAACCGCGCTTGGGCATGAGGGGGTTCGAATGGTGCGAGAAAGCGCATCCAAAGACGAGAGCCCACGAGCCCCCGAGTTCGGTTGCCAAGTCCACGCGTGGCCGCGTGCGGAAAAGTCGCGCGTGCGTAGAAAAGCTGCGAACGCAAGCGCCCGACCTTGGACGACTCGGGCTTGGCTCGGCGCGTCGTGAGTCGTCTCGAGCTTACCGCAGGGGGGTGGTACTTCGATAGGTAACCGTTGGACGCCGGCGCGGCGCCTGCCGCACGAGCCCGACGTACGCCTCACTGGATTTGGCGGATCGTTGGACAGCCGAGCACCACATCGACGCGCTCTGCGTCCACCTGTTTGGCGGACTCGCACGCCGTTGGACACAACACGACGCGACTCGGCGCGTCATCGGCAGCGGTTTCGTCGCTGTCGTAGTACCAACCCGCTCCGTCACACGCTGCGCGACTGTCCACCTTTGGCAAGGTGCTCGTCTCGCCGGCGGCCGTCAGCTCGACGTTGACGTGGTCGAAGTCGGTCGTACCCTCCGGCAGTTCGTAGTCGCAAGGTAACGCCACCGCTCGAACTTGGTCGAGCGCCTCCAGGAAGGCCTGCGTCGTGTTCACATCCGCCCGAACCAATACCGGCGCTTGGGTGGCACCAGCGCTAGCCATCGAGCCGAGGAACTCGGTCTGCAACGCCAACAGCTCCGTCAATTCAGGGCTGCTGCCTGGATCTTCCGGTAAGACACCGATCACGAACGTGCTCACCCCTTCGTCGGTACCTGCTTGCAGGACCTCGAGAGTAGTCTGGGCCGCGTCGGGTTGGAGAAATGTCTCACAACCCTCGGGGATGCCATCGGTTGCCAGTACCACCACCGAACGCTTCTGAGGCTCCTGCTCGCGCCAGGTTCGAACCTGCTCGAAGGCGCCCTTCAGCGCGACATGCGTGGGTGTCGTGGAGTAGAAGTCCACGTAACTCTCGTCGAGGCTGGCGAGTAACTCGGCTCTGCCATCAGGGAGCACTTGGAGGGGAACCGCGGCGTTTGCGTAATCTTCGACCGCGCAAGAGTTGGCGCCTGGGCACGCGCCGATCGGCCCAGCGTCGACGTCGCACGTGTCACCGTTGGGACAGTTGTCGTCGATGAGACAGAACTGGAGGGGGTAGTTGGTGCAGGAGGAGGGCAACACACACTCGTCTGCGACGAGCGAACCGTCTTCGAGCTCGAGTTGCCACGGGCAATCGGCCTGTGATTGACAGGGGATCGGGTAGTCGTAGAGCGTCGGGATCGCACAGACGGCGCTGACGCACGCGAGCCCGTCGTCGCAGACCGCGTTTTCCATGCACGCCGTGCGCTCTTCGAGCACCGGATAGTAGGTGATGCTGACCCCCAGCCCGTCGGCATCGGTGGAGCTCACGAATTCTCGGATCGCCACTCGCACGGCTTCCCACTGCGTATCCAAGGTCTCCTCGTCGACTTTCGTGAGCATCGAACCCGAGAGGTCCACGAGTAACAGGAGGTTTAGCTCGACCGGTTTCGCCTCGTAAACGTCCCGTTGGCACTCGCGCGCCGGGGGAACGTCGGCGCCATCGGTGTCATCGTCTACGGGTATGACGATCTGTTCGGTTTCGGCCGCGGGCACCGGCGGTGACGTCGCACCAGTCGGAGCAGCTGTACTGCTCGATGTGGACGCCGGGTTCGGTGAAGCCGACGCGGGGCCCGACTTTGGATCCGCTCCACACCCGTTCAGCCAGAGCCCAGCCAAGGTGACCGTCGAAAACAACGCGCGGCAGTGCATGGTAGTGGTGTACCCGACACCGCCATCGTTGTTCGCTCCGAGAGCGTTCGCCAGCGGCCCGCAGTAGCCACGCTGATCTATTCAAGTGATGACGGATGGTTTTCGACGCACTCCGCCAAGCTGCCTCATCGGAGCTACAACACGAAACAATTGACGTCGATCGAACCTTGCTCGTTCGGGAAGAACGACTCGGCGCACGTCGTGTCGCCGGCGTTTCGCGGGCAGATGCAGGCGCACGCACTTATCGGATTGGAGTAACACCGGTTCCTTGCGAGGTACGCACAGTCTTGGCCAGGGCGTGGCGCTGGGCCGAGCTCGCACTCGCCTAAGTCGTTGCTCGTCCCGATCGGCATCTCCGACTGGCCTCCGCCGCCAGTTCCGGTGTTACCGGGCTTCGCAGGGGGAGGTGTGGTCGCGGGGGTGGGGGTCGGCCTCGGCGTCGAGGTCGACCGCAAGATGGGTCGATTGTCCAGCTCGGTGCGGCCTCCGCATCCCGTTACGACGACGCAAATCGCCAAAGCGCTGAACTCGAGGGTCACACGTGATAGCCGGCTCACCCCCGAAACATACTTGATTGTAGGGCGGACGGCGAGAACTCCCTCGAATGGGCTAGTCACTCGTCCTGCCCTCGATCAGCGTGCGCAGCGGCCGACCCGGTCAGGCGGTGCGTTCTTGTCCAAGGACCGCTCGCGGTACCACTTCGCTCCGCGGCATCGCTTCCGAGATGAACAGCTCCGCGTCGTCGCACTCCAGGGCGAGCTGACCGCGGGTGCACAGTGCCGTCAAGCGGAAGCGCGGCCTGCCATCTACGGTACCGGGTCCACCCTGCCCGGCGTTCGCGAGACTCCACTCTTCCTGGACGATCCAAGCCCCGTTCGGGGGGGCGTCTTCGACGACGGCATTGGCCAACACCAACTGAACGCGCGCGCCGTGCACGCGTTCATCGCCTCCCGACAGTGTGGAACCGTGAAGCTCCAAGACGAACGAGTTGCCCTGGCGATAACTGCCGAGCACGACGGAGTCCACCAGCGACACGCCGGTGACCTCCGCGAGCGTCCGAGGTGCCAGACGTCGAAGCGTCTCCAAGGCACGCGAGTACTTGCGCGACGACCTTTGCCATTGAAGTGCGCCCAAGACACGTAGCGCGAACTGCGGGCTCTCCATCCTCACCCAGTTCTTGCGACTGAAATAATACATGCGTCCCCCCTTGCCTGAGACGCTGAGTGTTACACGGGTGGGAGCTTTTTTCCAGTTCTAGTTGCGGTGCCAGAGCAATGCTTGTCAGTGATACTGTGACGGCGCCATGGCATTGAAAATTCGGCGAAACAGAGTGTTAATTTGATGAGATGTACGGTCGTGATGCGGTGGTGTGTGCAAGATAACACGTGATGTTTTGAGCAGTGCCACGAAGGGGGGTGGAGTGGCTCGGTGTCACGCAAAAACACCCCGTTTACCAAGTCCGCGGAGCTTGGCGCGGCCTCTGGCCGCCTCGCAAGGGCGCACCTACCTTGACGCACGCGCCGCGTGTGGCGTAATAGGCACCCCTCTGCATGCCGCAAACCGCGCACACGCCCGCTCGTCCCTCGCGTGTTTCGCGTCACTCGTGCGCCTCGGCCCTAGCCGCGACTCTAGCTGCGAGCGCGTGTGCTTCGAGCGTGGCTCCGAAGTCGAGCCAAGCGCCGGGCAGCCTTGGTCCCGATGGGGCTGAGCCACTGAACAGGTCTACCGCGCCGGCTGGCGTCTTCCTGCTCGAGGGCAAACCATTGTGCTTCCTTGGCACCAACAACTACTACTTGATCTTCAAGTCCCGAAAGATGGTCGATGACGTGCTCGACACCGCCGCGGCCATGGGGATCCAGGTATTCCGCCACTGGGCCTTCACGGACCGGGGCGCGTTGGATGGTAGCGTTGCCGCCATGGACGGAGACGGCACGAAGGAGGGAGTGTATTTCCAATACTGGGACGCGGCGGCGGGCAAACCCGCCTACAACGACGGCGACCACGGGCTCGAAAGACTCGACTATCTCCTGTACGCGGCGCGCGAACGAAATATTCGGATCGTGATGGTCCTGACGAACAACTGGCGGGACTTCGGCGGGATGGACCAATACCTGACGTGGTTCGGGTTATCGAAGCACCACCACTTCTATACCGACCCGCGCGTGAAGCAGGCGTACAAGGACTATGTTGCGCATCTGGTGAACCGGGTCAACGTGTTTACTGGCGTCGCGTACAAAGACGACCCCTTCATCTTCGCTTGGGGGTTGGCGAACGAACCCCGCATGCGCAACTACGAGTCCTACGACGACCTCGTTGGCTGGCAGCCGGACACGATAACCCGCTGGGCGGAGGAGATGTCGGACTACATCCGCTCAATCGATCCCAATCACTTAATCTCAGTGGGAGACGAGGGGTTTTATGCCGGACGCCAGGGCGCTCTGTATTCGGGAGAGGACGGCGTCGACCACGAGGCGCTGATCGGCCTCGAGAACATCGATTACACGACGTTCCACTTGTACCCGGACCACTGGGGAAAGCCGGTAACGTGGGGCGAGCAGTGGATCGAGGATCATCTCGACTCGGCGCGCCGCGTGGGCAAACCGGCCGTGCTCGAGGAGTACAACGTCGCCGTCAAGCGCGACGAGCGAACGCTCGAAATAGTGTCCGGAGGCGAGCGGCGAGCAACCGCGCTCGCTCGCTGGAACGAGCGCTTGCAGCTACGTGGTGCAGCCGGCGCCATGTTCTGGATGCTGGCCGGCTATGACGATGGTGCGCGGGCCTATTATAAGGACTACGACCACTTCTCGGTGTATTCGCCCCGGGTCGACGTTACCGGGCGCAGCCTGCAGGCGTTCGGTGAGGCCATGAACACGCGGGCCCAAGCGTGCGAGTCAGCTACGGCCGAGCCCAGCTTGTTGGAGCCACGGCGCCAGGTGCCGGACGGTTTCGTGACGACCTCCAAGCCCGCCACCGTGCAGCGCCTCAACCTCCGCCCCTGAGAGGGTTCCCGAGTACCCTATGCCCGAGTGGTGGCGCGACCTGTTGCGCGTCCACTCATCGGAAAGTCACTGCTGATTCTGCAGTTCGGCGCGCGACTGCGAGAGCTCGCTCTCCGCCGATGGCCCGAGGGGTGAGTCGGGGTACTTGCGAATCAACGTGCTGAAGAGCTGCACCGCCAAACGGTGGTTGCCTCGACGTTGCGCTTGCAGGGCCCGTGAGTACAGCTGATTTTGCTCCCGGAGGCTACTGCGCTCCGGCGATTGATTGCGTTGACCGACGGTCGCTCCGTTCGCCAGCGGCTCGGCCTTTTCTTCAGGCTCAGCCGCCACCACGTCGTCCACGGCAGCGTTCACCGAGGACCAGGTTTGCCCAGCTTCGACGATTTGTTGGCTGCCGTTGTGCTCTACGCCGACGCTGCCTCGCGTCACCTGCACCCGCGTCACCGGGGTACCCGACTGGTTGTCCACTTCGACCGAGAACACCGTTCCGCGCACTCGAACCGTCGCGTTCGGGGTTACCACCTCGAGGTTTTGCTTCTCCGCCGGCACGTGCGGCACGCTGAGATCGACTCGCCCGGCTCGTAGCCGGTAAGCTTGATTGCGCGTCTCGGTGCGCATCAACTCGACCGTGGTGGCGCTCGACAAATCGACCCGGACGCGGCCGACGTCCAAACTGGCGTACCCTTCGGCGGTGGTGCTCAGTTCGTCCCCAGCTCCGATGCCAGAGCCGGCTGCCAAAACCTCGGTTTTTCCACCGTGCCGGCGCGCGACGACCTGCCCCCACAGCTGCCGCAGGTTGGCGTTGTCGTTGTTGTTTACCTGGTGCGTTGCCACCACCGGCTGCTGGGTTTGAACGAATAGGGTGGCCCCTGCTGCTACCGCCATCGCGGCGGCGGCTGCAAATCCCCACGCCCACTGTGTGCGGCGCTTGGTCCGTTGCTGCGTCGCCGGGACGTTGCGGATCAGCGCGCTCAACTTCTGGATGTGTTCGGCGCGTCGCAGCTGCTGGGCATCGTCGGCCCCCTCCGAGACGGCCGGATTCAGCTCGCGCAACGGCTCGAGCCAGCGCGCAAGGCCCGGATCAAGCGGTGTATTGGTTTCGCGCGGTGAGGTCACGATTCGTCCCTTTCGCTGGTCTTCCACCCTCGACGACTACTAGCAGCAGAGTCAAATCCTCGAGGCAAAGTAGGCGTATTTCGTGGTCGATTCTCCACGAATGCGGCCTCGTCTAGGTCATCGACATCCGCATCACCAGTGGCGGCGGAATTTGTATCCTTGTCACGCACTGTTTCACGCAGGTCGCCAAACCCGGCGCTGCGCTTCAGGTGCGCGCGTTTTTCCTGCGCGTCGAGCCGCTTGAGCAGCTCTTTTCGACCGCGTACCAACCGCGACTGTGCGGCCGCGACCGACACCTCGGTCATGGAAGCGATCTCTTCGAGGTCGTAACCCTCGATGTCGTGGAGGATGACCGCTTGCGCTCGGCGCTGATTCATCTCCGACAGTTCGCCCATGACCACCCGCAGCAGCGCGCGAGCATTCGACTGGCGCTCCATGTCGATGCTACCAGCGCCACCAGCAGCCAGAGGCGGCATGGACGTATTCGAGGATTGGCCCTCACCCGGGATGTCTGCGGTGCGGTCGACCACTTTGCGCTCCCGGCGGCGCGAGCGGAGGGCATTGAGAGCCACATTGCTGCTAATGCGAGATGCCCAGGTTTTTAGGCTGCAGTTGCCCGCGTAACTACCGCGCGCCAATGTCAGCACAATTTGCTCGAAAACGCTCTGCACGAGATCGTCATGATCCGGCTCCCGCCGCCCGAAGACACGAAACAGGGAGCGGTCGATGACTCCGGCCAGGCGATCGTAGAGGGCCGCAGCGACGCGATCGTTACCTGCGACGATCGCCGCGATCAAATCCTCGTCCGAAAGCTGCTCGGACTGACCCGGGCGAACCGGGCGCAGCCATGGGCGGGCCGAGCTGGACGTGTTGGACATCAATAGCATGTTGTTCCGAACCGACTGTAACCGTGTAACGGCACATCAGGCACAATCTGTGGGGTAATCCCGTTGCGGGAGAGTCAGGTGGATCCGACGGCTCTCTGGCGCGCGACGACCGTTGCCGTCGAGGTCGGACCCTGTCAGGATCTTGGCGCGATGACCGCCTTTCAATCGAAATCGACCCCGATGCTGCTTCGGTTGGCCTTGGCGGGCGCGCCCGTCTGGTTAGCGTGCTCACCGCTGAAGCGTCTCGACCTGATCGCCGACGAGGGCACGGACGTGACTACCTCCGCGCAGAACGAGTCGACCTGGCGAGACACGGACGCGTCACAGCCGACACGGCTGGAATCGATTCCAAGTGGCGCGGAGGTGTCGAGTGCGACGCCGGCATCGAGCGAAACCACCGGTGGCGCGGTATTCACCTTCGACACGAACGACGACTTCGAACCGCCGCCATACCCTGCTTGCCCGCCGGACAAGCCCTATCCCATCAACGGCACGTGTTTCCAATGCTACAAGCCGGGCAGCAGTCAGTGTTGGCCCGGATCTTCGTGCGAGTTGGCTCGGCTTTCATGTGAGCCTCAGTGCTCGAGCAACCGGGACTGCATCTTCCGCGAGTTCTCCTTGCCAGTTTGCGATTTGGAATACCGGTCGTGTCGGTACTGCACGAAATCGTTCGAGTGTAGCCCTGGGCTGATCTGCAGTTTCGGGCAATGCATACCACCACCGCCCTCGTCATTCGAAGACGCCTCGGCGCAACCGGTTCAGGACGCGGAGGTTTGGCCATCGTTCGACGCCGGTTCGAGCATGCCGAGTGAACGTTGAAGGTTAATCTCTGACACTGGCTGTGCAGAGTGAACGGTGTTGACGCACCTCAACGACGACTGTTCGACTGCGACCCGAGCGCGAGCCCCAGCTGGAGGTAAGGCGTGAGCGGTCCGAGGGTATCGAGGCCAGGAGCATCCGTCTCGACGCCTCGGAACAGGCGCATGCCAAAACCGAAGTAGGGAGCCCAGCGCCAGCGGGAAGGCATCAGATTTACACCAACGATGCCAGTCGGATACAGGGCGGACGCTTCCTTGTCGATACGCGCCGTAAGATTGCCGTAGCCGCCGCCAACTCGAACGTTCGCCTCCAGCATCTCCCATTCGAAGCGCAGATCGAGCGTCAGCTCCAACCCGGCAAAGGTGGCATCCAGGCCACTGCGCGAAGCGTCCGTGTAATAGCCACTCACGTGACCTCCCCAGCGCCGGCCGAACAACCCCAGCCCCAGCGCTCCGCCTTTGCGCACGGTGTCGAAGCCTTCACCCATTTCGCCTGCGACGTAGCCGCGCACGAACAACGTGCTGGGCTCGTCGTCGTCGGGAGGCTCGCGTGCGTCGATGGTGTCGAGCGGGTCGTTGGGCCGCGGCGGTGTTAGCGGCTTGCTGGTGGGTGGAGGGGGTTGAGGTTTGGCTTCGGGTGGCGGCTCGGAGTGCGGCTTTGGCGACTCGGGCAGAGGTTCCCGCGCTTCGCGCTCGAGGCGGGCAACCTCCGCCACGGTCACGGCGAGACTTCCGACCGTAAATCCGAGAGCGCGATACCGCTCGAGCGGCTGGTCGTGCTCCTTGAAAGGCACGCTACGTTCGATCCACCGCTGATTGCGCCAGTGGGGCAAGCCCAGGAGGACGGTTGCGGTTGTCGCGTCGGACCAAGTGATATTGGCGAGGATGACGACGTCTTTGGGACTCTCACCGTCTTCGACCGCGGCTGCGCGAGGTGGGTCGGGTACGACGTTCACCTCGGGCTTCGGCGACCCCGTCCCCTCGGCGCTGTTCGTTGCGGGTGACGAACTATCCGAGTCTCTGCGACAACTGCCTTCCGGATACGCTTGGGAGCACGCCGACAGTAGGCCTGCCACGTACGCCGGTGGCGTATCGTCGGGCAGCGTCACCGCAACAAAGGGAAAGGGCACCGGAAAGTGTTACCGCGATAACGCTTCCACACAAAGCGTTGGGATTGGCTTGGCGAGAGGCAGGCCGGCGGGTATCTTCGCCGGCGTGCCATCCACCAGACGAACGGTAGCGCTGATCGCGCACGACAAAAAGAAGCTCGACCTCATCGCCTTTGCCAAGGATCACCGGGAAATTCTGGCACGGTTCGATCTGATCGCGACGGGGACGACCGGGTCGATCCTGCGTGAGAAGGCGGGGCTCACGGTGACGCCACTGCTGTCGGGCCCGATGGGTGGTGACCAGCAAATTGGCGCGGCCGTGGCCGAGGGAAAAGTGCTGGCCGTGGTGTTCTTCCGCGACCCGCTCACGGCGCAGCCCCACGAACCCGACGTCAACGCGCTCATGCGCATCTGCGACGTGCACAACGTGCCTCTCGCGACCAACCTGGCCGCGGCCGAGGCAGCGCTGGGCTGGCTCGAGTCCAACGCGTCCGACCAAGAGCAGAGCTGATCTGCTCCAAAGTGGCACTTGCGACCCAGTGTAACAGGTGACCGGTCGAGACAGTGACGCCAAGAGTCGAGGGAAAACGACCGCCCGAGCCTGGTCGGCACGCGTTCTGCCCAAAAAACCGGTTTCGAGCACCTGCTCCCAAAGACACTGTCGCAACCGCGCAGTGGTCAAAGCTGCGTCGAGCCGCAAGGTCCTCCGGCGCCCGGAATATTTGTGCGGGTCGACGCGCAAGCAAACGCGGCTGCGTCGTCGACTCCGCTGGGCAAGGCTGCGGCATCATCGCGGTCGCTCCCACACCTGCGCCTCTGCGCGTCAACGGAGCACGGTTCAACCCTCGCCGCGGCAGGTCGCACGGAGAAACACCTAGGTAGGGCATCGACGCCTCGGTGACGGAGGCCGCGGGTTGCGGTACGGCGTCATCGTTCGTGAGCACCACCACTCGCACTCGGACCGAATTCGTCACGGCCGCCAGGTCGGTGGTACACGGGCGAGACGTCGGACCCAACGGTCGGCCCCATCGAGGTGTTTCTCCGCGTTGGCAGTTGGAATCAACTACCCACACCGAGCGCTGCCGCGTCGCGTCAGCCCAGCGCGAACGACTCTTGCCGGGGTGACGAAACGGTGCCGTCACGAGTCGACATGGACCGACACATCGGGCTACTTGCGGCGTGGCTATAGTGGGCTACGCAGCGCCACTCGCCGTCAACCAGCGCGACGTCTGTTCGCCGACGGCCGCAAACCGCGGTCCCTGGTGGCTGAGGCCGCAGCGGCGTATTGGCGTCAGCCGTTGGACTCGTGGCTACAGGCTTGGCCCGAATGACGTGGTCATGTCATGCGTCGCCGACTGGAGGCGCGTCGCCCGATGGCCGTGTGGGCTAGAAACCCTCAACAAATGCCACGACTTCGCTCTTAAGTGAACGTTGCGCTGCCGGCCACTCGCGCCACACCGTCACGGAGCCGTGCATTGGTTTCGTGTGACGACACTGCGTCATGGCCCGTGGCGATCCGACTACCCGATTCCAGCGCGTGCGTTCGCTTTTTTTTGGTGCAACTGTGCAGGTGCTGGTGTACCTAAGCGAACGGGTGGCGTAACTCCGGGAGAGTTGCTTTTGGGTGATGGATACCCGTCAGTCAAAAGCGGTCCGAAGTGCATAGCGACTCGTGGCGTGGGAATCGTTGGGGAAGGCCAGAGGAAGCGGACCAGGGCAAATAAGCCAGAAAAGCAAGCTGGGGTAGAGCAAGCCAGTAGAGCAAGGGCAGCCGGCAAAGGGTGCGCCGGCGGTCAGTGGAACAAACGAACGGTGGTACAGCTGCCGACGCGAGGCTATGGCACTTTGGTGTCACTGGGCCGAGCGCCGTGTGGTGAAACGGTGTGTCACCAACAGAACGGGCTCGGGGTGCTTCACCGTCGAGTACCGAGCATCCTCTTTTTGTTCGTGTCGCGGGTGAGACGCTGCGAGGGCGTGCTGCAAGACACCTATCTCGTGTAACATACGTGGAAATGGCAAACATGACCCACTACATCCATGTTGCCAGGTTTTCCCGGGTTGGCTAAAAAGCTGACCATGACCGCGAGAACAAAACGAACACCGAAGAGCATCGAAGCAAAAGACGTCAAGGCCTTACCCTGGCCTTCGGCCATTCACGAGAAGGACACACCTCTCACCGTGGATGACTGTTATCGCATCGGGCAACTGATCTTGGAGAACCTCGACTGGACGGACACGCGTGCTCGTCAAGAGTGGAGCCTGCGTCGTTTGAAGGGGGAAGTGCTCCGCAACGCAAGCGTCTCGACGTTGAGCCGTTGTGTACGAGTTTACCGCACCGCCAAAGAGCTCGGCTTGAATCCGCCATGGAAGAACCTCGACATGCGTCACTTCGTGGCGACCGCATCGCTGCCCGTTTCCAAGCGTCGTGAACTGCTCGGTAAGGTCGAGAAGCAGGCGTGGAGCGTGCTCAAGTTGGAGCAGTTGGTGAAAGAGAACTATGGTTCACCGGGACGTGGCGGCAAGACCTCGGTGGAGATCGTGCGCGCGGTGGAGCAACTCGAAAAGCGAGATCTGCACTCGGATTTGACTCGCCTCAACTTGCTCTCGAAAGCCGAGATAAAGAAGCTCGAAAAGCGCATCGAGATCCAAGAGGCAAACCTCAAGCGTGTCCGCGCCGAGATCACGGCGCTCGGTAAGCGCAAGGCTACTGCTTGAGTTGATTCGGTTCTGCGGTCCGACTTCCCACGCTGCTCGCCTCGGACGGCATTGCTTTTCAAGCATGCCAATCGCATGAGGAGGCGCAGCAGCGTCGGGAGGGTCGAAACGGGGGGCTGGTGACCGCTGGGAGGCGGGCTCAGCTACGGCGGAGGACCAACAAGTGCTCGTAGCGGGGGGAACTCTTGTACGCTTGCTCCGTGGCACGGTGAAATAGGGGGCGCGTCTGACGCGCGTGAGCCACGAGGGCCAGGGAACCACCTGCGATGGCTCGTTGCGTCTCGATGTCGGCGCGGAGCAGCGTTCGGCCGATCGCCGAGTCCGCGATCACGAAGCACGCCAGTGCGCCCTTCTTCATCACGCGCTCCAGCTGCCTCATGACCGCCGACAGGTCGTCGCGCCACACGGTCTGTGGGTCGCTGCTGTCCGACAGCTGACGGCGGGAACCGATCTCCGAGCGCTGAAACTCGCCCGACCGGAGCTGCAGCCAGCGTAGTCGCATGGCGTGGTGCGCGTAGTAGTCGTAGACGCCGGGGTAGGGGGGAGAAGTTACCACGAGGTCCACGGACGCGTCCCGAACCGGATCGAGTTTACGAGCGTCTGTCACGTAAGCTGCAAACTTGGGCCGTGGATGAGGCGCAAGCTCTTCGAACTCACGTACCTGCCGGACCCATTCTTCGGTGCGCTTCGAAAACAACCGTGCCGTGTAACCACCGGCGATTCGCCGTGGTGTCTCACGCTCCACGGTGTCGGAGGTTTGGCGGCTCAACTTGACGAGGATCGACGACAACACCAACTGCAAGTGCGTCTGAAGCGGACCCTTGTTCAACTTGCCGATGCCGGCGTGCAAGCTATCCAGCTCGAGGAGGACGTGAACGTCGAACATCGCGCGCTCTTCCGCCCCGTACTTGCGGATCGGACCTGCCTTGTCGAGCCGGCGTCCATCGGCGAAGTCCTTGATTTCGGCAGCCGCTCGCAGCAGCTCCTCCTGCTGGTGCGGGGACAACCCCTTGCACTTCGCTTGCGCCAGCAACACGGCGAGCGGGTTCAAGTCGGTGCCGACGGCTCGACGTCCCGCAGCGAGTGCCTCGACCAGGACGGTGCCGCTGCCGCAAAACGGGTCGAGCACGGTCTGATCTGGCGCCGAGAGTTGCTTGATCAACTCGGCGGCGGTCTTTGGATGCAGACGGGCGGGATAGGCGTGAAACCCGTGCACGTGGGCGCGCACCTCTTCTTCGCTCGAGCGCTGCAGCAGCGCCGACGTGCACGCCTGTTCGAACGCCGCTTCCCCCGTGTATTCCACCTCGCCGCCGACGTGCGTCAACGCGCGGCGCTGCCTCGGTGCAGGCACGGGGGCGGCGGGTTCCGACGAAGGGGGCGCTTTTTTGCCGGAGCGGCGTTCTGTTTGGGACAAGGCGGGCCCTTTTATACCGTCACAGCGCACCCGCCCGGACAAAAGCGCCAATAGCGGCTTTTTTGCGGTATACCGCACGTCCCCCATGCTTTCTCAATCCACCCGCCGCTTGATCGCCGCGCGGCTCGCGGACGAAGTAGGCCGCCTCGATAAAGACGCCCCGCTGCGCGTCGCGTTGACGTATCCGTCGCCGTACGGCGTGGGCATGAGCTCGCTCGGCTATCAGAGCATCTACCGCGAGATCCAGAACATGCCGGGGGTGTGCGCCGATCGCGTGTTCTTGCCGGACGGTGCCGACAAAGCGGACGTGTGCGAGACGCCGTACAGCTACGAGCGGCTGTTACCCTTGTCCGACTATCCAGTGATCGCCGTGAGCGTCGCTTACGAGCTCGAGTTGGCGGGTTTGGTGCGGATGCTCGACGCCTCGCGTATCCCGCCGTTGGCCGCGGAGCGTCGCGACAACGACCCGTTCATCCTCGCCGGGGGGCCGCTCACTTTCTCCAATCCCATGCCGCTCGGTCCCTTCGTAGACGCGATCGTGATCGGCGAAGCCGAGGGGTTGGCGGAGTGGTGCATCTCGGTGTTGTTCGGGGCGGAGAGTCGTAAGGCGGCGCTCGAGCAGCTAGCGGCGCATCCTCACGTGTACGTGCCGTCGATCGACCGCGAGTTGAAGCCCGTGGCGAAGTGTGCCGACGAGCTCTTGCCGGCGACCAGCGTGATCCGCACTCCGCACACCGAGCTCTCGAACATGTTCCTGATCGAGACGGAGCGCGGTTGCAGTCGCGGCTGCAAGTACTGCGTGATGCGGCGCACCACCAACGGCGGGATGCGCGTGGTCGAACAAGAGCGCATCATCAGCCTGATCCCAAAAGACGCGACCAAGGTCGGCTTGGTGGGCGCCGCGGTGAGCGATCACCCGCGGATCGTCGAGATCTTGGACACGCTCGCGGACCAGGGCAAACGCGTCGGCTTGTCGAGTTTGCGTCCCGATCGCCTCAAGCTGCCGTTCGTGACGGCGCTGCATCGTGCCGGCTATCACACCCTGACGACGGCGCTCGACGGCATCAGCGAACGCATGCGCGAGACGATCGAACGTCGCGGTCGCGAGCCCCACTATCGGATCGCTGCCGAGAACGCGCGCGCCGTTGGCATGGACCGCCTGAAGTTGTACTTGATGTTGGGACTGCCCGGTGAGACGGATGCGGACATCGACGAAGGCGTCGAGTTCATCGCCGAGTTGTCGAAGTTGATCCCGGTCGCGCTCGGCATCGCGCCATTTTGCGCCAAGCGCAAGACACCCCTCGACGGTCAGCCGTTCGCGGGCATCGACGTGGTGACGGACCGCTTGGAGCGGCTACGCAAAGGCCTGCGCGGTCGCGCGGACGTGCGCGCCACGAGCGCCAAGTGGGCTTGGGTCGAATACGTGTTGGCGCAAGGTGACTTCGAGGAGGGTAAGGCGCTACTCGAAGCGGTGCGCGCGGGCGGCCGCTTCTCCGACTACAAGAAGGCGTTCGGACGCCTCGGGTATTCCTCGAAGGGTGAACAAAGGCCGCGGCTCGAGACGCAGCCGTGGCTCGACCCGCCGCGCAAGAGCCAACGTGGTCTGACCGTGTTACCGACTTTAGAGGTGTGAATGCTCGCGGGTGAACGTTGGCCGAGCGCCCCGCGGGTGCCCAGCGACTATTGGATGCCCGAGACCGCCGGAGCGACGCGACCGGCCCCACGTCTCTCTTGGATTGCCCCGACGGCGGTGGCCGCAGCACTGCTAGTGCTCTACGGCTCGACGGTTTGTCGCAACGTATTCTGGTACGACAGCGCAGAGTTCGTCACCGCCGCCAAGGTGTGGGGGATCCCGCACCCTCCGGGTTATCCAGCGTACGTCTTGGTGACGCACCTGCTCACCTGGTTGCCGTTTTCGCCTGCGCTCGTCGTCAACGCGTTCAGCGCCGGCACGATGGCGCTCGCCATGGGCTTGCTCGCTACGATCGGGCAGCAGTTGGGGACGCGACCGTTTTATGCGGCTGCTAGCGCGCTCCTGGTTGGCACTAGCGATTTGGTCTGGGCCAACGCAACGGTCGCCGAGGTTTACGGCCCGGGTCTGTGTTGTGCGTTCGGGATCTTGAGCTTGCTCCTGAACGCCTTGCGTTCGAGGCGCATCGGACCCGTGTGGCTCTCGTGTTGGCTCGCGGGATTCGGACTCGGCGTGCACTACTTCATCGCGACGCTCGGATTCGGGTATCTCGTCTCGTTGGTTGTCGTGGCGCGGCGGGTGCGACCGAACTTCGGCGACTACGTCGTAGCGGCAGCTCTGTTTTTGTTCGGCGCGACGGTGTTCGTACTCTTACCCCTGCGCGCTGCGTTGGGAGCGCCCTTGAACTTCGGCGATCCACGCACCTGGGAGCAGTTCGAGTGGGTGATCACCGGAGGCACCTATGGCCAGTTCTTTCACGTCCCCACCGCTGAGCGGTTGTGGTGGTTCGTCGGCTTGATCTGGGAGACCTTGACGCCGCCCGGCGTCGCGCTGGCTTGTATCGGGGCAGCCGTCTCTGCGCGCCTCGTACGGCGCGTCGAGTGGACGGTGGTCATGCTCGCCATCTTCGGCAACTTCGTCGCGTTCCTGCCCTACTGGGTCCACGACCCGGAGGTGTTTTTGATGCCGGGACTCGTGTTGTTGGCGACGTTGGCCGGGATGGGCGGCGAATGGCTCCACTTGCAGCTGGCGGAGTACGAGTGGCGGGCTGTCAATGCGAGTTACCTGATCCCGGGCTTACTCAGCGCAGCCGTGACGTATCGGGCGGTGCGGAGCTTCCCACACCAGGATTTGTCGGCCTTTCGGGGCGCTGACGACTACGCGCAAACTTTGGTCGAACAGTTGCCTCAGGGTGCGTTCATCGCCAACTTCACGACGCCGCCCGAATGGCAATACGACGCGGTGTTTACTTACTACAAGTTAGTGCTCGGTGCGCGCCCGGACGTGACCAAAGTGCAACTGCCCGACCGGCAGCTGCTGGTCGACATGCTGCAAGCGGAGTTGCCGGTTTACGTGTACACGCCGACCGCGGACGTCGTCGTTCCACCATTCGTGTTGTCCCAGGAACGTGACCTGATCCGTCTGGGTCTGGACGGCTCGGAGCGAGTCGACCCGGAGTTCGCTCTCCCGAGTTATCCGGCGCCGAGTAGCGCCGGGACTTCAGGCGTCGTTCAATAGCGAGGTCTACGTCGACCACCGGCTTCGGTCCGTTGAACCGACTCTGGCAATGAACAACCCAACAGGTGTGGCTCGTCGCGGCTGAGTGGCAGGATGTTGGGCGCGACTGCTACGTCGTACCCAGGTCGGCGTGCATGTGGTTAGCACTCGGTCCACGGCCTGCTACCACGTACCGTAGATCGCGTCGCCAACCCTGGGTGGGAATCTCGAGACGTTTTCTCACCGGTCGGTGAAACCACTCCGTGGCGACAAAAGTGGCCGGAATCATTGGTGTAAACGCTTCCTCTGTCGGTCTTGGCTAACGGCGATTGAACGCACTGCAGGATCGTGCTTTCGCGCCGTTCCGTTGTTTTGCACACTCGGCGCGGGGAGGTTTCCGCCTCCTCGACGTAGGAGCAACACCAACTATGAAACGCACTCTATTCACTCTGTTATTCGGAACGTTCCTGTTCGCCGGCCTGTGTGCGGCGCCCGACGCCGCTCATGCGCGTCGTGGCTTCGCCATCATCAACACTGGTGAAGACATCTTCGAGTCGGGCCCCATCCCCGACGCCGCGTTTGCGGGCGTCGAGCCCGAGCAGCTGGCCGAGGCCAAGCAGCAGATGGCGGGTTGGCAAGCGGGCTACAAGTGTTCCATCTTCGGCGTGTTCTGGATGTACATGCACATGTGGGATTGTAAGCCCGTCGCGTTTCAGGGGGATAGCTTCGACGACTCTCCCGAGATCGCCCAAGCGGTGGAAGCTCAGTATCACGGTGAATACAGCGCCGGATTCTGGAAGGGAGGCATGCGCTTCGTGTTGTTGGCCGCGGCTGCGGTCGTAGGTGGCGTGTTTCTGCTAGCGCTGCGCAAGGAAACGAGCCCAACTCCGAACGAGACCTGACGTTCCGCGATCGGTAGCGAAACGCGGTCGCCCAACCTGGGTCGACCGCGTTTTCGCTTTTGTGGGCTGCGGGTGGCGTTGCGCATTCCCGCACTCAACTACCCAAACCGTCCGGAGGGCCAGCTTCGTGTTTCTCGATGCGCGGAGCGCGGTCGTCCTTTCGAGCGGCCGCTTGCCGCCGGCATACTTACAGCGTAAGTATCGAGCGTGGTTCGTCGAGCGCAGCGCCAAGAGGTTGTGAAACGGAAGCAGCTGACTCCCGAAATCGTGGTCAATGCGGCGGTCGAGCTCGCGGACGAAGGTGGACTGAGTGCAGTCTCGATGCGCGGATTAGCCTCCGTGTTGGGGGTCGAAGCCATGTCGCTCTACAATCACGTCCGCAACAAGGAGCAGCTCTTTGCCGCGATGGCGGAGCGGGTTTGGGGCGAGGTGTATGTGCCAACTGCCGGGCATTGGGCGAGTGAGCTCCGTCTGCGTTACCTCTCCGCCCATACGGTGATTTTGGCTCACCCATGGGTGGCGACGTTGATCGAGTCCATCCGCTCGGGGCCGGTGCTGTCGAGATCCACCAACGCGGTGTTGGGGTGTCTGCGGAGCGGAGGTCTTCCCGTGCACTTGGCGTATCGTGCGTTGCTGACGCTGGACAGTTTTCTGTACGGGTTCTGTTTTCAAGAGGTCACGTGGCCCCACGCCCGCTCGGAGTTGCCGGCAGTGGTGAGCAACATGTTGCCCGAGGTACCCAGCGCCGAGTTTCCGCACTTGGTCGAGATGATGAAGTACGTCATGGTCGCCACCGCAGGGCCCAAAACCGCTCGTGGCCCGCTCGACTTCCGAGCCGAGTTCGAGTTCGGGTTGGACCTACAATTGCAAGGACTGGAGCGCGCGCTCGCTTCGGTCGCCAGCACACCGGTCGTGGGCTCATCGAAGGCAGCAAAACGCAGGAAAAGCGCACGCGGGACGAGGTCAAGCTGATGTTGGCTGCAACTTATTCGCACTACGGTCCTCCAGAGCAACTCGAGCTCAAAGAGGTGGCGACTCCCAAACCAGGCGATGACGACGTGCTGGTGCGAGTAGCAGCCACTTCCCTCAATGCCTCCGATTTGGAGTTCCTGGGGGCGCGGCCCGCCTACGTTCGCGCCTGGGGCTTGTGGCGGCCCCGTTACCCGATCCTAGGCTCGGACGTTGCGGGTAAAGTCGAAGCTGTTGGGCGCAACGTGGTCGGGTTCGAGCCGGGGGACCACGTGTTCGCAGACTTGTTCGAGCGCTGGGGAGGGCTCGCGCAATACGTCGTTGCTCCAGCCAAGTTTTGGGCCCACATCCCGGACGGGTTGAGCTTCGAACAGGCCTGCATGGTGCCCCAAGCGGGGGTCGTTGCGCTGCAGGCGGTACAGGCGGCAGGTGAGCTAGCTGGCAAATCCGTCCTCATCAACGGCGCAGGTGGTGGTTCCGGCACGTTCGCGATCCAGCTCGCGAAGTCGTTTGGCGCCAAACACGTCGTGGCCGTAGACCGCGCCGACAAAGCCGAGCTGATGAAGCAACTAGGGGCGGACGTGACGGTGGACTTCGAGCGCGAAGACTACACGAAACAGTCGTCCCGCTTCGATCTGATCGTCGACTTTGTCGGTAGTCGATCGCTGGGCGACAACGCGCGCTCGCTCAGCGGGACCGGCCAGTACTTTATCGTGGGCGGCCCGGTCCCGCGCCTGCTGCAAACTGCGATTTGGGGCGCAATCCGTTCGCTCTTCTCGAGTAGAAAATACCGAGTGCTCGTCGTAAAGCAGTCCCTCTCGCAGTTCACCCACGTGGCTCGCCTGTGCGCCGACGGGCAGTTGCGGCCGGTGCTCGGTCGGACGTACCCTTTGACCGAGGTCAGGGCCGCATTTCGTTCGCTTGCGGCGGGTGAGGTGTTGGGTAAAGTAGTCGTTACCCCGTAACGAGCGACCACAACTTACAGCGTAAGTAAACCCCGAGACCGGCTCGAAAGATGAGGAGGAACCTATGCGCGCCGTAACCTATTCCGAGTATGGACCGCCCACCGTCTTGCATTTGGGGGAGGTAGCGGAGCCGACGCTGGCTGCCAAGGAGGTGCTCGTGCGCGTGTGCGCGGTGGAGGTAACCAAGTCCGATACTGAGCTCCGCTCGATGCATTTTCCGGTCGCTTGGTTCGCGCTGCCGCTGCGGCTGGTCATGGGCTGGCGGCGGCCGCGTAAACACGTGTTGGGCGCATACTTGGCGGGCCGTGTTCTGGCGGTGGGTGAAAAGGTCACGCGGCTTCGGGTCGGTGAGGAAGTTTACGGCAGCTCGGGCATGCGGTTTGGTGCCTACGGTGATCGGGTTGCGGTGCCAGAGTCTGCGACGCTCGCCGCCAAACCTTCGAACCTCTCGTTTGCCCAGTCTGCCGCCATCCCGCTCGGAGGGCTCAACGCGCTGCACTTCATGCGCCGAGCGCAGATCCGTCCCGGCGAAAGGGTGTTGATCATCGGCGCCGGGGGCAGCATTGGCAGCTTTGCGCTGCAGATCGCCAAGACGTTTGGTGCTCACGTGACTGCGGTGGACGCGGCTCACAAACTCGCGTGGCTCGAGCGGCTGGGCGCCGACGAAGTCGTGGATCACGCGGTGACGGACGCGCTCGCCGTTCCGGCGTCTTACGACGTCATCTTCGTCACCATCGCGGGTAAACACTACGCGCGCTGTCTCAGAGCGCTCAAACCACACGGACGTTATCTCACTGCAAACCCGCGTTTCATCGAGCTGTGGCGTTGGATGTGGACCCACCTCACGTCGGACAAACGGGTCACCGTCGCGTTTGCCCAGGAGACGCGTGAAGAGCTCGACACTCTGCGCGAAATGGCGGAGAGGGGTGAACTCTCCGTCACGATCGACGGCACCTTTGCGCCGAACGAGGCGGCCACTGCCCACGCCCGTGTACAAAGTGAACAGCG
>CBINDO010000055.1:0-35567 GCA_966249405.1 uncultured bacterium | reverse complement strand
GAAGGGCTCGGCAAGGCGCGTGCGCTCACATCAGCCGAGTGGAGAAGTCTGGGGTTCGCGTTGCAGGCGATCGGCCGCCATGCCGATGCCGTGGAGGCTTTCGAAGCGGTGCTCGACGAGCTGCCCCGAGATGGCGAGGTGCGGTTCGCCCTAGCGCGCGCCCTGCATTCGAGTCATCGCAGCCGCGCAGCCCTGCGCCCCCTCGAGCAGTTGGTCAAAGACGAGCCGGGCCACGGTGAGGCGTGGCTCGAGTTGGCGCGGCGCAAGACCGAGGCCGAAGAGCTCGGCGATGCCATCGTCGCCTATGAACAAGTGTCCGCATTGCTGCCGCCGCAGGCCGCGGTGGCGCGAGAGTGGGTGGAAGCAGCCTCTGCGTCAGGTGAGCTCACCGCGCTCGAGCGCGCGCTTCGCTACGCCTGTCGCGTTTCCGCGACGGATTTCGAGTTGCGTTTGCGCTGGGGCAGTGTGCTCGAGGAGCTCGGTGACGAGACGTCCGCCATGGAGGTGCTTGCTGGGGTGCTCGACGCCGCACCGAAAGACCTTCCCGTGACCCGACAAGCCAGCCATCGACTTGCTGGCCTCGAGCTGGCCCTCGGACAGACGCTGGTCGAGCAAGACCCGGAACGCGCGCGTTGGATTCTTTCCAAAGCTGGTGAACATGCGTTGGGCGATGCTCCAACCGTGCTCGCCGCCGTGCAAGAACTCATCGAACTCGGCGCCAACGCGGTAGCTGTTCAGCTGTGCGATCGTGGCCTGGAAGCGAGCCCAGAAGCGGACGAACTTGCGCTGTGTCTGGGAGGCATCGCGACCAAGCGCGGAGAACACTCGCGCGCCGCTGAGGCTTACGAGCGCGTCGTTGGGCGGAAGCCGGATCTGGTCTTCGCGTTGTTGGCCGCTGGCCGTTCACGGTTGACGGCGGGGCAACCCGAGTTGGCGGAGGTGTGGCTGAAACGCGCCGCACACCTCGAGCCCAGCAACCGCGAAGTTGCGGCGTTGTTGGAGAAGGTGACGTCGCTTTTGGGTCGTACGGATGAGACTCTCCAAGCTCAAGAAGCGCTGCTCCAGGTAAACCCGGAGGACGCCGAACTACACCAGAGGTACGTCCGTCTGCTCGCCGATCAAGGTCACCACGACCGGGTCGCCGCCGCGGTGAGACGCGCGGAAGGGTTCGTGGGGCCGATCCCGGAGCTGCTGGTGATGGGCGCTCGGGCGTTGCGAGCCTCCGGCAGATACGCGGAGGCCGTACAATGGGCAGAGCGTGCCTTGTTCGTGGCGCCGAACGACCCGGCGGCGTTGGCCGAGCTTGGGGCCAGCCAAATCGAATTGGGTGAACTCGAAGCTGGGGTGGAGTCGCTGTTGCTGGCGCGCGCTGCGCGTCCCGACATCGTGCTTGGTGACGCGCTCACCCTCGGGCTCGTTGGACGTGGCCGTTTGCGCGTGCAGCGTGGTGAAGTGGAACGTGCAGCCGGCGACTTCGATCAGGCGCTTCGAGAAGGGGCCGAGCCCCTCGCAGTCTTACCCAGCCTAGTCAGTGCTGCGCGTCGCGCGCGGCAGTTGGCTCGCGCGTTGACGGCGGCGCGTGAACTCGCGAGTCTACAACCCAGCGCCTCCAACTTCTCGATGGTCGGTGACCTATGCTTGGAGCTCGGTCAGCCGCAGGAAGCCGCGATTGCCTTCGAGTCCGCCGTTCAGCTCGAAGTATCTGGCGAGGCATATCTCGGTCTCGGCACCGCGTATTATCGCATGAACGACGCGCGGGCCCGCCTTGCGCTCAGGCGTTCGATCGAACTCCGCCCGAGCGCCGAAGCCTACGAGAGCCTCGCATTGTTGCACGAGCGCAGCGGCGAATGGGCCGATGCTGTCGCGTGTCTGCAAGCGCTGGCGGGTCATCGAGAGCTCTCCGACGTCGAGTTGCCGCGGTTGGCCGCCGTCGCCGAACGGGCCGGTGATCTCGCCTGCGCGTCTCGAGCCTGGCGCGACGTCGTGAGACGTCAGCCGGAGGACTCCTCTGCGCTTTGGGAGTTGGGGCGCATCGATCTGCAGCGCGGCGATCCACTGGCCGCCGTGGCCACGTTCGAGACCTTGCTCGCTCAAAATCCGCACCATCCGCGCGCAAGCGGGGCTTTGGGGCGAGCGCTCGCGCAGCTGGGCCGAGCACAAGCCGCGCTCGAGGCGCTCGAACGACAAATTCAACGTGGCACCGACCCGGAGCTGCTGAAGCTGATCGCGGAACAGCAAAAGCTGTTGGGGCAGGCCTCGAGTTCGATCGAGTCGCTCGAACGCGTTGTTCATCTGGAGCCGCAAAACGGCACCGCCTACAGAGAGCTTGCCAGCTTGTTGATGCAGGCAGCGCGATTCTCGGAAGCGGTGGCTGCCGCCAGGCGCGCCCTCGCGATCACGCAAGACGATCCAGCGCGGGCACTACTGGGCGAGGCGTTGGCTCGGTTTGCGGAGGCGTTGTCGGGACGTGGTGAGCGCGCTCCTTGCCGTGCCGCGTTGGTCGAGTGCCTCGGGCTCCGCGGTGTGGAGCTCCCAACGTTGGGGCGCGTCTTGACCGTAGCCTTGACGGCCCAAGAGGCGGACCTCGCACTTCGCACAGCCAAGCAATTGATTGAGTCCGAGCCCGAGGACTTGCGGCTTCACCAGGCGTTGGCGCGAGCCCACGTGCTCAAGCAGGAGTGGAAGCAAGCCGCTGCCGCGATGGAAGTGGCTGTCAACCTATCGCTGCGGCACCAAGCCCGCCTTGGAAGAGCGCTGCCAGAATCACAAACCCCGGATTCGACACCGGAGCTCTTGATCCAGTGGGCCAAGGCGTTGGAACAAGGCGGCCAGCTGGCTACTGCGGCGCAGACTGCGGATCGGGCCATGCGCCTCGGCGCCTCCGATCCGTCGCATCGGGCGTACGCGGCGGATGTGCACTACCGCATGGCAGAAGACCAGCTGGGTCAAGGTTTTCCCGAGCGCGCGGTCCCGTATCTGGACCGCGCCGCCGAGCTGACCGAGCGTCGCGCCGATGTAGCCTTCCTCACGGCGCTCGCGCACCGACTGATGGGCAACACCGAGCGAGCCGTCGAAGCGGCGCAAGCTTGTCTGTTGTTCCAGCCGGACCACCTGGGGGCTTTCCGTGTTGGCAAGGAGTTGCTGGCGAAGAAGAGCGACGGCCCTTCACGCGAGAGACTACGCGCCTGGTTCGAGGCTCATCCGCACATCGTCGCCAAAGAGGCGCGCCTCGAGCTCGATTACGGTCAGTTGCTGGTTGCGATGACGCACCACGACGCGGCGCGGCGCGTTTTGCAGCCGTTACTCGACAAGGATGACGTCCGCGAAGGCGCGACCATGGCGCTCGCCGATTCCTACCTCGCCACCAGCGAGTGGGGGCAACAAGTCCAGGTGCTCGCGGCCGCATCGAAGCGCGCGGCTTTGAAGCCAGAATACCAACGGCGTTTGGTGGAGGCCCTGGAAAAGCTCGGGCGCTTCGATGAAGCTGCCGTGGCGTTGTCCCACTTGCTGGCGAGTGAGCCCAAGGACGTCGACGAGCTGATGAAGTTGGCGTCCCTCGAACTCGAGGTCAAGCGAGAACAGGATGCTTTGGTCAACGTCGAGCGTGCGTTGAGCCTGGAGCCCAAGCACCTTCCCGCGCTGCGGATGAAGTCGTGGTTGCTCAAGGAATTGGAGCGCCCTGCCGAGCGCATCCCCGTGCTCGAGCAGCTGATCGAGCTCGACCCTCAAGCCCGAGAGATGGAGGAGCTGGGCGATGTGTGCCTAGGTTTGCGTCTCACCGCGGAAGCGGAGGCGGCCATGGTCCACTGGGCCGAAAAGTTTCCCAAAGAGACTCGGGCCCATCTGCGTTGCGGCTTGGTGCAGGCTCAGTGGGGCGACCCGCGTCTCGCCATCGAATCTTTGGAGCGCGCGTTGCGCCTCGACAAGACGCTGGACGTCGCGCGACAGCGCATCGCCGAACTCTACGACCAGATGATCCAACGTCACCTCGTGGGGCGAGAGCACGTTCAGGCGCTGGAAGAGAGCGAACGCTGGGCGCGTAGCTTGCCTGGCGATCCCGACGCGCTCAACCGGCGCGCGGAGTGTCTCCACGCCCTGGGGCGTACGTTCGAAGCTGTTGCGTTGTGGCGGGCCGTCATTGCTGCAAACCCGGGGCACGCACCCAGTGTGCGCATGCTCGCTGCACACTTGGCTGCGACGGGGCGAGTCGATGAGGCCGAAACTACGCTCGCCACTGCGATCGGCAGCAACCGCGAATCGGTCGACCTGATGTCGAGCCTAGCGCAGCTCTACATCAACCAACGCAAGTTCGAGCAAGCCGAGATCGTCGCCAATCGCGCCGCCACGTTGGCGCCGGAGAACCCCGACGTGCTCGTGTTGCTGAGCCAGGTAAAGGCCAACACTGCACGTCCCGCGGAGGCCGAGGAGCACCTACGTCGAGCGTTGAGGGCGAACCCCAACCACAGTGAAGCCAACTATACTTTGGGCAAATTGTATCTAGCGCTGGGTCGGCACGACTTGGCGCGAGGGCAGCTCGACAAGCTCGTCCGCATCAACTCGCCCCGAGCCGAGAAGCTCGCTTCTCGCCTGAAACCGGGGCGCGAGGGCGGCTGACGCCATATCTCGGGCCCGAAAGCACGCATCTGCTTTCGCCGCGACGGTCTCAGCGTTCGTCGCGCTGATCCACCGTACTCGAGGCGGCTGGCTCGGGAGGTACGTCCGGCACGACACGGTTGGGTCGCAGCGCACGTTTCATTGGGTCGACCAGGGCTTCCGGAACGATACAAAACGCGGCTTGGTGCCCCGCGCCAGCGCTCTCGGTGCCTCGCGTCAGCTCGGCATGCCCGTTGCTGGTCAGGAACTGAGTCAAGTGCTGTTCGAAGTGAACAGCTGTCCGCTCGGCATCCGGACCGAAGAAGTCCCACAGCAGCTTCATTCCGCGGCCTGCGCGGATAGGAGACCAAAGCGTTCGAGTAGGGGATCGAGGCTTGGCTCTCGTCCCATGAAGCGCTTGTAGAGATCCATCGGATCTTCGGTGTCACCGCACTCGAGGATCGCACGGCGGAACGCGTCGCCTACCTCGGCGCTGAACACGCCCGCGTCCTTGAAGCGCGTGAAAGCATCTGCATCGAGCACTTCGGCCCATTTGTACGAGTAGTAACCCGCTGCGTAACCGATGGAGTCCGAGAACAGGTGCGTGAAGCTGGCGAGCATCGCGTAGTTATCCGGGTAAGGCGTCGGCGCGTACTCCTGCATGATCTTGCGGGCGTATTGCAGGAGCGCACCGTCGCGGGACGGCTGGTATTCGAGGTGAATGGCCATGTCCAGCGCAGCGAACCCGAGCTGGCGCATCATCATGCTGGCCGCGCGATAAGTTCGAGCGCGCACCAATTTCTCGAACAGCGCGTCGGGGATGAGCTCGCCACTTTCGAAGTGCCTGGCGAAGGTGTTGAGCGCCTCCTTTTCCCAACACCAGTTCTCCATGATTTGGGACGGCAACTCCACGAAGTCCCAAGCCACGTTGGTGCCCGCGAGTCCGCGAACCTCCACCCTACTCAAGCAGTGGTGCAGCAGGTGTCCGAACTCGTGGAACATCGTCGACACCTCGCTGTGCGTGAGCAGCGCCGGCTTGTTACCAATGGGAGGCGTCGCGTTGGTGCAGATCAATCCCAAGTGTGGCGATAGTCTGTCGCCTTCGAGCGTGCCCGTGATGAACGAGTTCATCCAAGCTCCGCCGCGCTTCTCTTCGCGTGGGAAGATGTCAGCGTAGAAGCTGGCTAGGTGTTCTCCCGACTTGTCGCGGATATCGTATGCCTTGACGTCCTCGTGCCAGGTGGGCAACGCGGTGTTGGGGACGATGACGACGTCGTACAGGCGTTTGGCCGTCTCGAACAGTCCCGCCATGACGTTGTCGAGGGAGAAGTAAGGTCGTAGCTCTTCCTCGTCGAAGTCGTAGAGCGCCTTGCGCTGCTTCTCCGAATAATACCCGACGTCCCAAGGTGCGAGCGGTGGCGCACCGGGGTGGATCTGCTCTTTGAAGGCTTCGAGTTCACGTGCTTCTCTCCGGAACGCGGTTTCGGCCTTGGTGTGGAGAGTCTTGATGAAGTCGAGAGCCGTCTGTGCTCTTCGAGCCATCCGATCCTCCAGCACCATTGTCGGAAAGTCGGCATAGCCGAGCAACTTGGCTTGTTCGGTGCGCAGGTCGAGGATCTTCAGAATCAGCGGCTCGTTGTCGAGATCGCCCGCGGCCGCGCGTGTGTTGTACGCGAGCCACACTTTCTCGCGAACGTCACGCTTGTCGAGATAGGTGAGCACCGCGACCACGCTCGGACCTTGCAGGGTGAACCGATAACCGCTCTTGCCTTTGGCTTCCGCGTCGGCGCGAGCCGCGTCGACGGCAGAAGGGGGCAAACCCGCCAGGTCGGCGACATCGTCGAGCATGAGCTCGAAGGCAGACGTCGCGTCCACGACGTTTTGACTGAACTTGGAGGTGAGCTCAGCCATCTCACGACTGATCGCGCGTAAGCGCTCCTTGCCTGCTTCATCGAGCTCGGCACCGCTCTTGCGAAAGTCGTCGATGGTCTTTTTCAAGTACCGCGCCTTCGCGCCCGTCAGCGCTTTGGCCTCTGGGGTCTCTGCGAAGGCCTTGATCGCCGCGTACAGCTTGGGGCGCAGCGGGATCCCTGCGTAGAAGCTGCTCACGTCGGGGCGCACGAGGTTGTGCGCCTCTCGCAGCTCTGGTGTCGACGCCACCGACTCCAGATGTCGCACCATGCCCATCGCTCGCTCGAGAGGTTCCGTCGCGTTGTCGTACGCGTGCATCGTGTTGGCGTAAGTGCGCGTCCCGGACACATTTTCGATCGCCTGGAGGGCAGCTTCAGCTCGTTCGAGGAGCTCCTTCACCGCTGGTTCGATGTGGGCTGCGGTCGCCGTGTGGAACGGGAGCTCGAAGCCGATATGCAGGAGGGGATTGGGGCTTTCGCTAGGGGAAATTTCGCTCATGGGATGTCGGGTTCCGATACGGGCGCTGTCGCCTATCGTGGGGACGATGACGCGCGGAAGCAAGCGCCGCTGAGCGCCGCGTGGTGATTTGTAGAGCGGTTGCCGCTGCTAAAAAGCCGCTTCCAGTCCCAACAGGACCACCCGAGCCGCTTCGACGCCAGGCACGCCGCCGATCTCGACGCGCGCGCCGGTATCACTCCGGACACTCTCCGATTCACCGGCGTCTGGAAAGAACAGCTGACCGCTGGTCGAGAGGACCGGTGAGTAGCGAAACTCGACGGTGAGCGCGAGATCCAGGACGTCCGCGGGCCTCCCCAGGATGTAGCTTGCGCCCACGTGCACCGGCACCTCCAGGGTCACACCAGATCGGGTCTCCACGGCTACCGGCCACGGCTCTTCGAGCAGGAACATCGACATCGAGAGCCGGGTCCAGGCGATGCCGCCACCGCCCCAGACCGCAACCCTCGGTGCTACGAGTTTTCGCAGTTCGACGGCGCCTGCCAGTGCGAGTTCACGCAGGTGGGGCGGGTCGAAACCGGGGTTGGAAAGTCCCCAAGCCCCGTCGTGAGCATCGACGCCGTGCGACGTCACTTGCGAACTCGCGCGCAGTCCGATCCAAGGCAGAATGGCGATGCCAACGTAACCGCCCCAAGTGAACCCAGGTTGATAGCTGACCACGTCGGTTTTCGCGGGTCGTGTGGCGACGCCACCGTTCAAGCCGACGCGCACGCGCGTAGGCCGCGAACTGGTCGTATCGGGGACTGCCACCGCGTCAGGAGCAGGCGGGACCGGAGTCGTCAGGTTGGGGTTTTCGGGCAGCACGGGGCGCGATGACTCGGGCGCCGCTGCGAGTTGCGCCTGTGCCGAGGACTGTACGGCGTAAGTGAGCATCCCGACGCCGCACAGTGCTGCCAACGTGCTCCCCGTCATGCGCGGATCGTCACTCCCAGCTTTTGGACGGCCGTCACCACGGCGGCGTGTTGTTTGTCGACTTGTTTGTCGGTCAACGTCGTGGCTTTGTCGGGATCGGTCACCGCCTTCGGATCGCGGTAGACCAACCGAAACGCGAGCGAGCGACGCCCGGGCTCCAAGTTGGCCCCGGTGTAGAGGTCGAAGAGCTCGACCGATTCGCACAACTCGCCCCCGCTTCGCGCGATGGTGGCCAAGATTTCGCCCGCCGTCAGTCGCTCCGGCGCTTCCAGGGCGATGTCGCGAGTTACCGCGGGCAGGCGCGGGATCGGCCGGTATCGCTTCTTGACGACGCCGAGGTTCTCCAGGGTGTCGAGACACAGCTCGATGACGAAAACCTGGGGTGGGACATCGAGCTTCTCCGCGACGGCCGGATGTAGCGCACCGAGACTGCCGACCAGCTTGCCAGCCACGCGCACGAGGGCGCGGCTACGCGGGTGCAAATAGGCAACGTCTTCGCCCGTAGCTTGCTCGAGTTCGCACGCGTGACCGGTGAGACGCGCGATCAGCTCCACCACCACACCCTTGGCGTCGTAGACGTCGAGGGCCTCCGGCTTGGAAAGATAATTCGCCCGCTCTCCGGCCAACAAGGCGGCGAAGCTGAAGCGCTCTTCCGGCAGTCGACCTAGGTCTGCGTCGACCACGGGTCGCGCCTTCCCGGCGGCGCCTTCCGTCTTCTGTTTGCGCACCGGCAAGAACTTCGAACCCACCGTGAAGAGACGCAGATCGGGGTGGCCGTGGCGGGACGAGCGGCGATAGGCCTCGATCAAGCCCGGCAACAGGCTGGTGGTCATCACCGAACGCTCTTCGCTGAGCGGGTGGCTCAACGTTACGACCGGCGGCGGCGCTCCCAACGCGGTCAAGTCTTTGGGTGAGACAAAGCTGTAGCTCACTGCTTCGTCGAGTCCCAAGCCGGCGGCGATCTTGCGCACCTCGCGTTCGAGTCGACCGCTCGTGCTCGGCACCTGAGGCAAGATCGACGGTAGCTTGGCGGGGATCGCGTCGAGGCCGCGAATGCGCGCGACTTCCTCCACCAGGTCGGCCTCCATCGACACGTCGGGACGCCAAGAGGGGACGCGGAAGACGGCCTGGTCGACCTGGGCGTCGGTCGACACGCGTGTAAATCCAAGGCGCTTGAGGATGGAACAAACCTCGGCGAACGGAACGGTCACGCCGAGCAGTTGATTGAGCCGCGCGCCGCGGAGCCGTACCTCGGGCCGCGTTGGCAAGCTCCCGTCGAAGAAGGCGGCGCCGACCGGCACACCGGAGCCGAGCTCGCTCAAGAGCTGACTCGCGCGGGCCAGGACTGACTCCAACGCTTCCCAGTTCACGCCACGTTCGAAGCGATAGCTGCTATCCGTGTGCATGGCGAGCCTACGCGCCGACTTGCGGATCACGCCGGGAGTGAAGTAGGCCGCTTCGAGGAGCACCGTGCGAGTTGTCTCACGAATCTCGCTGTCCTTCCCCCCCATGACGCCTGCCAGGGCCGTAGGGCGATTGGCGTCTGCGATCACGAGGTCGCTCGACAGTAATTCACGCTCTGCCCCGTCCAGCGTCGTCATGCGTTCACCTGCGCCTGCGTTGCGGATCACGATCTGCGCCTCACCGACGTTGGCCAGGTCGAAGGCGTGCATCGGGTTACCAAACTCCAAAAGCACGAGGTTCGTGACGTCCACCACGTTCGAGATTGGGCGGATGCCGAGCGAGTTGAGGCGCCAGCGCAGCCACTCGGGAGACGCCTTCACCGTGACATCGTCGACCAGTGCCGCGCCGTATCGCGGACACGCAACGGGCGCCTCGTTGCGCACGTTGACGCGACGACGTAGCGCGTCGGCGCCCTTCGCGAGGTTCCCGAAGTCGGGCGACGTTGGCTCGAACTCGAGCTCGAATGCAGCAGCGAGATCGCGCGCGACTCCGCGGTGCCCCAGCGCGTCCGGACGATTGGGCGTTACACCGATCCCGAAGATGGTATCCTTTGCGAAAGGGAAAGCGGCGTAGAAGAGAGTTCCGGGCGTGAAAGTGCCTGGGGCGAAAGTGAGGATGCCGTCGGCAGTTGGGGCCAGCCCGAGCTCTTCCTCGGAGCACAACATGCCTTCGCTGACGATACCGCCCAACTTTCTCGGTGTGAGCTCCAGGTCGATGGCGGGTAGGTATGCGCCGAGGGGAGCGAGCACGACGATACCGCCCGGCTCTGGAACGTTGGCTGCACCACACACGACGGTTTGGGTCGTCTCGCCGGTGTTGACGGTCACGAGCCTCAGCTTGTCGCGGTTGGGGTGGGGCTCGACCTTGACGACCTCCACCAGCCGGAGCAGCTCGAGGCCGGCTCCCACGTCGCGTTGTTCCTCCAACTCCAGTCCAATCGACGTCAGCTTTTCCGCGACCGTGGCGGGAGACGCGGTGAGGTTGGGGAGCAGCTCGCGCAACCAATTATAGGACAACAACATGGCCGACGGCCCTAGCATAATTCCCGCCGAAATGGTCAACCGCGGCAGAGGTGCGGCGCGCAGCGACGGCGCGGGCGATCGACCTGGCCACCGGGCCATCGCCTGGGTAGGGGCCACCGGCCGAAAGGTGACCACAACTCCGCAGCGAAGTGCATTTCCGCTTCGGCCGCCTGGGCCATGTGCGATTCCTCGCCGTTATCTGCGTTTGATGGCTAGCCTGAAAGTCAACGCCGTCGAACCACGCGAAAGTTGAACCAAGTGAACGAACCTATCGCACGCATCCAAGACCGAGCTACCGCACGGGTGCTTTGGATCGTGCTCGGACTCAACGCCGTGGTCGCCGCGAGCAAGCTCACCGTCGCGTATCGCTTCGACCTCGTTTCGTTGGTCGCCGACGGTGTCCACAGCGTGCTCGACGGTTCGTCGAACGTCGTTGGCTTGGTGGGGCTCGCGATGGCGTCTCGACCGCCCGACGCCGAACACCCCTACGGACACCGGCGTTTCGAGTCGTTGGCTGCCCTCGCCATCGGCGGGCTGATCTCTGCAGCGTTCTTCGAGATCGTGGGCAAGGTGTTCGCGGCTTTGAGGGGTGAAGCTGCCCCGCCACAGGTGACCTGGGGCGCCGCAGCCGTGGTTGCTGCGACGATCGTCGTGAACACCGGGATCTCGCGATACGAGAGCGCGAAAGGCAGGCAACTCGCCAGCGCGTTGCTCGAAGCCGACGCCGCGCACACGCGCAGCGACGCGCTCGCGGCCAGCGCGGTATTGCTGTCCTTTGGGGGGGTAGCGTTGGGGTTCACTTGGGCCGACTGGGTCGGGGCGGCAGTGGTCTCGGTGTTCGTCGGCGTGACGGCGTGGCGCGTGATCAAGACCAGCGTGCTCTCCCTGGTCGACTCGGCGCAGCTCTCTGCCGACGAGGTGAAGCGCGTCGTGCTTCAGGTCCCCGGCGTGCTGGACACCCACCACATCCGCTCACGCGGCGAGCGTAACGCCATCGCCGTCGACTTGCACATCCACCTCGATGGCGACCTCTCTCTCGTCGCGGCGCACGAGAAGACCCACGAGGTCAAGCAGCACCTGATGTCGAAGTTTCCAGGCGTTTGCGACGTCGTGATCCACACCGAACCTGCGCGTCGCCGATAGCGGAACAACCGTCTCGCTCTCCCGCTATCGGCGTCGAGGCAACCGCCGTTCAGCTTCCGTAAACCGCGTAATCCGTGTAGCCTTTGGGTCCAGGCGTGTAGAACGTGCCCCCGTCGGGCTCGGCCAAGGTTAGACCACGTTCCAGACGCGTCACGAGATCCGGGTTCGAGATGAACGGTTTACCGAACGCGACGAGGTCCCCGCGCCCGGCGGCCAGGTCGGTCTCCGCGCGAGCGGCGTCGTAGCCGCCGGACAAGATGAAGGTGCCGCCGAATGCTTCGCGCATACGAGACTTGACGTTGTCTCGAAGCGGAGGAGCCCCTGCACTGGAGTGGTCGACCACGTGCAAGTAGACGAGTCCCAACTTGCCGAGCTCGCCAGCCAACCAAACGTAGTTGTCGGCCTCGTTCGGATCGATCGCGATGTCGTTGAAGACGCCGAACGGTGACAGGCGAATGCCGACGCGATTGGCGCCGACTGCGGCTGAGGTCCGCTTGGCAACCTCCAACGCGAAGCGGGCGCGCGACGTGAACGCACCGCCCCAGGCATCGGTTCTGACGTTGGTATTGGGAGCGAGAAACTGGTTGATCAGGTAGCCGTTGGCGCCATGGAGTTCGACGAAGTCGACGCCTGCACGGCGCGCATTTCGCGCCGCCTGGACATAGCCGTCGATGGTCTTCTCGATGTCGTTCTCCGTCATGGCCCTGGGCACAGGGTGCGGCTTCATGCCCTCGGCGTCCGTGTACATGTCTCCTGACAACGCCACGGCGCTCGGAGCCAGGACCGTCGCCCCCGGTTCGAGGTTGTTGGGATGTCCCACCCGGCCGCTGTGCATCAGCTGCATCGCGAGCACACCACTCCCGGCGTGGACGGCGTTCGCCACTTCCCGCCACGCGCCGATTTGGGCCTCGTTGTAGATGCCAGGAATTCGCGCGTACCCGCTTCCGTCGGGCAAGGGCGACGTGCCTTCCGTGATCAGCAGTCCCGCGCTGGCACGCGCCGCGTAGTAGTCGGCCATGAGCGGGGTGGGGACATGGTCGCCGGTCGCCCGACAACGGGTCATCGGCGCCATCACGACACGGTTCTTGAGGGACACCGGCCCTAGGGTGTAACGAGAGAATAACTTCATGGGCGCCGTCTTAAGACAACACCCACGCGACCGCCAGTCCGCTACCATCGTCGCTTCGGAGCCACCGACCAAGAGCCCGGTTCTGCAGGGACACCAAACGACCGCTTAACATGTCTGAAACTCGCACCGTCGACGGCGACACCTACGAGATGATGTGGGACTGCAAGTTCTGCAGGACTCCCAAGTTGTTGGGTCTCACGCACCGGCATTGCCCGGTGTGCGGAGCCCCGCAGAATGCCGCCGATCGCTACTTCCCGGATGACGCCGAGAAAGTCCGTGTCGCGGATCACGTCTACGTAGGACGAGACCTCGTCTGTCGCCACTGCGGAACCTACAACAGCCGCAACAGTCGTCATTGTCGAGACTGCGGCGCGCCCACGTCGGAGGGCATCGATGCGAACGTCCTGCCCGACCAGCACGAGAGCGCAGCGGCAGCCGAAGCGCCGACCAGGCTATTGGCGACGGAGCAACGTGCGCGGTCTTCGCGACGACGCTCATATACCTGGCTCATCGTGGCCGGTGTCGCCGTTTTGCTGGTGGGGGTAATAGCTCTCTTCATGTGGAAGAAGGAAGCGACCTTCGAGGTCGCTGGTCATAGCTGGGAACGGCGCATCGACATCGAGAGGTTTGGTCCGGTGAGGCAGAGCGCCTGGTGTGATCAGCTGCCCGGGGGAGCGCGTCAGCTGCGGCGTTATACGGAGGTGCGGCGGCACGAGCAGATTCCGGATGGTGAGACTTGTACGACGCGCAAGGTCGACCAAGGGGATGGCACCTTTCGTGAGGTGAAGGACTGTAAGCCGCGCTACAAGTCGCGGCCAATCGAGGACTACCGGTGTGACTACGAGGTCGATCGCTGGTCGACGGTCCGCTCCGTGGAGGCAAAGGGCCAAGCCACTATCCCGGCGCCCACGTGGCCGCAACTGCCGTCGCTGGCCACTTGTTCTCGCGTTGGCTGTGAAAGGGCCGGCGCCAAACGTGAGACATATTCGGTCCGTCTCGAGGGCCCGGAGGGTGACGACGCCACCTGTGAGTTCGACCAGAGTCGCTGGTCGAACATGCGCATCGGCGAAACCTACCGTGCCAAAGTGCGGGTTCTCGGCGGGGGCGTGGACTGTAGCAGTCTGAGTCGGCGATGAACCGAAACCTGGCGCGTTGAATGGCGCCCTCGGGCCGGTGCCCGAAGTTTCGACCAGCCTTGGCTGTCTCGACTCGCATTATTGCTTGGTCCAGGTTAGGCTGCGTGCCGCTCATGAACGGCGGAGTAGAGGAGCTGGACGTCCTAGCTTGTGCTCGCATCGCGGAAGCGTTTGCAGACACGGACGCAGAGGTGGCTTTCCGGCGGGGCTGCGCGCAACTGGCGGCATTCGGTTTCGAGGTAGTCGAATACGAGCGTGACCAAACCGAGCCGGTGGGGGCGGTGCCCTCGGCAGCCTTCGGCCGGTTTCGATTGCGTGAGCCGACACATGCAAGCGGACCCGAGTTGACCTTGGTTCGAGCGTTGTTTGCACAAGCCAGCGCGCGGCTTGCGAGTGAACGCGCCGTGACTCTGGTCACCGAGCGACTGGAGATGCTCTCGAATGCCTCGTTCGAGGGCATCATGATTCACGTCAATGGCAACGTGTTTTTCGCCAATCGGCGGCTCGCGGAGCTCACCGGCTACGACTACGAAGAGGTGTTCGGCGACGGGCTGATGCGTAAGACCGTTGCCCCAGAAGATCTACCCGGCGTCTTGGAGCGACTGGCCACCGGTTACGAAGGGGCTTACCTGATCACCGGCGTTCGAAAGGATGGTTCGCGATTTCCCGCCGAGCTCCAATCGAAACAAGGCACGTACGGCGACACCCCGGTCCGCGTCGCTGCGGTCAGAGACGTCTCAGAACGCGAGCGCACGCTTCAACGGCTGCGAGAGAGCGAGACACAGCTCCGGCAGCTGGCCGAACTCGCCTTCGAAATCACGGTGTTCACCCGCCAGGGCATCGTCGTCGAAGTGCGCGGTCAAACGATGTCCATATTGGGTCTATCGGCTGAAGAGATCGTGGGCAGGTCGGTGCTGGATTTCGTCGCGCCGACTTCCGTTGCCCAGGTGAGCGATCAGGTCAAAACCAGTCGCAGCGGCAGCTATTTGAGTACCGCTTTGCGCGCCGATGGACAGGCCATTCCGGTCGAGGTGTTCGCTATCGAGTCTACGCTCGACGGCGTCCCGACGCGCATCGCCGGGATCCGAGACCTGCGTAGCCAACGCAGACTCGAACGAGAGCGGCGTGAACTCGAACAGGGCTTGGAGCGAGCCCAGCGCATTGAGAGTTTAGGTGTCCTTGCGGGCGGCATTGCTCACGACTTCAACAACCTGCTCGTAGGCATCGTCGGGCACGCGGACCTGTTGCGAGAACATTTGAGTCAACCAGAGCTTCGTGAAAGCGCAGAGGCCATCCTCGCCGCAGGGCAACGCGCGGCGGAGCTGACCAAGCAGATGTTGGCCTATGCCGGGCGCGCGGAGGTCGGCAGGCCCGTACCCATACGTATCGCTTCTCTCCTCGATGAGCTGGCGGGGCTGCTCGGCGCCTCGTTGTCGAAGAAGGCGAAGTTGGAGTTGAACGTCGCCGCCACCGACGTCGTGTGTGCCGATCGAGCGAGCTTGACTCAGCTGTTTCTCAACCTGTTCACCAATGCATCCGACGCGCTCGAGGGGAGAGTCGGTACCATTACCGTCAGCAGTCGACGGGTGGCTCGCCCGTCTCACGTGTGGGACGACGCGTATGGTGCCACTGTTGGCCCGGGCAATTGGATCCTGTTCGAGGTTCGTGACACGGGCTGCGGAATGGACGAACCGACTCGCTCGCGGATCTTCGAACCGTTCTTCTCCACCAAAGCCAAGGGACATGGCCTCGGATTGGCTGCGTGCGTGGGCATCGTAAAAGCGTTGAACGGGGCTTTGCGCGTCGAGAGTGCAGTAGGCGTAGGCAGCTGCTTTTCGCTGTTGCTGCCGGCGGCAGAAGCGGCTCCGGAAAGTCGTCCCTCGAGTGTTGGTCCGGAGCTCGCTCCTTGCCGAGTCCTCGTCGTGGACGACGAGAGCATCGTGCGCCGGCACGTCCGACGTAGTCTCGAGCTGCGCGGATATTCCGTGTCGGAGGCGTCCAACGGCCAGAGCGGGCTCGAGCGCTTCTTCACCGAAGGTGCCGACGTGTTGCTCGTCGACATGACGATGCCGGACATGGACGGCGCGGAAGTCATACGCCAGGTTCGCGACTCCGGCTCGACCGTTCCCATCGTGCTTGCGTCGGGTTACTTCGACCACGAAGTGCAGCGGCGCCTGGCTCCGGACTCGTTTCAGGCCTTCTTGCCCAAGCCTTACCTCGTCTCGGAGTTGCTCGCCGCGATATCGCGGGTCTTGCCGACGCTCGACCACGAACCCGCGTGAGCACGACTGCGAGGTGCCCGTGTGCGTATCAAGGGTAAGTCGTCGTGCCGAGCGTCCAGTTGTGAACGGTCTTGATCAGTAGCTCGTACTGGATGGGCTTGGTCAAGTAGTCGTTCATTCCCGCCTCGAAGCAGCGCTCCTTGTCGCCGGCGGTCGCGTCGGCGGTCAGAGCGCACACCGGCAAGCTCGGGTGGCTCTCCCTGATCCTGCGAGTCGCTTCGAAGCCGTCGACCCGCGGCATTTGGCAGTCCATGAGCACCATGTCGATGTCGGCGTGAGCACTCACACACTTGACCGCTTCTTCGCCGTCACCTGCCACGATGACGCGTGCGCCCGCCTTCTCCAGCAGACGCTTGACGACCTTCTGATTGACCAGATTGTCCTCAGCAACGAGGACGGTCGTACCACCTAGGTTGCTCTTGACCGCCGCCTCATCGCTGACTGGTGCGGTTCCCGGCGAATACAGTAAGCTTTGTAGGCTCCTCATCGGCAGGCTTCGCGAGACCACGGTCAGGCCCTGTTTGCGAGCCAGGGCGCGTTCATCCTGGCGGGGCGTCGGGATGAGGGCGATCTGCTTGGGGTTGAGGACGCTTTGTCGCGATAGCCTCATGACATCGTCAGAGGTTAGCGCTTCAGCATCGAACAGGGCTGCTCCCAGTCCGTTCAATTGCGTCGCGTCCGAGAGCTTGACCAAGTCCCAGTTGAGGGTGGAGAACGCGGTTCGAACCGGTACCTCGAGCGAAGTCGAGCGAAACAACACGCCGACCTTCGGTCGTTCGGGGTTGTGATACCGCTCGCCGAGGGTCCCCGTCGCGCTCACGATTGGGATGCTGAACCAGAAGTTGCTACCGCGACCCGGTGCGCTCGAAACCCCCATATCGCCGCCCATGCACGACACCAGCTTCTTCGAGATGGTCAGTCCCAAGCCGGTCCCTTCGTAGCGCCGCGTCGCGCCGGTGTCGGCCTGCGCGAACGCTTGGAAGAGCCGGGGTAGGTGCTCGTCTGGAATTCCTATGCCCGTGTCCTGGACTTCGATCTTCAGCGTGGCGCTCGATGGACGCGTGCAGGTCACTTTGACGCTGCCGCGTTCAGTGAATTTGATAGCGTTACCGACCAAGTTCGTCAGCACCTGTCGGACACGGAGTGGGTCGAGGTGGCAACTGAACGGTACGTCCGCCGCGACTTCGCACAACAGCTCCAGTGCCTTCGGAGCAGCGGTGGGCTCATGGCTGGCGATCGTCTCCTGCAGCAACGACTCGAGCTCGACCGCGATCGGGTCGAGCGCCACATGACCGGCTTCCAGCTTAGCGAGATCCAAGATATCGTTTATGATGCACAACAGGTGTTCACCGCTTCGGCGCATCAGCTGAACGATCTCCGTTTGGTCTTCGGTGAGGCTGGTCTGGGTCAAGAGCGTGACCATGCCGATCACACCGTTCATCGGAGTCCGGAGCTCGTGACTCATGCTCGCCAGGAATTCGCTGGTGCGACGTTCGTGGGCGAGAGCCAAGTCGCGAGCCCGGCGGAGTTCTTTCTCGAGGAGCTCACGCTGCGTGACGTCGATGACCAGGATCGAACACTGGAAAGCTTTGGGGTGCGGGCCGATGCTCAACTCCAAGTAGGAGTTTCCGGACGCGGAGCTCAGTTGATAGGGGATTGTACGCGAAGCGAGGCACGGCGCGGCGAGCGCTTCCGTCAATTGCGCTCGAGTTACCTCGTCCAAGAGCAGCTGAGCGACCGGTTCACCTACGGCCTGCCCGGCGTTGTTCAGGCCCAGCAGCGAGATCGCGCGCCCGTTTATGGTTTCTACCGACCCGTCCTCATCGACGGAGATGACACCACACGCCAAGCCGGCAACCTCTTGCTCTTGCCGCTCCAGCTCTATGTAGTGGCTCCACAGGCGTGCCAAGTGATGAAACAACGGGTGGCTTGGGAGGTTCTTGACCGGTTCGGCCAACAAGTCCCCGCTCATACGCGCGTCGAAGGCCTCGACAAACGCCTGCGCTGCTTCGAGTTGATGGATGCAGTGGCTGCACGGCTTGTCGGTGGGACAGACGTGTTGGAGTTGCGACAAGGTGCGCACGGGTGCTCTCGAGCGCACTGCAAACTTGGCGCGCCTGCGAGTGCGCGGGTGCTTGAGCGCGGTACCCCTCTTCGTGGCGCTTTTCCAACCCATGGCATCCAGTTGAACGGTCACTGACCTCCCGGTGTTAACAAATTAGTCACATCGGGATGACGGATTGTGGCTAGGGCCACGGCGCCATATCGGAACGCATCTTCCGCCCAAAGCCGGACACGCGGATCCGGCGTGAACACAGCGATGGTGCGTGTGGGTTCATGGTTCCGGGCTACCGCCGCGACCGCTCCCGGCGCCGCGGCGGTACGGATGCTCCGCTAACCCAGAGGTCAGAATCCGAGAGCGGTCCACGTTGCGCAGTTGTCTTCCGCTGGAAGGGTGCGGGTTACCTCCGACGCCTGGGGGACGAAACGCATGATGCGTTGTCGACGCGCATCGTAGCGTGGCCAACGCGGGGTGTGACGTCCTCCCGGTGTACCGTCTCTCATGAATGAGCCGAGGTGTTCTATCATTTGAGATGCGAGCTCCGATTGGGACTCCGTCAGGGCAGGCAAAGTATCGAATGGGCGATCGAACCAGTATGGCTCGTCGGAGCCGTGGCTCGCTCCTGCGACGAAGCCTTCTTGCGCGTCTATCCACGTGGGGTTCGGCGCAGAAGCGTCGTCGAATCGGTAGACGTACGTGGGGGTACGGGCTGCGAACTGATCGGCGAGCCGATACAGCTGACAACCCGAGCCGAACATGCCGCTGTCGTCGGCCGCGTCGATGAGCGAGTAGAACGGGTCCGAGTACGACTCCAGAGGATAGAGCGACTGGACCGCGTCCGATTGATCGCCGAAGAACTCGAGCATCAAGTTGGAATAGTCGTTCAAAGTTAGCGGAAACAACCCCGCGGCCCCCGCACGTAGCTCGTTCTCCGTGAAACCCAACAGGAGAGGGACCGGGTGGAACTCCCCCGCCGCAACGCGTTCCGCTGGCGGTTCGGGCAACAAAGCACCGCCACTGACGATCGCGGCTTCGAACGCCCACGAGTCCGTCGCCAGGACCTCGTCCGTCGTCTTGCCACGGATGCATTCTGCCGCCTCCTGCTCGTCCGAGCAGCCAAGCGCTTGGGCGAAGCCCACTCCGACGCCGCGAGCAGAGTCGGCGTCCCGCGTGAAGCAATCGCCGCTCTGAAGCGCGGCACGACTGAACGTACCCGCGACGTTCTCCGACGTGAGATGTGCGCACACCGACCAGGCCCCGGCTGACATACCCGAAATCGTGATGTTGTCCGGGTCACCGCCGAACGCCCCGATTTGGTCGTGCACCCAATGCAAGGCCCGTTGTTGGTCCATCAGCCCGTAGTTCCCCGACACGCCGTCCTCCGCTTCCGAGTCGAGTGAGGGATGGTTGAGGAAACCCAACATACCGAGTCGATAGTTTACCATGACCACGATGGAGTTGGTTTCGCGGGCGATCCGGCTCGGATCGTTGTCCCACGCCGAGCCAACTCGGAGGCTGCCGCCGTGCACGAAGAACAGCACCGGGAGCGGACGCCGATGGCGCCCTTCTGGGACGAAGACGTTCACATACAGGCAGTCTTCACTGCCGGGTCCTTCTCCGCCGATTTGTGCGCAACGCGGCGGCAGATCTTGTGCAGAACGAACTCCGTTCCACGACGCCGGCGGTTCTGGAGGCCGCCAGCGCAGGGGCCCGACTGGCGGCGCCGCGTAAGGTACGCCGAGAAAACGATCGAGCCCGTCTCCAGCTCGCGTTCCCTCTAGCCAGCCGCTTTGGACGTGCACCCGGGGCGTTCGGCACTCGCTGCTCCACGCGGGTGCGCCAGACAGGAGAATGCTCGCCAACACGAGCGTCGAACCAAGCGACGTTGCCGTTCGAGGCTGTGATCGTGACGTTGATGGTGTGGCATTGGTAAACGCCGCGTCGCTAAGATTGAGCCGATGCATTTGAGCCTCCGTTGACCGCAATGTTGAGCTACCTCGACGTGAGGTTTCGCTCCAGTCGACGCTCCCAGCGCCGACGTATCCCATCAGTGTTCCTTCATGGCCGTTTTCGAGAAGCAAAAACGCCGAACTACCGACGCGGGGTCGCGCGGTGACGGAGCCGGTGCACTCGGTCACGCCAGCTAGCCGCGTCCCAGCTCGGGCAAACTTCGGATCGCGCGACTTCGTGTGACGGGCGGCTTGCCCCGTGCTCTTGGCCGGTGGCGAGCAAACAATCGCGCACCACGGCAGGAGACGCTCCAACGCCATCACCCTGCGTCGCGCCGCGGTTGCCAAGCACTGGTCCCCACTGCTAGCGTCCGGCCATGAAGAATTGGCCTGTCCGCGTGTTTGACGCCCTCCTGGCGATCACGGCGGTCGTTTTCGCCTACCAGATCTACTACATCTTCTTCGTCACCCCGACGGCGCAGATCGCGGCGGGGGGTCTGGCTCAGAAGATCTTCTACTTCCATTTCCCGGCGATCTTCTGCGGGATGTTCTTGTCAGCGCTGTTCTGCTTCATCGGCAGCTCAGCCTACTTGGTCAAGACGACGGAGTTTCGCAACGCCTTTGCCCAAGCCGGCGCAGAGTGTGCCGTCGCGTTCGGGTTCCTGATGATGATCAGTGGATCGCTGTGGGCCAAGAAGGCGTGGGGCGTCTACTGGACGTGGGACCCGCAGCTCACGCTGGCGTTGCTGACCGTGCTCATCTACCTCGCCGTCGTCGTGCTGCGAGCTTTCGCTGGGGACGGTTATCCGGAGCGACGTTTTGCCGCGGCCCTCGGCGTTCTGGGCACGATCAACCTTCCCATCATTCACTACTCGGTCAAGAAGTGGGGCGGCAACCATCCGGTCGTGATGCGGGGGGGTGGCGGTGGTTTGAAGGATCCGGCGATGTCTCACGCGGTGTCGGTCGGCTTCCTCGCGATGGCACTGCTCTGCGTGACGTTGATTTGGCTACGCACGGAGCACCACTTGTTGCGATCGCGCGTTCGTCGCGCGCAACTGCGGGCCGCAGAGGAAGGAGACGCGGAGTAAATCATGCAAGACAACACCCCTAATGCCGCCACGACGGCGGCTCCCGGTAAGGACGAGTTCGTCAAAGTCGAAGGTGGTGGGCCCGACCGCACCAGCGCGGAAGGCTCTGTGGTTCTGGCATATTCGCTGATGTGGGCCATCATGGTGGTCTTCGTTTGGCACACGTACAAGTCGCAACGAGCACTCGGGGCAGAGGCAGACGCCCTGATGCGTTCGCTGAAGAAAGGAGCCTCCTGAACATGCAGACGACACCTACCGCCACGACGCGCGTCGAGTCTTTTGCTGCCGGCGAAGAGGGAACGCCCGACAGCCTCAAAGTGTTCGGCGGCGTTTACGTCTTCCTGTGGTTGGGCATGCTAGCCCTCGTCTTCGTCGCGCGCCGACGGCAGCTCGCCCTCAAAATACAGCTCGCGCAGATCGAGGCGGCCCTGCCGCGAAACGTCTAGTACCGTCGCCCGAGCGTAAACCATCGTTCGCTCGGGCCTGCATCTCAGCCCTGACGCTTCACCAATGAATCTCCCGCTTGTCTCGGAAGAACTTGCCGGTCAGCTCGGGCGGAGCTTCGCACGCCAGCCACAGTGGTGTTTCGGCGCCTTCTGCAACCGAGCGAGGCGCTCGCTTGCCGCCCATGTCGGTGCGTACCCAGCCCGGGCACACCGCGTTCACCGAAATACCTCGGTGGGCGAGCGCGGCTGCGAGCTGTGCGGTGATGGCGTTCAAAGCGGTTTTGCTCACGCAATACATCGGCGACCAGGTGCTGATCCCGCCGCAGATCTGACCTCCGCCGCTGCTCACGTTGATGACGCGAGAGCCGTGAGACAAGACGGGCTCGAACGTTTGCACCATCCATAGCGGTCCCAGTGCGTTGACGGTGAGCGTCTGCCGCGCGTCGTCTTCCGAAAGCGACAGGATCGAGTCATCCTCGTCGAGCAGCACTCCGGCATTGTTCACGAGTACATCGAGTTTGTCGTAACGCTCACGGAACTTCGCCAAGCCTGCGCGGATGCTGTTGGGGTCGCTGACGTCGATACCCATTGCATCGACATCGTAGCCCAACGCACGCAACCTGCCCGAGGCAGCCTGCGCCGCGTTGTTGTTGCGGCCGGTGATGATCACCGACAAGCCGCGTTGGCCGAGTTGGGTGGCGAGTTCGAGACCGAGACCGCGGTTGGCGCCGGTTACCAAGGCAACTTTTCGAGACATGACGCTGGATTGGGTGGGGAACGACCGATGTGGGGCCGTGAGCGATTATGGCGTGCGACTGTTCTCGTGTAGGAGTCGCGGACCCTGGCGACAAGCGCTCATCGACGGCTCCGTGACAAAAAGGTCGCTCACTCGGGTGATTTGGGCAGCCGCCGTTCAAGGGTCTTGTGTTGAGGTCGATTCAAGGGTCCATGGGTTATTCCCCAGCAGAGTTGTGCGACCAGCGCCCAACCGTGTTGATTGCCGACGACGACGTGAGCACTCGGCTGCTCCTGGGAGAGGTGATTCGTCGTGCGGGCTTCCGCGTCATCGAAGCCAGCAATGGCGCCGACGCTCGCGAAGCGTTCGAGCTAGAGCACCCGGACATCGTGATGCTCGACGTCCAGATGCCCGGGGAGGATGGCTTCGAAGTCTGCCGGCAGCTTCGTGCCATCCAGTCTGGCTGGGAGACCCCCATTCTCATGGTTACCGGCCTCGACGACGTTCCGTCAATCAAGGCGGCGTTCGAGGTTGGTGCGACGGACTACATCACCAAGCCCGTACACTATCTGCAGCTACCTCATCGTTTGCACTACCTACTCAGGGCCGCTCGAGCGTTCAGGTTCGCGCGGGAAGGCGCCAACCGCTTGTCGCGCGTTCAGCGTTTGGCGCGCCTCGGCCAGTGGGAGTTGCACCCACTGGTCAACCGCTTCTCGTGGGCTCCCGAAGCGCGAGAAGTGTTTGGCTTTCCAGAGCATCAGACCCCGTCCATCACCTCCCTCACCAAGTGGGTCCACCGCGACGACCGCCCCCGCGTCGACGCGATCATGAAGGCGGGACAGCCACATCGAATCGACTACCGCATGGTGTTGCCGGGGATCGGCGAACGCCTAGTACATCAAGAGGCGGTATGGTTGGATGACAACGCGGGGGAACTCGGCCCCCTGATCGGCATCGTGCAAGACATCACCTTGCAACGTGAGACCGAACGCCAAGTAACCCGCCTCGCTTACTTCGATACGCTCACTGGTTTACCGAACCGCGCGTACTTGATCGAGTTCTTGGAGCGGGCGCTCGCGGCGGCCCATCGGGCTCAGCACCCGGTCGCGGTAATGACGCTGGATCTCGATCTGTTCAAGCGGGTCAACGACTCCTACGGCCACTCCGTCGGGGACGCCCTTCTGGAACAAGTCGCATCTCGCATCAAAGAGTGCATCCGCGGAGCGGACGCGTTCACCTCGTTGCCACCCTCGAGCCGACGGTTGGCGGATGTCAATCCCACCGTCGCGGCGCGGTTCGGCGGCGACGAGTTCCTCGTCGTCTTGTCTCACATGCGCAGTCCTGCCGACGCCGGCGTCGTCGCGCAGCGCATCTTGGGAAGACTGTCCCGACCCTACGTGATTGGTGGGGTAGAGCTGCAGGTACACGCGAGCATCGGCATCGCCACCTTTCCCAATGGCGGAAAGAACGCCGAAGAATTGCTCCGCAACGCGGACGCGGCCATGTACCACGCCAAGGAGCGAGGGCGTAACAACTTCCAGTTCTTCAGCCAGGACATTCACGACCAGGCGCTGCGTCGAGCGCGCTTGGAGTCGGCGTTGCGCCAGGCCTTGGGTGCGCTACGTGAGACGTCGGACGGCGACGGTTCGCTCAGCATCGCGCTACAGCCGCAGGTGTGTTCGGAAACGGGCGACGTGAGCGCTGTGGAGTCGTTGCTCCGTTGGACGTTGCCAGAGGGCCCCGTATCTCCTGCCGAGTTCATCCCCATTGCCGAGGATACCGGGCTGATAGTACCCCTCGGAGAGTGGGTTTTGGCGCAAGCTTGCCAAGCCGCGCTCCGGCTCGACGGCATCCGCGTGGCCGTCAACGTCTCGGCCCGTCAACTGCGCGACCCAGGGTTCATCAACAGCGTTCGCAGCATTCTGAATCATCACTCGTGCCCAGCGGAGTTGATCGATCTCGAGATAACCGAGGGTGTCGTCATGCAGAACACCGCGCAGAATCTCGACACGCTCGCGGAGCTCAAGGCGATGGGGCTTCGCGTCTCTCTGGACGACTTCGGGACGGGCTACTCGTCGCTCAGTTACCTCACGCGGTTTCAGATAGATCAGCTAAAGATCGATCGGTCGTTCGTTGCGGACATCTGGAACGTGAACAACGCGAGCGTCGTCTCGGCGATCGTCGCGCTCGCTCGCAACCTGAACCTAGAGGTCGTCGTCGAGGGCGTCGAGACCAAAGGTCACGTCGACTTCTTCAACCGCTTCGGGAGGCTGTTGCTCCAGGGCTACTACTTCGCCAGACCCCAGCCGGAGAAGGCGCTGCGCCAGTGGTTGGCCGAGCGTCGAGACGCACCGGCGCGCGCCGCCACGTCTGCAGGTTCGATAGCCCCCGGCGTCTAGCCGCACCTCGCCGGTGCTTCTCCGAGTGTTTCTCCCTGCTGCAAACGCCGCGCGCAGCGCGATCGTCGGTAGCCCAGTGCGGCGCATCGCTCGATCGCTGTGTCTCGATCGAATGAAACATTCCGCCCCGTTGGGACGCTCCCAACGAGCCCATCGCCAACACCCGTCGTGAAAAGTAGGGTGCAGCCATGCGTATTTCTCGTAGCCTCGGCAAGCGCGCCTTTGCTCTGGCCACCTCCCTGAGCTCCGCGCTGGGATGTCAACAGGGCGAGTCGACGACCCTCCCCGGAACTCCCGTGCCGCCAACGACGAGTGCCGTCGTGCCGACGCCAATCGCTCCAACCGTAACTCCGTCGGCCACCCCGAGCACGCCTGCAAGCCCCGCTTCGAGCCCCACCGAGCCAACGTCGAGTCTCGAGGCTTCGAGTTCGGAGAGCGGATCGGGCGCGGGAGTTTCCGCGAGTGGCGGCACCGACGCGACGTCGGATGAACCCGCCGAGGTGCGGGGCCCAACTCCCAAGTCGGCCACCTCGAACTTTCCTTTCCCTCAGAACCGCGCTGCCGGCGTGTGCACCCTGCCGGCAACGAACCGCAACGCCGACGTCGTGGCGGCTTTCGAGAAGTGGAAAGCCGCAACGGTCACGTCCGACGGGGCGAACGGCCACCTCCGTGTCAAGCGCCTCGCATCGGATCCGAAGCTCGAAATCGGTTCTACCGTGTCGGAAGGCATCGCGTACGGGATGCTCATCGCCGTCTATATGGATCAGCAAACCATGTTTGACGAGTTTTGGAAGTACTCGCAACAGTGGCTGGACGAGAACGGCTTGATGCACTGGTACATCAATGCGGCAGGAACGGAGCCGTTGGGTACCGGGGCCGCATCGGACGCTGACGAAGACATCGCGTTCGCCCTCGTCATGGCAGACCGTCAATGGGGCGGTTCCGGCTCGCTCGAAGACACTTACCTCAACCTAGCCAAGCTCCAAATCGACCGGGTGTGGCAACACGAGATCCTGGATGGCAAGCTGCTGAAGGCAGGGGACACCTGGGGTGGGTGGGGTGACGTAAACGTTTCCTACTTCGCGCCCTCGTACTACCGCACGTTCGCTACCGTGAGTGGTAACGCCGGCTGGTTGGACGTCGTGCAGACGAGCTACGACACCTTGCTCAACAGCATGCGCGAGGAAAACGGCAACTCCGAGAACGGCCTGGTTCCTGCGTGGTGTACCAGCGATGGAGAACCCAACAACAACGTCTGGGGAGACGGCTCCGCACCCACCCACTATCAGTACGACTCTTGTCGAACGCCGTTTCGAATCGGTCTGGACTACTGCTTCTTCTCCGAGACGCGAGCGCAGGATTACGTCGCGAAGACCACTGGCTTCTTCGCGAACTTGGGCGCTGCAAACATCGTAGACGGCTACGAACTCGACGGCACTCCACGACCAGAGTTCGGCAATGGCCAATCGGCTGCCTTTCTCGGTCCGGCGACGGTGGGCGGGATGTACTCGGCCGACAACGCAGTCTTCTTGCAAGACGGGTACGATCGCGTCAAGCAGCTCGATCTGGTGGTTGGCGGCGAGTACTACGATCTCTCATGGACCGTCATTTCGCTGCTGATGATGACCGGTAACTTTTTGGACTACACGCTGATCGAGCCGATTCCTTGAGCCGACGTCGGACCTGGGTCGCGCGCGTCACGAGAGCAGCGCCCGTGTTGCCGGACGCAGCACCCGTTGCTCGCGACACGGCACGCGGCTTCGAGCGCGGTCACGCTCACTCCCGAGCGCAGCGCCAACTCTTCCGTGTCGAGCTGCGGCCATGGTTCAGCGAGGGCAGCCAGCACTGCGTCCCGCACCGGCGGACCTCCCGTCTGCAATGCCCAGGCTACGATTCTGAACGATAACACGGCGTGCTCGGCCTCCTCGGTAGCGAGGCGTGCCAGCACCGAACGTGTATTATTGGGCTAGTGGCGTCTTTGCGAAGTATCTACGACAAGGTCCGAGCCCAACGAGCGGGCTGGCTCGGTGCTGATGCAATTGATCGAGTGGTGAAGCGTCAAACACACAGTCCCGCGGAAGACACCTCTCGCTTCAGCCAACGCACGAACGAGGACACGATCGGTCGACTTCGAGCGAACTCCGAGAGCAGCACGTAGTAAGCTAGCTCACAAGGCAAAGGCGGCGTGTCTTCGAAGAGTCGCACCAGGCGTCCATCGCGGAGTTCGTTGCTGACGAGGGACTGGCGAGACAAGGCCACACCTTGACCCAATAACGTCGCTTCTACCAGCATGGACGACTCCGTGTACTCGACGGTTCGCTTGGGGATGAATGCCTCCAGCCCCGCGTGTTCGGACCACCGGCTCCACGCTTCGGGGTAGTCGTCGTGCAAGAGGTCGACGGCGCGCAGGGCTTGGCGTTTGGTCAGGCGATGCTTTTTGCGGAAGTCGGGCGTGCAAACCGGCATGAAGCCATCGCCTGCCAATCTACTCACGTGGAAGCCGGGGTATCTGCCTCTTCCATACCGGATGGCGACATCTATCTGTTCGAGATCCAAGTCCACCATGCGTTCCGTCGCGTCGACCACCATCCGCACGTCGGGGTGGATGCTCAAGAACGCTCCCATACGCGGCACCAAGAACCGCGTCGCGAAAGAGGGGATGATGCTCACACACAACTTCTGCTGGGCGATCGGGGTCTGGGAACGGAAGCGCTGATTTATTGCCCGAAGCCGCGCAAACAGCGGTGATATCTGCTCGGCCCACGCGGCACCTTGGTCCGTGACCTCGGTGCGGTTCTTGACCCGACGGAACAAAGCGTAGCCGAGCTCTTCTTCCAAGCGTCTGATCTGATGGCTCACGGCCGTCTGGGTGACGTTCAGCTCCGCAGCTGCGCGGGTCATGTTACCATGACGGGCGACGCAGTCGAACGTCCAGAGTGCGTTGAGAGACGGCAGCGGTTGTCCTGCACCACCTGCAGCTTGCGAGTTCCATGTCATGACAAATTGTCATGATGCCGCCAAAAGTTGTCCTTCGCCAAGTGCGTTCCTCTGGGGCATTCAAGACAGCATGAAGTTGTTCAAGTTTTCCTACAGCCCCTATGCGCGAAAAGTTCAAGCGATCCTCGACCTAATGGGCGTTCACTACGAAGCGGTGGAGGTGCCATACGGAGATCGCCGCGAGTTGGTCGCCGTCACCGGTGGCTATCTCCAAGTACCCGTGCTCGTGGACGAGCAAGGCGAGGTCTGGACGGACTCGAGGACCATCTGCGAGCGACTGCTGGAAGGTGACGCGGGCAAAACGTTGGTGCCCTCTCCATTCGAGGGTCCGGTTTGGGCCTATTCGGACTTCTGCGACGGACCGCTCGAGGACACCCTATTTCGCATCGCCACGCCGCTTCTCGTCGCGAAGAAGGCGACTCCCGAAGAGGCGGCCCTCTACGTCTACATAAAAGAGCGCAAGTTCGGGGCGGGGTGCGTCGAACGCTGGGCAAACGAAAGGGAAGTCTTGATTGCGGCCGGTCGCAAACTGCTCGCACCCACCTCCACCACCTTGGCGCGGCAGTCGTTCTTGTTCGGAAGCATGCCAACGCTCGCCGACGCCGCCCTGTACGGGAACCTCGTCATGTTGGAGTGCGCCGAACCGGAGCTTGTCGGACGGTTGGGGGAGACCCTTCCGGCCTTTGCACGACGCATGGAAGAGGCGTGTCGCGGGCGACGCGCCGGGCCTCGGTAGAGCCGACGACGACGCCCGAAGGGCACGTGCTGGACCTAGGAGGAGGCACCCCGGTTATCATCGGCAGCACGCGCGTGCAGCATTGTGAATCTTGCACGAATCGTGCGACGCAATGCAGAGGCCTTCGGCCGCGCTCCCCGCGATTTCGGCTTTGGCGCAGCGCATCGGAGGCAATCATTCAGCCGGGGTCCGACGTCACGGTCGACATGGAAACGAGCGCGGTGTCCAGCGCTCGAGACTTGGTTTCAGGCTAACACGAGCAACGGCCTGCGGCACGGTCGGTGTAAGCCTTTCTGGCACCCGGGCCAAACGTTCGCTCGCGGCCCGGGCGTCGCCGCGAAGGGAGGCTCGCGGCAAATGCCGCGAGCCATGGCAGACGCGAGAATTTGTGACGAATGTGCTACTGGCATGCTTCCGATGCGGCTCGAGACCGGGCGCCTCGGGAACTTGTCCCATGCGAGCGAACCTGCCCCAGCAGTTGCCACGAATGCGTTCTGCCCCAGCTCAGGTCTTGGCTAAAGTGCGAGAGTGGGTCGCCCGACGCAGTTTGGCGACCCGACTCCTGCTCTGCGTCCCGGGAGCAATCGCCGTCCTCATCGATGCATTGCACCGTGGTGGCCACCTGCTGGAAATGCGGCCCGGTTACAAAGGCCTTTACGTCCTGGCCCTACTGGAGAGTTGCCTCGTGTGGGGATTGCTTCTTTATGCTGCGGGACGGCGCTCCTGGACTGGTTACCTCTCTGGCGCCTTGTTCGTGATTGGATTCACGCTGGCCCTCGGAGGACAAGTCTACTTCTTCGAGCAGTATCGCGCTTACCTCACGCAAGACCTGACGCTGTTTGCGGCCAACCTGACCGAAAGTGTGATCAATCAGTTGGCGGTGGACATCAGCCGCTACTTGGGAGCCAACGCCCCATTTTTGGTAGTGGCGGTGGGACTAGTGGTTGCGGCGCGAACCTTGCTCGGGAGGCAGCTGCCTCCGCGCAAACGCGTGGCGCTCGCCGCGCCGTTGGTCTTCGTTGCGTGCTGGTTTATCCCGCTAAAGTTCCGCGCGCCGCAGGCGGCCACCCCGGATACGCTTTATCTCAACGCCATGGGCGCCTACGTGCGAAGCCAACTGGGGGTGACCGACCAATCGCGTCAGGTGCGGCCCCACACTCGCCATTCTCGCGCGCTGCCGAAGCTGGCGCCAGCGCCACCAGCGCCTCGAAACGTATTGTTCGTGTTGGGAGAGAGCGTCCGTGCCGATGCCGTTTGCTCCAGCTACGACCCCAAGTGTTCGCTTACGCCACATACCAACACGTTGATGCCCGATCGGCACGGCTTGTCCCAGCATCGTGCCGTGGATTCGACGACGGCGATCTCCGTGGCCGTGCTGCTGACGGGAGCTTCGCCCACCGCGAGCGATGAAGTGATGCACACCTGGCCGTTGGTATTCGACTATGCGAAGGCCGCCGGGTTCACGACGGCGTACTGGACGAGCCAGAATCTGTTCTTTGCCAACTCGCACTTGTTTGTCGAAAATCTGGGCGTCGATCACTTCGTGTCGGCGACCCAGCTGGACATGAACGCCGATATGGACATGGGTGCCGACGAAGCGCTGCTCGCCGACTACGTCGTAGGGCGTCTGGACGAACTCGAGGAGCCATTCTTCGTGATGTTGCACGCGAGCAACGTCCACTACCCATATCTCGTGCGAGGGCAACACGAGCAACCGTTCCAGCCTGCGGAGTTCACGAAGAGCCCGGACGAACTCGCGATGCTTCGCAACTACTATCAGAACGCAGTAGTTCAGCAGGACGCTCACGTTGCGCGCGTGATTGCCGCGCTCAGAGAGATGGAAGCCGGAAAGCGCACCGTCGTGATATACACGAGTGATCACGGTGAGGCGTTCCGAGATCACAATCAGATGGGTCACACGTTTTCGCTGTTCGACGAGGAAGTGAAGGTGCCGGCTTTCGTCGACGCGCCCCCCGGGACGCTGTCGACCGCGGAGCGCTCCAACTTGCGGCGTTCAGAGGACGCGTTCACGTTCCACCCGGATCTCACGGCCACGGTCATCGACCTGATCGGCGTACTGGATCTTCCCGAGCTCGCCGAGTTCAAGCCTCAACTCGTTGGTCGCAGCCTGCTCCGCCCACTCGGCGCCGAACCAATCATGCCGATGACCAACTGCGCGTCGTTGTGGAGCTGCGCTTTCGAAAACTGGGGACTCATGCAGGGACAGATGAAGGTGTTCGCCCGCACTCCCTACGACACCGGCTGGCAGTGTTTCGACCTCGTTGCCGATCCGGGTGAAACGAAGAACTTGGATACGCCCCACTGCCGCAGCTTGGTGGCGCACGCCTTGACCTTGTACGGCCGAGCTCCGATGTGAAGGGCGATACGCCAACGCCCGGGGATAGGTTCTTGAGCCAGGGCCCCCGTTCTCTACAGAGCACAAAAGGAGAGAGCCCGACCTCCGGGAGGAGGTCGGGCTCTTGGCGTTGCAAACGATGAAGCGATGCTCAGGGCGTCGCTGCAGGTTTGGCTGCCGGTGGAGGCGCCGGCTTCTTGGGCTCTTGTTTCTTCGCCTCGGGCTTCTTTTCGTCCTTCTTTTCGTCGGGCTTCGACTCGTCCTTCTCTTGGAACTTGTCGATGCCGGCCGTTGCCCAGTCACCCGCCCAGCTGCTGATCGTGTAGATCTGTGCGTTGTCCGGAGTCTTGACGTAACGCGTGCCGCCTTCGCCGGAGTCGCCGACCAGGAGTTCATGCTTCGCGCCGCCATCCTTGAGCTGGAAAGTGACCGTTGCCAGCGGTTTGGTGAGCTGCACCGCGTCCGGCTGCTTGTCGTCGCCGAAGTCCGCTGCATTGAGCGACTTGTAGGCTCGGACTAGGTCGCCGACCTTGGTGTCCTTGAACCGCTCGAGTGGAGCACCCGCTTTGCTACCGGCAGGGGTGAACAGCGAGGTCCATTTGTCATCCTTCTTGGTGAACACGAACTCACCGTTCTCGTTGGTCACCTTCACGGACTCGACCTGGTCGTCTTCGAACTTGAAGATGGTCTTGTCGCGCCAGCCCTTGAGATCGCGGGCAAAGGAGAATCTCGAATAACCCTTCGTCGCGAACACACCGTCCTTGCCGGCGAGGCGCGTCATTTGACCGCGTGAGCCGTCGTCCCCGAAGTAGGCATCGATGACGGTCTCCGAGCCCTTCTTGGCGACCACGTGCAACGCCTTTTCGTCCGTGACGCCCCACCGGTCGTAGCTGTCCGTGCCACTCGACACGGCTTCGATGACCTTGAGTTTGGTTAGGTTGTCGAGGAGCGACTTGACGTTACTTGCGTTAGCCTTGTAGGCGCCCGGAACCTCGAGCGCCCATTGCTCTTCGCCGGTTTTGACCAGCACGAACTTGTCGGGCGCCCCAGGCGCTACTTCGCTGCCGGTGTCCCCGTCCGCGCCATCTTTCTTGGCTTCTTTGGGGACGACCAATTCGATTCGATCGATCGCTTTGGTGGTTTCTTCGGTGATCTCCAGCTTCGGCAGGTCGGCGACCTTGGCCTCGTAGCTGTAAGTCTTCTCTTCCTGTTTCTTGCTCTTGTTCTGAAGCAACAGGCCGAAACCCAATGCCACGAGAACTGCGAGCGAGATGTAGAGCTTCTTGCTGCTATCCATGAGAATACTCCGTCCGGTTAAGCGAGTTTGAGCTGAGTGCGCCGGCTGTTGCGACTACGCCAACGCAGCACGCCGAACAGGGCGAACAACGCGGGCACGAACAACGTGAGCGTCCACTCGATTTGACCCTGCAAGCGAGCGCGTTGCCCTTTGAGCGAGTCTTCGATGGAGCGAAGCTGCTCTTCGGTGGCGTCTACCGGGATCTCCGGTGCCTCGATGCTGGCGTACTTGAGGTTCGGCTCGGCGATGATCTTGGCGCTGATGGCGAGCAAGTCCGAGTCACCCGTGATCCAGTCCAACGTGTTCTTGACGCTCAAGATCATGTTGCTGAGGTAACGCTGGGCATAGGGCCCAGCGATCGTGAGGAGGGTCTGGTCGCCACCCACTGCACCGAACATCGCAAACTCTTGACCGAGCTCCGGGCCGTTGCCGGAGTAGGCGAACGGATTGGTGAGATATTGGCTCGACGACACCACGAGGACTCGCGATGGCTCCGGCGCCAAGGTGCCCTCTGCGAAGGCGCTCTTGAGTTTGCCTTCGGCGTAAGCGGCGATGACGTGTTGCTCGGCGGGGGGCTTTGGCTGCCAACCCTTGATGCGCACGCTCAGATCCAGGCTCTCGTCCGTGAGCTCGGTGGTGTTGGGGGTGGTGCGGGCAACGGCCTTGAGCACCACGTCCGCCGGCTGCTTGTCGCGCAAGAGTTCCAGTGCCGAGGGGTAAGGGAAGGCAACCTCGGGGATGCGGAAGAAGGTCGCGAAGCTGCTGTCCAGCGTTTGCTGATCGCCTTCGAACCTCGGGTCTTCCACCACGTGCGCGATTGGCGGGTGACGCACGGCTTGGATGCCACCCTGAGTGAGCACCGGGGTCTGGAATTGCGCGCCGTAGTCGAGCAGCGCGTTCTTCTTGATGTTGATGCCGTAACCCGACAACAACTTCTCCAAGTTGTGGGTCGAGAGTTCGGCCTTCATCGAAGCGTCATTGGGCTTGATGTTCACCGCCGAGGCGAACACCGCGACCGACTTGCCGCCCAGCATCAAGAAGTTGTCGATGGCTTGCAGTTCCGCGTCCGTGTAGTCCTTCTGCGGCTGCGTGATGATGAGGCCTCGCAACTCCTCGTCGATGGCTTCACCCTCTTTGATCTCGACGTTGACGAACTCGTAATACGGGAAGTTCTGCTGGAGTACCTGCTGGACGTTGACGCCACCTTGGCCGCGGCGCTGGATCAAGTTGGTGTCCGTGAGCTTGAGTTCGTCCTTGCCGGTGACCACGCCGACCTTGAGCTTGATCTCTTCGGCCTTGTTCCTGATCTCTTGGATCTTGTTGGTGATCATGAACTCGAGGCCCATGGACTGACCCGGCATCAGCGGGATCGTGTCTTTCTCTTTGCTGTACTTGACGACGATACCCATGTAGCCCTGAGCGATGGCGGCTTGGTCGTCGCCAGTCTCCGCTTGGGCTGCGAACGCCATCGGCTGCAGACCGGCCTCCTGCGCTTGTTTGCGCAGCTCTTCGGTCTTGGCCTCGATCAGCGTGAAGCGGAACTTGCCGCCACCCGCGCGTTCGTACTCTTGTAGCAAGCTGACGAGGTCATCGACGAAGACCTCGAGCTTCGCGAGGCCGCGAGTCACGTAGACGTCGAATTCGATCGGTTCTTTGAGGTTGGAGACGAGCCGACCACTGCCCTGAGACAAGGTGTAACGGTCGTAGCGCGTCCAGTCGGAGCGCTTGTTCGCTCCCACCGAGAGCACGTTCACCACGACGGCAATCGCCGTGATCACTATCAAGTAGACGCCGGTCTGAGCGGCAACAGTCTTACGATTGTTTTCGTTGGACACGGATTAGGCCCACTTTCTGCTTTCCAACTTACGGAAAGCGAAGGTCAAACAAACTACGGCGATGCTGAGGAAGTAGACGATGTCCCGCGTGTCTACGAGACCGCGCATGAAACCGTCCATACGCGTTTCGAAGCTGATGTAGCGGAGCGTCTCACCGAGCGTGCCGCCCATCCAATCTGCGCCGCGACCGACGTACCAAGCCAACAGCAGGATGAAGAAGGTGATGAAAAACGACACGGCTTGGCTGTCGGTGAGCGCGCTCACCAGAAGGCCGATCGACACCGCGGCTGCGCTGAACAAGAACAAACCCAGGTAGGCGCTGCCAACGGGGCCCCAATCTAGGTTGCCGAGCATCCACGGCTTCCAGAACATGGCGACCGGGTAGATCAGGGTGGACGCCAGGAGCACGACTACGAGCCCCAGCGCGCCGAGATATTTGCCCACCATCACGTCGCTGTCCTTGACGGGCAAGGTGATCAGCATCTCCAACGTGCCGCTGCGTTTCTCTTCGGCGATGAGCCCCATCGTGACGACGGGGATGACCAACATGCCGAGGCCCGGTGGAATGTACTGAAACAGGCTCACCATGCTGGCTCGGTCTTGAGCCCAGAAGCCTTCGTCGAACTGGAAGAACATGAGGCCCAAACCCAAAAAGCTCAGGCAGATCACCACGTACGCGACGGGTGATTCGAAGTAAGAGCGAAACTCGCGCTTCGCAATGGTCAACAGGGGTGACATTATTTCTTGTTCTCCTTCTTCGCGTCCGAGTCTACCCAGCCCGCTCCGCGGTCTGCGCGCTCGTCGCTACGGGTCAAGTCGCGGAACACGCTGTCGAGGCTGAGCGCGTCGCGCTGCAGCTCGAGCAGGGTCCAACTCTTGTCGACGGCCAAACGGAAGATGTCGCCGCGGAGGTCGCCATCCTGCGCACCCACCAGCTCGAAGCGGTGGGCCTGGTCGTCCGATGGTTTTTCGTTGACGGTTTGAGTGCCCTTGAGGGCTGCGAGCGCGTTGCGCACCTCGTCCGCCGTCGGGGGCTTACCGTTACCGAGCGCTACCTTCTCGTCTACGCTGACGGTGTAGCGAACGGCGCCGCTCCGCGAACGGATGTCTTCGAGATTGCCGTCGGCGACCACTCGGCCCTTGCTCACGATGATGGCGCGCGCGCACGCTTCTTCGACTTCGTTCAGGTTGTGCGTCGAGAGCAAGATCGTGCGGTCTTTACCGATCTGCTTGATGTACTTGAGCAGCTCTGCCTTCTCGTTGGGATCGAGGTCGGCGGTGGGCTCGTCCAGAATCAAGATGGGTGGGTCGTGGATGAGCGCTTGACCCAATCCAACGCGCTGACGGTAGCCGTGGGACAATTGCCCGATCGGCTTGCCCAGCACCTGGGCCAGACCGCACACCTCGACGACCTTGGTGAGTCGACTCTTGAAACCGCTCGGCTCGAGCCCGCGGATCTGCGAGGCAAACTCCAAGTACTCCCAAACGCTCATGTCCTGATAGAGCGGAGCGCGCTGGGGCAGGTAGCCCAGGCGTTGGCGAACCTCCAGGGGGTTAT
>CBINDO010000054.1:0-36025 GCA_966249405.1 uncultured bacterium | reverse complement strand
TGGGGTTAGTCGGTGGTTTCGCACCACCCCAACCAAGGGATTCGGCACCAATGATGCGACGTATACTTAACGCCCCTATTCGGAACACTGCTCGAGCGTGGCGGCCACTCGCCACGCTCCTGCTCGTCATGCTCCCCAGCGCTTGTGGCGGCACGCGTGGCTCGACGGACACACGCACTAATTGGCTCTCGAGCTGCACCGGCGACCAAGCGTGTGACGTGGGGCTCTCTTGCGTGTGCGGAGTGTGCACCCAGCCTTGCGGCAGTGGTCAATCGTGTGGGGACGTCAACGCCGAGGCGGTCTGTGTGGATGCCCCCGGGTGCGGAGAGGCGAGCCAGGTCTGTGCCAAGGAGGGCTTCTTCGAGGTCGTCGAGGATGGCAGCGTGACCGGCTCGGAGGTCACTGCCGCGCCCGAATCGAGCGCGGTAGACGGCAGCGACTCTCTGCTCGGGACCACGGGCGCGGAAACTGCAGGTTCTTCTGCGACGTCTGAGGGCGAGGCTGGCTCCGACGCGAGCGCCACGACAGATGGCGACGGCTCGACGGGCGGGGTAGACGCAAGCGCCTGTGACGATCCCGGGCGCCAATACACGAGCCGCGATCCCGAGGAGTGCACCGAGTTACCCAACTGCGGGGTGATTGCGGAAGGTGTGGGGCTGGTCGCGTTCAGCGACGAGTGCGGTTGTGGTTGCGAGCCTTACGTCGCCCCGCCCCGCGCCGACAGCATCACGGCCGGCGAATGCGCCGCATCGCCTCCCTCGGGGAGCAGCGCCAACTTTGCGGTGCTTGCAGAAAGTGAACTCGGGCAATTTTCGTGCACCGACGTTCCGTCGGCCTTGTTGCGCTCCGAAAGCGACGTCACCGCGTGGAGCAATACTACTGGGTGCCCGGAAATTGCCGGTTTGGTTGCGGGCGTGGACTTCGATACGCAAACCGTGATCGTGGTTGGCGTTCCGGACCGCCCCACCGTTTCGGTGACTTATACCGAGCAGCTGATCGATGGGGTCATCCACGTCGGCATCGCGGCGGACGCGTATTGTGGCGGCGCTCGGCCGCCGAGTGGGTTTGCGTTGGTGACGGTAGACGTTGGGCCCAGCGTACCGCTGCAAGTCGTGACCGAGACGTGCCTCGCCGAGTGCCCCGATGACGGCGGGTTGCCCGTTCCCTGAGTGTTGGAGCGATCATGCACGTCAAACTACTGATCGACGAGATCGTTCGCCAGACGACGGTCCTGATCGCACAACTGTCGACAGCGGCGGGCATTCGCGCGCCGCTGTCTCACCTCGCAGACCAGGTGTTCTTGGAACTGGCGAAGGAACTCGAGGCGCAAGGCGTCAAGCGCAAGGTGGTCTCCGATATGTTCGGCCTGGCGCTTCGCTCGTACCAGTTGAAATTCCAGCGACTGTCCGAAGGCGGTAACGTCGAGACATCGCTGTGGGAGGACATCCACGCGTTGCTCTCCAAGGGTACCAAGAGCCGCACCGAAATCTCCGAGATCCTCAGGACGGCTGAGCCCAACGACATCATCGGCGTCCTGAACGACCTCGTCGGCAGTGGTTTGGCGTACGTGAGCGGTCGCGGCGCAACCGCGGTTTACGGCCTCACGACGCAGGCCGATCGTGAACGCCTCACGATGGTGGACGAAAAGCAAGCCGTCTACCACCTCGTTTGGCAGCTCGTTGCCACCGGACGTGCGCGTGTTTTCGACGAGCTGCGGCGCCAAATCTCCGTGCCAGAGCCGGCGCTGAGAGACGCAATCGAAGCCTTGTGCTCAGACGGGCGAGTGATCGAACAAGAGGGGCGTCTCGTGGCGCCCAGCTTCGACATACCGGTCGGCGCCGAGTTCGGTTGGGAAGCGGCAATCAGCGACCACTTTCGCGCGATGGTCACGGCGATCGCGCTGAAACTGAAACATGGGCGCGCCGCTCACGGCGATCGCAACGGTGGTGAGACGCTCGGGTTCCTCGTCCACGATGACCACCCGATGCAGCAGCAAGTCTACGACCTCTTGCAGTCGACGCGGCAACGCGTCGACCAGTTGTGGACGCAAGTCGTGGAATACAACCGCGCGCATCCGCCGCCGGAGAACTCGGATCGCGTGACGTTCTACTTCGGTCAGAGCGTCTTGCCCGGCGAAGAGAGCGGAGACTGATGGGGCTCATTCCTTGCCGAGCGCGACGCCGCTGCGTGGTGAGATTTGCTCGTTCGACTTGGTAGAGGGGGTTGGGCCCAGCGAGGTGAGACACCCGTCGGCTCCCTCCCATCCCTCGAGCCCGGTCGACGACCGTCTCAGACGAGGCCGACCTCGGCCAATAAAGGCGTCCCAAAAACCGCGCGGGCTCGAGGGGTGGTGAGCAACGAGTTTCGGGCTCGCACCCAGCGCGTCGCCCGGTCGCCGAAATACGCGTCCAACTGGGCGCGGCTGAGCTCGAGCCGCTGGCCCCAATGCAGCGCGTGGTTGATGCCTTTGCCGCGCAGCGCCGCCCAAACGCTGCGGTAGATGTGCTCGACCTCCGCGTTGCGAATGCTCGGAAGTTCGATGTAGCAGTTCATGGGGTGTACGTTCATGCCGAGCAAGGCTTTGGTTTGTGGCACGAACCGGACACCGATGGCGCCCAAGAGGTGGCGGCCGTTGCTGGCTTCTCGGGCCAGCACCTCGTAGACGACATCCACGGTATTGGAAGCATCTCCCAAGGCGACGACGATCTCCGTGCTCGTTCCTTGCCCAGGTGGCAGGGACGTTGGCCCGAAGATCTCTCCGGGGTATCCGGTGTGCCCGTGCCCGGGCCGATAGCGATCAGCCAACTCTGCATCGAGGAAGTGCCGAACCGCTTCCGTCGTGCCCGGCAGATCGACGGTGCCAGAGAGACTCGCGATCAGGCCCATTACATCGGAGGCCAGGTCGGGCTCGACGGGACTTGGCGACGTGGGTTGCACGTTGTCGGAAGGCACCTTCCAGTACATCGTAGCGAAAGCGCCGGGAGCTCCGGGATGGGGATAGGGGTGCAATACCAGCTGAAAGTGGTAGGGCCTCTCAGCCACCGGCAAGTGGAACTGGCGGGTAGAAAGGGTGCCGAGGGCACCGGCCACGTCCGCATGGTTTGCCGTCCGTGTCTCTTGGCGCTGCAGCAGCCGGTACAACGGCACGGTCTCCAGCACCACGCCGTGGACGAAGCCCAACGAACCGAGACTTACCTGCGCCGCGTGGAACAAGTCGTCGTCTTTGACGTACTCCGTAGCGATCCCCGTTTGCGTTTCGAGCCAGCGCGCCAACTCGTCCGAGAAGTGAGCGGTCGACGGTTGCAGGAGCAGGCTGCGGTCCGGGGCCACGACCAAGTGGATCGCCAGCACCGTGTCGTGCACTGCGCCAACGGACAACGCCGAACCGTGAGTGCCGGTCGCGATGCAGCCCGCGATGCGATGACCGTCGCTCGCCCCGGAGGTCTGCAGCGCGAGACCGGACTGGGCTAGTCGGCGATTCAAGCTCGCGATGTGGGTGCCGCCCTGGACGAAGACCGGCGTTGCGGTTTTTGCGTTTTGGCGTTTGCGGTACTCCGGGGTCAGCCAATCGTTTCTCACTTTGAGCACGATGCTCAAGTTGGCTGGATCGATGGTTACGTCAGCCGGAGCGAGGACGCTCGACATCGACCAACGTCCCCCCAGTGAACGCAACGATCGTTGGTTGTCGAAGCAGTATTTTACGATCGCGAGTACCGCAGCACCGTGGCGCTCCATACGGCGTGGTGCCGCAGGCCCCATCTCTTGCAGCACGTCGGGCGTACAATACACCGGTAAGGCGACGTCTTTGATGGTACCGTGATAGTTGCTCCAGCGGGTTACTGACTTGACCTCGCAGTGCGGGATGGCGGGCAAGGCCACGGTTACATCTCCCCGATCGGACCGTCGTTGGATTCCGCCGGAATGGATCCCATGGTGGGAACGCCGTCGGGCTCTGGCGTTGCACACGTCGCAACCACCGTCGGGCTGTCGGAGTCCGAGTCCAAGATCACAATCTGTTGAAAATGGCCCCGACACTCTTTGGGCAGGACGATGAAGGCCGTCCCAGACTGATTCAAGCGCGCGTCGTCGAGGATGGATGCGGGCCGGCACTGCCCGCCCACGCTGCATTCGTACGCGGAGGCGGGAGACGCGTCGGGAGCGACCAACTTGGCGTGATGGGCGCACGCGTTGAGCGACCATAAGGCGACCAGGCTCGACGCACGCATCCTCCAACCCGATGACGATTTAGACCACAGCTCAAACGCGTCGCGTTTGCTCTGCTCCCTGAGTGAACCCTCGGCACGCATGAACCAATGTTACGAGGTGCTGGCGGCGTGTCAACGTACACGGCGTAGTGAGAAGTTTTGGGCGGCGCCGCGCGACGCGGCGAAACATTGGGAGTTGCTTCGGAGCCTCTCACCGGAACTGGCTCGAACGCCGCTCCCTGACTTCAACTTGGCGGGGCTTCGGGGTGAACCAACGTCATGTTAGCTCTGGACACGAGTACGTCGCCGACGCGGGCTTCGCCCGAGAACGTGCTGATTTCGTCGGTGCCACGCACGCGCTCGACGTTCAGGGTGAGGCAATCTCCCACCAGGACGTGCGGCACCAACAACTCCATCTGCCGCACGCCCACGATCATCCCAACGCGGACCGTGCCGCCGTTGGTAAAAGCCTCGTATCCCAAACAGGCGGCCACCGTCTGAGCCAAAAACTCCAACGTGGCCAACGCCGGAACCTTGCCGCCTTCGACGAACAAATTGTGAGGCCGCACGATCATGGTGCACGTCGCCCGCCCCGGTGCCCAGCTCACCATCTGCTCGACCGCACGCATGGGAGGTGCGTGGGGCACCAAGTCGTCAATCGGAGGAAACGGGTTGGCCATGCTCGGAGCCTCGCGAATTCACGTGATCGTGACGACGCTGCCGTTGCCGAGCCCGCGGTCGAGTCGAACGGCGCCTTTGTTGCCACGCACCAGGTGTGCCGCCAAGTCGAGCAGCCCGGTTTGGGGGTTGCGGTGCACTTGCGGCGTCGTGGTGATCGGATCGAGCAACGGAAGGTCGCTGTCTCGGGTGAATGGAAGGGAAATGCGACCCAAGACCGGGGCTTGTGGGCTCACCGAATCCGGAACCAGGGCTAACGCGACCGCCACCAAGTCGAAGGCCTCCGATTCGGGCACGAAGTCTTCCGGTGAGGCATCGTCGCCGCAAACCACGATGGTGGGAAGCTTCATCGTCGTCGCGACGCCCCACGCTTCGAGCAGCGCCGAAGAAGCGGTGTCGTAGTCTGCGGAGAGGGAAGTGGTGAACGCTCGGTTACCGGCGTTGATGGATACCACGCCGGACGCTGCGCTATGGACGCTGGTTGCAAAACCCATGGGCGACATCTCTTCACGCCGCCACATCTGCCCCAGCAGGGAGATCATGGTGTGAGCTTCACCCAACGTCGAGCCGAACACCGTCGCGACGCTGCTCGCGTCGAGCTGTGCTTGGCCTATGGCGCGGGCGCACGCGTCGGCCAGCGCGCGGCTCAACCGACTGGCGCGGCGTCGAGCTCGCGGCTCGATCGACTGCCCGCTCGGGTCGTCGACCTCGTTTTGACGCGGCAGGCGTCCCGAATTCGCCAACTTGGCCAGTTCATCTGCGGAAGTGGCTCCAGGGATCCACAAGCCAACGCCGGTCACCGCAATCGTGGCGACCCTGGGGTCGAAATTTCGGGATGCACTCATGCTGACCTCAGGACGACGCACACGTTGTTGCCACCGAAGGCGAACGAGCTCGAGAGTACGCGCTTGAAGTTGCCGCTGCGCCGCTCGGGCTTGACGTCGATGGTTATCTTCGGGTCGATGGGCGTCGCGCCGAGCGAAGCGGGCAAGAACCCTTCTTCGATCGCGATGATCGAAAACACGGCCTCGATCGCGCCTGCGCCCCCCAGGGCGTGCCCGGTGTAACCTTTGGTCGAGACGACGGGCACGTGGTCGCCAAACACACGAGATATGGCCTTACTCTCGGCGATGTCGTTCAGCGGTGTGCCCGTACCGTGCGCGTTCACGTGGTCGACGGTGCTGGCTGCGCACCCGGCTTGTTCCAACGCCCGCTCCATGGCGGCTTGAGCGCCCATGCCCTCGGGATGCGGGGCGCTGATGTGATACGCGTCGGAACTCTCGCCCACACCCTCGAGGAGCGCGTGCACGTTGTCGCCCGCAGTCTGTACTCGTTCGACCAACAGAAGACTGCCACCTTCGCCGATGTTGATACCTTTGCGCTCGGAGCTGAACGGTCGGCAATGTTCGTCCGACAACGCCGCGAGCGAGTTGAAGCCCGTGAGCGTCATGGCGCACAGCGTGTCGATGCCGCCGACGAGCGCCGCGTCGATGACCCCGCACTCGATGAGGCGCATCGCGGATGCGAGGGGTTTGGCGCTCGATGTGCACGTCGTGGAGATCATCCAGGATGGACCACTCACGCCCGCGAGTCGCTTCACTACGTCGAGGACGGCACCGTACGTGTGTTGTCTGCGGAAATCGTAGCCCGAGGGCAGGGCGCCGTGCTCGACGAACGAGCGATACGCAGCCTCCGTCGCTTCGGCTCCCGCGGTGCTGGTGCCCAGCAAGACGCCGATTCGATGCGATGCATAACGGCTACGCGCTACCCGCAGTTGCTCCGAGAGTTGCATCACCAAAGCGGCAGACATGCGAGCGGGCCTCGTCGACCACGCGGCTAGCTCGGATGGCAATTCGGGCAACTCGGCTCGCACGACGCCCGAGACGGTCTTGAACGGCAGCTCGAACGGTGGAGCGCTGAGCCCCGAACGACCGTTGTAGAGCGCGTCCACGACGTCGGCGCGAGTGAGCCCCAACGCGTTGCACGTGGCGTAGCCGGTAACGGCCAGTGGCGAGAGTGTGCTCATGCTTCTGCCTGAGAGAACCGGTGTTTCGTAGAACCGTGGGGGTCGGCGCCGCGACGGTGGGCTTTGGCCAGCATTTGTTGGAAGTTGTTGTCCGAACGCCACACGTCGCCCGCCAAGATGCTCGTGATCTCCTGCTCGAGGCGCGGCTCTTTTGCGTCGCCGAAGAAGAAATGTCTCACGAAATTGGTGTGGTAGAAGCGGTCGATGATGCCAGCGAACGCCTGGTAGCCAGGCTGCAGGTCTTCGAAGTGTTTGGCCATCAATGATGGGTCGGCTTCGCGTTTTTCAGCCAGAGCCGGTAGCAGGTTGTGCGTCACCTGTCGGGCCGAAACCAGGCCCAGTGCGACACCCGAAGAGAACACGGGGTCGAGGAAACACGCCGCGTCTCCGACGCAGGCAAACCGCGACCCATACGAGCGGGTGTTCGTGTAGCTGAAGTTTCGGATCGGGCGCGGGTCGGTCCGGTGCGCGCCCGCCGTCCAGCGTTGGAGCAACTTGGAGTTGGCGACGTGCTCCTCGATGGCAGCCGCAATGCCGCGTTTTCGCGTCACCAGCCCCACGCTCAGCACGCGGTTCGGCAAAGGGATCACCCAGCCCCAGCTCTCGTCCAAGATCAGGACCTGGATTTCGTTGCCTGGGCCGATGTCCTGCTCGAAGGCGTCGGGAATACCCTCGAAATGCATCACCGCCGCGGAACGTCCGAACCCTTCGTACGGAACTACCGAGTCGAACTGTCGGGCCAAGAGCCTCCCTTGACCGCTCGCGTCCAAGAGGTAACGCGCTTCGAGTCGTTTGGGGACAGTCAAAACGTCGCTGGCCGTCGCTGGTTCACAGTCGAGGAACACCGCGTCCGGCGTGAACTCGACCTTGGCGACCTTGACGCCGTGCTGTACGACGGCCCCCGCCGCAAGCGCTTGCTCGGCGATTTGGCTGTCGAACTTGTCGCGCCTGACTTGCCACGCGTGCCGGGGAGGACCGGGCAGAGCATTCTCGAAATTGAAACTGCGGTGCTTGTCGAGCGCCTCCGAGACGAAGGTTGCTCCACGCTTGAACACGAAGGTGTCGGGCCGCACCTCAATGCCGAGTTCGTCGAGCACCGGCAAGCAGATCGGCAGCAGGGACTCCCCCACCTGGAAACGCGGAAACTGTTGTGCGTCGAGGACGAGCACCCGGTGACCTTCGCGCGCCAAGAAGGTCCCGCATGCGGAACCGGTCGGCCCAGCGCCAACGACGATGACGTCCCACTTGGTATCTAACTGTGTATCGACCATAACGTTCCTACCTAAGGCGAAGGCGAGTGAACCTCGTTTCCTGGATTTGGTTGTACGGCGCGAGCCCCGTTCATTCGAATCCGCCGTCGATTCGAATCACCTGACCGGTTATGTAGCTGGCTTCGTCACTCGCAAGAAAGCTGACGAGTGCGGCGACTTCTTCTGGCTTACCGATGCGGCGCATGGGGATTTGTTCCACGACGAAAGACGGGACCGCGGCGATCATCTCCGTGTCGATTAGCCCCGGGGCGACGGCGTTGACCGTTATTTTGCGCTTTGCCAGTTCGATGGCGAGCGCCTTCGTTGCACCGATGATGCCAGCCTTGGCAGCGGAGTAGTTGACCTGACCGCGATTGCCTCGCACGCCGCTGATGGAGGAAAGATTTATGATCCGACCGAACTTGCGACCCACCATCGGCATTACGAGCGGGTGGGTGACGTTGTAGAAGCCGTTCAGAGTCGTGTCGATCACCGGCTGCCAATCGTCGTGGGTCATCGACGGGAACGCGTTGTCTCGCACGATGCCAGCGTTGTTCACCAAGACGCTGATCGGGCGGGGGTCTTCGAGCAGTTTGGCGATACCCGCCGCACTGGCCTCCCGATCCGCGACGTCGAACGGCGCGAGCGTTACCTCGCCGCCGGCCGTGCGGATCTGTTCTGCCACCTCGTTGGCGGCTTCGTGGTTGCCGCGGTAGTTGAGGATTACGGGGTGGCCGTCGGCGGCGAGGCGCTTGGCGATGGCCGCGCCGATGCCACGGCTGGCACCCGTCACGAGCGCGCGACGGTCGGCGATGGGAATGGGGGAACGAGGCAACATGACTCGTGGCAGGGAGTTAGAGGGTTCGTCAGGCCAGTCAAGCGGGTTCTTACGCCCTTTCCGAATGGGCACGAATTTCGGCCATTTGGTTGTCGCGCAATCGCCCTGGCTCGTTCGTCGCGATGCCAAGCTCGCACTTCTTGCGGGTTTTCGGGCCGCTCCGCCCACTTTTTCCCTCACGAACAAGCGTGGGAAAGGGGCTTTGCGGAGCTCGGGCGTTAGGGCGCTCGGAGATGCCAAGCCTTGGGTTGGACGAAAGTGCGAATACCGTGAGTGGAAAGGGTAGAGCCAAGTCCCGAGTGGCCACGTCCGGTCCACGGCAACCGCGGACTGACTCTGTCGCAGCAGTTCCAGTACACGCTACCCGCGTTGACCAGTGACAGGATCCGTTCGGCGCGGGCGGGATCCTTCGTGTAAACACCCGCCGTCAAGCCGTAGCTCGAGTCGTTCATGCGGGCGACGGCTTCTTCGTCGTTGGCGACGCTCGCGATGCCGATGATCGGGCCGAAGCTCTCTTCGCGCATCACCAGCATCGAGTCGGTAACGTTGCTCAGTACGGTGGGCTCGAAGTAGTTCGGGTTCGTTGCCCAACGTTTGCCGCCGATCAACAGTCGCGCACCTTGTCTCACTGCGTCGGCGACTTGCGCTTCGATCTCCGCTAGTTGAGCGTGGCGAGCGAGCGGTCCGATGTACGTCGTGGCATCCTCTGGGTCACCGATTACGAACCCTTTTACTACTTTGACGAACTCCTCGACGAACGCGTCAGCGATATTCTGATGCACGTATATCCGTTCGACGGAGCAACAGCTCTGTCCTGCGTTGTACATCGCGCCGTCCGCCAGACTTTCTGCCGCCTTGGCCACGTCTACGTCGTCCGCGACGTAGGTCGGATCCTTGCCGCCCAATTCGAAGCCGAGCTTCTGCATACGCCCCGCGACGTGTTCGGCGATGCGTTTGCCGGTGCGGTAGCTACCGGTGAAGAACACGCCGTCGAACGGCATGTCCAGCAACGCCTCACCAACGTTGGGCCCGCCAATCACGACTTGGAAGACGTCGGAAGGAACTCCGCTTTGGTGGAGGAGTCGCCCGATCTCCAGGCCAGTCAGCGTCGCGAACTCCGACGGCTTGTAGACGACAGCGTTGCCGGTGAGCAGCGCCGGCACGAATACGTTCGACCCTACGAACCAAGGGTAGTTCCACGCGGAGATGTTCAAGACGGTGCCGAGGGGCTCCTGGCGGATCACCTCCTTCAAGGACGGCAACGCCCCAGCACCCTCTGCGTAAACCTGTTCCGGGGTCAGAACCGCCGGCGTCGCTTCCAGGAAAAAGTCGATGCGCTGACGCAGGGCGTTGAGTTCGTTGCGAGCTTGTGCGATCGGCTTGCCCACCTCTCGCGTGAGCAGGAGCGCCAGCGCCTCGCGTTCACTGGAGACAGCATCGCGAAACCGTGCCATCGACGCGATGCGACTCTCCAATGGCTGCCGTGCCCACTCGGCCTGCGCGCGCTTGGCTCGCTCGAATTTGTCTCGCGCCGAGGCTGGAGTGTCTTCGGAAACCTCGCGCAGAAGTTCGTCGTTTTTCGGGTTGAGGATGCGCATGTCGATGGCCGTGGTTCGAGGGAGCGTTTAGGGGAGGGGGGCGGTTGCTTCAGTCGATCAGCTCGCGGAAGAGCCTTTCGAAATCCTGTGCCGTCACGGGCTTGGGGTTGCTGGGGTGACAGCCGTCGGCGACCGCGACGCGCACCAGCGCCGGGATGTGTTCCGACTTCACACCCAGTGACGACAAGAGATTCGGGATCCCCACCTGTGCCTGCAGTTCTACGAGCCAACCAATGAATCCCGCGGCACTTTGATCGGGAACGCCCACCATGCGAGCTAGGTCGGCGAGGCGTTCACTCGAAACGTCACTATTGAAGCGCATGGCCGGCACGATGCACACCCCGTTCGCGAGACCATGATGGAGGTCGCAGACCGTGGATAATGCGTGCGCCAGCGAGTGGGTGACGCCGAGGCCCTTTTGGAAGGCGACGCCGCCCATCATCCCAGCATTGAGCATCAACCCGCGCGCCGCCAGGTGTTCCGGCGAAGTCAACGCTTCCTGGGAGCCTTGCTCCACTCGCCTGGCGAACGCCACCGCGGTGGCCAGGCTTTGCGCGACGAACTTCACACCCTGGAGCGCGATGCCGTCGCAGAGTGGTTGGAAGCCTCGAGAGAGGTACGCCTCGACGAGATGGGTGAGCGCGTCCATGCCAGTGGCCGCCGTCATCGCCGCGGGCAAGCTGGAGGTCAGCTCCGGATCGGCAAACACCTCGCGGGCCAGCAAACGTGGAGAGAAGATGATCTTCTTGACGTGCGTTTCGTCGTCCGAGACGACGGCGCTACGCCCGACTTCACTCCCGGTACCGGCGGTAGTCGGCACCGAAGCCCACCACGGGATGTCGCGATCGATGGGGCGCGCATCCGGCTTGCCATCCTCGTAATCGAACAGATCGCCCGGGTGATTGACCAACAGTGCTATGGCTTTGGCGACGTCCAGCGCTGCGCCTCCGCCGACGCCCACGATACTGTCTGCCCCATGTGAACGATAGGCCTCGACGCCAGCGAGCACCTGGGTTTTGACTGGATTGCCCCAGATCCCAGCAAAAACCGCGGGCGCGGCGCCGGCTTTCGCGAGCAACCCGGTAGTCGACGTCACGGGAGCCAGCTGCGCCAAGGCGCGGTCGGTGACGATCAGCGGCCGTGCCTTGCCCGCGGACTTCAATGCCTCGGGTAACCGCGTGATGCTGCCCTGGCCGAACAGGATCTTGGTGGGAAAGTTGTACTGATAAATCGTCACCGTCATCTCCTCAAATGATCTCGAAGTAGCGGCGGAGCTCCCAGTCGGAGACCGCGCGTGCGTATTGACGCCACTCCCAGTGCCGAGTCGCCGCGAAGTGGTCGACGAACTCGGCTCCGAAAAACTCCCGTGCCAACGCACTCTGCTCGAAGCGGCACGTCGCCTCTTCGAGGTTGCGAGGAAGCACCCGCGCGTTTCTGTCCGCATAACCGCTCCCGCGTACACCTTCGGGCAACGCCAAGCGGTGCTTGATCCCATATAGTCCCGACGCCAACGCCGCCGCGACGGCGAGGTACGGGTTCGAATCCGAACCGTTCACCCGCGTCTCCAAGCGTGTGCTCTTGCCCCCGGAGATCACCCTGAGAGCGGTCGTGCGGTTGTCGAGCCCCCAATTGGCTTTGGTGGGGGCCCATGCGCCTTCCACTAGTCGCTTGTAGCTGTTGATGGTTGGAGCATACATCGGCAGCAGATCCGGCAGGCAATGCAGTTGTCCTGCTACGTAGTGTTCGAAGAGCGGACTCATGCTGGGCGCGTCGCCAGCCGCGAAGAACAAGTTGACGAGCCCGTCGGCGTCCCAAAGGCTCTGATGAATGTGGCCGCTGCAGCCTGGCAAGTCCGGGTTCCACTTGGCCATGAACGACGGCATGACACCGAAGCGATGACCGATCTCCTTGCTGCCGGACTTGAACAAGACGGCGCGGTCCGCTGCTTCCAACGGGTCACTGTAGCGGATCGCCGCTTCCATCACGCCCGGGCCGGTCTCCGTGTGCAGCCCCTCGATCGGGACCCGGAACGCGGCGAGCTCGTCGAACAACGCGTTGAGGTAGTCGCGGCTCTGGTTCATTCGCAGCAATGAGTAGCCGAACATCCCAGGCGTGATCGGTGTGGGCCCGACGTGGCTCTTGGCCGCCAACGTCTGAGATGTCTCACGAAAGTGGAAGAACTCGTATTCGAGAGCCGCGTAGGCCGAATAACCTTGGCCGCGCAGGTCGGCGAGCACGCGCTTGAGCAGCTGGCGCGGGCAAATCGCGAGCGGGTTGCCACTGGCATCGACCATATCGCCCAGAAGAAACGGGACGTTCCCGTCCCAAGGCACCTCACGATAGGTCGTCGGGTCGAGCTGAACGAGCGCATCAGGGTAACCGCTGTGCCAACCGGTGTACGCGACGTTGTCGTAGCAGACGTCACCGCTGTCCCACCCGAATACGACGTTGCAGAAGCCGAAGCCGCCCTCGATTGCGGACGTGAACTTGTCGACGTGCAGGTACTTGCCACGCAGCACTCCGTCGATGTCCGTGATCGCGACTTTAACCTTGTTTGCCCCCAACTGCCTGACTCGCTCCAGAACCTCTCGCGCATCGGTGGGAAGAGCCTGCATGGGGGCCAGTATCCAGCGCCAAATAGCCGTAAGCAAGGCCATTCTGCGGCCCGTGTGTGCTGCGCTATCCTACGGACGCCTCGTGAGGTGGTCCTGGCGGGTTGGCGCCTCTGCCTCACGCGCTCGCGAACCAGGCGCTTGCAAATCAAGTGCTCGCGTGAATGAGCTCGCTGACGGCACGGGCGTGGCTCAAGCGCACGCCGCCTCGCCCGGGGATGGGGCAGGTTTTGGTGACGAGCTGGTGACGCTCGACGATTTGCTCGAGTGAACCTTGACCCGGGTTGATCGCCCCGTAGGCGGCCTTCAGCAGAACGGCGCGTCCCGCAGGAACTCGGAGCGCCGCAGGCAACCACTTGAGACTATTTGGCCCCCAGGCGGCAAAGCTGTCCTCGGCCTTTGCAAACGCGGCCAAGTCGACTTCGAAGTCGACCGGTGTCACGCACTGGCTGGGTCGCGCGCGGCCCCGCGCGCACGTTGCCTCGAGGATGGCGTCCGGAACGTGTGCTCCCGGAGCGGCAACCCAGCGCTCGAACGTCGCGTCGTCGCGCAAGCGGTGGGCGCAGAAGTACGCGAGCGCGCGGGGTTCGTGTTTTGCGGTCGTCTCACCACGGGGCGGCGCCACAACCGCGGCCCGTGTGGAGCTGGGGGGAACGGTCTCTGCATACAGGAGCACGAGGTTGCCGAACTGCTCGGCGAGCGCTCGTGGCTTGCGTCGATGCTCCGAGTCTCGACGTTGATGACGCTCGCGATGAACCGTCGAGGCGCTCTCGCACTCGATCTGCCGATCGATCATGGCGTCGAACGCACGCAGCAGTGACTCGACGCCTTGGAGCGACGGCTCTAGGTGAGACAGTGCCACCAACAACGCCTCCAATGTCGAAATGTACGAAAATTCGGGTTCCCGTCGGATGCGGTAGCGGCTGGGTGCGTCGGGGTTGAGCACGTAGTGAGGGTACTGTTGGAGCCAAGCCATGTCGCGGTACAGCGTCTTGGCTTGGTGCCACGTGCCGTCTATGACGATCAGGTGCTCGGGGGCCTCGGGAGTTCCGGCGGCGGGCAAGGCCGTGGCTTGCGGGGAAGGGTAGAGGATGGCGGTTTTCTGCGGGAAGGTGACCGGCGTCGTACGCCCACGAAATCGACCGTCCACGTCCACGAGGACGCGCACGTCGTTCAGCCCCAGGCTGGCGAAACGCGCAGTCCCCAACGGGTGCCGGCGTTCGCGCGGATGCTGGAGGATGGTTATCCCGGTTCGGTTAGCTAGCCGTGGGACACTCTCGCAGATGCAAGTAGCCAGTGGTTTGTCGCACCGATAGCAGTGAGGACGCGGCTCAGTCACGGGTAGCTGCCGAGGGGGCCGACGGGGTCAGCCATTGCTGCAGGTCTTGAGGAAGCGGGGCGCTCAGGTCCAATGGTTGCCCGGTGATCGGATGGGTGAAGGCTAGGCGCCGCGCATGCAGCGCGAGGCGCGGCGGGTGCCAGCTGTCACGTACGCCGTACTTGAGGTCGGCGAGCACCGGGTGCCCCATGCCGGCGGCGTGAATGCGGATCTGGTGCGTGCGACCCGTCTCCAGGATCGCCTCGAGATGCGTCAACGGGTGTTCGTCCAGGGTCAGTCGCGCCAACACACGAAAGTGCGTCCGCGCCGGTTTTCCTCCCACCGGTGAATCGATCGTCAGCTCGTCTGGCTGGACGTGACCGTCCACCCAAGTTTCGTAGCAACGCGTCAGGTCGTGCACCCTGAACAGCTCGCTCAAGCGTTGGTTGGCAGAATCACTGCGTGCGATGACCAAGACGCCGCTGGTGTGCAGGTCCAAACGGTGAACCACGAAAAGCCGCTCCGGTGGGTTCGTGCGGTGAGACAATACGCTGACCAGATTGTTGCGGTCACTCTCGGGTGTTGGCGCCGACAACAAGCCTGCTGGTTTGAACACGGCTATCAGGTGTTCGTCTTCGAACAACACCGTCGGCGGCGGCAATTTGGCTTCGTCCTTCGCGCGCGCAGCGCGGCCCGTGGCCTTGGTCGCGGTCGCGAAGGCCGTTCCCAAATGGACACGCACTTGCTGACCCGGGTACACTTTGCGGCTCGCGACCTTGACTCGCTTGTCGTCGATGAACACGGCACCCAAGTCCAAAGCGATGCGTGCGGTGCGCCGCGACAGCCCGGGGACACACCTTGCGAGACACTGATCCAGGCGCAAACCCGCGGCGTCCGCAGGCACTTCGAACTGCGCGGCTCGAGGATCCGCGCCGGTGGAAACGGTAGTCACGAGGCCTCATCTGCGATCTCGACGCCCAGGTCCACCCGAATGTGGCAACGGGGTGGCGAACCAGGTGACCGGGTGGTCGGTTTCGTGGGCAACGGCGCCTGCGCCATCAGCACCATCGCCTGCTGACGTCCGGAATTTGAGCTAAGATGTCGACGATATGCTGTCTTTTCGTCTCGGCGTTGCGAGCGCCGCCTTCGGCGCCTTGGCGCTCTCGTCGACTTCCGCTCGGGCCTATTGCGCGCTCTACACGTGCAAAGACGTGAGCGAGGCCGAGGCCGCAGCCAGCCTGAATCTCGAACCGTACCAGTGCGAGCGCACGGACGGTTGCATCTCGGAAGGGCATCAGCTTTACTGGGGTTCCAAGTGTCTCACTTTCGGCGTCTCGGGTCTCAACGTCGAGAGCTTGGGTTTGACAGCGCGCGAGTTCGACGACATCGTCGCCGACTCCTTCAAGGTCTGGGAGGGCGTCGACTGCGGCAACGGTAAAAATCCGGGGCTCCGCGTCCAGTCCGTGGGCGAGGTGGATTCGAATGGTGACTTCTTCTGCGAGGCGGAGCCCACTGCCAACCTTTCGGTGTGGTCGCTAGTGACTCGATGGGACCGCTCCGGTGATGCGCTGGGGTACACTTCGAGCACGCACAACAAGCGCAACGGCGAGGTCTTCGACGCGGACGTCGAGCTGAACCTCAATAAAATCGCGAACGACACCACATCGCCGTCGGATTACGCCATAGTGCTCGGCAAGATCGTGACTCACGAGGCGGGTCACTTCCTCGGTCTTGCACATTCGCTCGACGAGGAGGCGGTGATGTTCGCGAGGTACAATACCACCGACCTGTTCACTCGCGAGCTGAACCAAGACGACATCGACGGCATTTGCGCGTTGTATCCTCCGGACGACGACTTGAAGTGCAGCGAACCTGGCTACGTGGAAGCGGCGCTCGACGAAGAGGCGTGTGAGCAGGCAGCGCTTGCCCAAGACGGGGACGAAGAGCAAGCCGGCTGCGCCGTTGCACCAGGACCATCGAAAAAGGACCGGAGTGGCGCTTGGATGTGGGGCGTGGGTGCATCGGCATGGGTGGTCGCGATGGCTCGACGCCGCCGACGTCGGAGCTGAGAGGGCTCCGAGGGGGCGAAGCGCTGGCCGCCAAGCGCCACCTCGACCACGGCTCGGAACCGGAAGTTGCAGTCGTCGCCAATCGCACATACAACCGGGCTCTGATCATGCCTGTGTTGTCGCTCGCTACGCTGTGTCTGGCCGCACCCGTCGGCTACGCCGGTCTGCGCGCCGTGCCGAAGCGAGCCGGCCACGAATCGCTAGAAGCTTCGGCGCCGTCTCGAACGTCGCGGCCGCCGACACACGGGGCGCGTGCTAGCGGGACGGTTCGCGCCCTGCTTTGGGCCGTGAGTTCGGCAGCGGTGCTGGCGGCGCCGTGGGGATTGCCAAGGGTACCCGTGTTGCGATTCGTGGTCGCCGTGTGTTCGGTGCTGGCGTTCATGCGTCTCACCGAGACGTGGCTGGGCAAAGTGGCAGCGGTGAACACGCGACGTTTCTCGGATTACCTGTGGTATTTCACCTTCTTCGGTGACGTGCGCCAACACCCCAGCGGGGAGCGCGGATGGGGCCGGGAAATGGGGTTGAAACGGCTGGGCAGGGCGGCGGCGAAGGGGATCGCGTTGCTGGCGCTGTTTGCGCTCGCGACCGTTTTTCCCGAGCTTTGGAGCTCCTTCATTCTGCGCAGCGTGTGGTGTCTCTGGGCGGGGTATGTTGGCGCCACCGGCGCGGCGGACGCGATTTCGGGCCTGCAGATGGTCGTCAGTGGTCACGGCTGCGCGGAGACGTTCGTCGTACCCGTCGTGGCTAGATCTCCGGGCGACTTCTGGGGCCGACGTTGGAACCTGGTATTCCGGAACGCCTCGCACCGGGTGTTGTTCCAGCGGGTCGCGCGACGCTTCGGAGCATCCACGGCGGGCGCAACCGTGTTTTTGTGGAGTATCGTCGCGCACGAATATCTGGTCGTGGCGGCGCTCGGTCGTACGGGCGGGGAGATGGCCCTGTTTTTCGGCCTACAGGGGGCCATGACCTTGCTGCTGTCCAAGATTGGCCGCGGGCAACCGTGGCCAACGTTCGTTGCGGTCGGCGCACACTGGCTGTGGATGATTGCCACTGCGCCGCTCTTTTTCATGCCAATCCTGCAAGTATTTCCAGCGGACCAGTGGCGCCTTTGGTGACGAATCGCGTCGATGTCGACGGCGAGAGTAACCAAGTCCGAGCGCGGTACGTACTGCTTTACGATGGTCGAACCTCGCACTTTCGGGAACTGTACATGAGGCCCGGGGCCCGCCGATTGGTGCCCGTTTGGGTCGCGGTCGCGCTGTCAGCGTCGGTGAGTTGGGGTTGTGAACGCGATGGCGCAGCGCAAACGGCCACTTCTACCGCGGGTCTGCAGACGGCGGAGCTTCACGTCCAGGGCACGGACTGCGCGAGTTGCGACGTGTCGATTCGCCGTTACTTGCGCAAGTTGGAAGGCGTGCGAGACATTCGCCCCGGCTCGGACAAGCAACACGTGTTCGTGGACTTCGATCCGACGCGTGTGACACCAGAACAGATCGCCAAAGCCGTGCTGGAAGCGGGTTACGAGGCGGAGATCCTCGTGCACTCCATGGCGACTTGAAGTCACCGAACGCGGCGCCGCACGAGACAGCGGTCGACCGCGGCGTCCAGCGCTGCGGCGCGCGCTGGCCACGCGAAAGTGCGCGCGAGATCCCGACACCGCGGGCGTTCGTCGGGCGCGCACGCTGCCAACGCCGTCAACGTCCTCGCCAAGTGTTCGGCGCTGTTGTCGTAGAAGGACGCGGCGGGTGGTGTCTCCCGGGCACGGAACAGCTCCGGGTAACAAAGGTGTTCGGGTAACACGAGGCTGCAGCCGCTCGCCGCCGCCTCCATCACGGACAACCCGAAGAACTCGTGTTGGGCCGTCGAAATGAAGACGTCGCTACTACGGAGTCGAGAAGCATACACGTCTCGATTGGGTTCGTAGCCGAAGTGATCCAGCTCGCCAGCAAACTCGGTCTGCAATTGCCTCAGCGCGGGTGGCGTGGTTTCGAACTGTTCACCCATTACTACTAATCTGAACTTGACGCCGCTGCGCTTGAAGCGACGTAAACCTTCGAGCAGTAGGTCGGGTCCTTTGTCGTGCTCGAAACGCGCTGCCCAACACAGGCGCAAGACTGGACCACTGAGCGCAGCCGGCGCTTCGAGCAGGGATGGGCTGATGCCTGGCGCCAAACGGTGAGACTTCGCCTCCAAGCCAGCCCGATCGTAGCTCTGACGATGGTCTGGCATCTTCTGGAACAATACGGAAAGGCCCTCGTAGAAGGAGGTCTGGTTGTACAGGGAGTTGAACCATACCTCACTGGCCGCAGCGGCAGCTGCCCACTGCGTGAAGGCGAAGTGCACGTCGCGTGCGTCGTCGTTGCGATTCGGATACGCGAGCTGGTTTTCGTGAAAGTACACGGCGCTCGGAAGGTCGCGCAGCGCGGTCGGTGCGAGGCCCTTGAACTCTGCGAGGTTGAGCATCGAGGTGCTCCAAAGCAGGTCGAAAGCTTTCCCGCCGCTGGTGGGCGGAGCGTGTTGCGCCAACGTGATCGCCGCGTGACGCATCCGCCACTTCCAGTGGTGGGGCTTGAGCGTGAGCGTCGTTATCTCGTGGCGACTAGCGCTTCGCCAGCCGTCCAAGAACGCGCGGTGGGAGCCGCCGTAGTAGGGTTCGAGCGCGAGAATGCGTGCCAAGGGTCGAGCTCAGTAGCGTGGGGCGGGGCGGCTGTTCGCTTCCCGGATGGCTTCGTCCAAGAGCTCGCTTTCCCTCAAACACGGGTAACAATCGGAGCGCTTTTTGGGTCCACAGCCGCGCAACTTACGGAACTTGGCCATGGGTCGCAGTGACCGCGTGTCGCCGTTGGCTTTGGCCTGCTCGAGGAGCGCCTTCGCATCCTCGCAGCCGAGTTCCTCCTTGCGAAGGCCGAGGGCAATGTGCACGGGCTTGGAGGCGTTCTTCAGTACCGCGTCATCTTCGAGGTAACGTTCGGCTAGAGCCGTGGCCGGCGTGCGATGTTTGGTCTCCGACCACACGGAGAACAGGATGTCGACACCCCTTGCCTCGAGCTCGGTCGCCGCCAACGTCAGTGCCTCGAGCGCCGCCGCAGAGTTGTCGCTGGACGCGAGCTCGCGCACGACCCCCGTCAATCCTGCATCCTGCTTGAGTTCAGCCTTGGCGCGCACCGCCGCACTCAACTCTTTTACCGCTTGTGCGGGCTGCCCGGCCTTGGCCAAGCCTTGGCCGATCACCACCCAGACGTCGCGGTCGCGTTTCTCTGGTGGGATGGCTCGCAACTCCGAGAGTGCCCCCTGATCGCCGAACTCGGCTTGAGAGATCAATTGGGGAAGGCGGTTGGGTTCGAGCGCAGGAGCATCCTCTTGTGGTGACTTTGCGTTTCCAGCGCTTGGCGCCTCTGGCAACACGGCCGCCGTCACTTGGCTTTCCTCCTCTTTGGGTGAGAACACCGAGCCCAACACCCAAATCACCAAAAATACAACGCCCGGCAAGAGCATCGCCCACCGCGGTAAGCGAACGCTCCCGACAGCGAGGTCTTGGACGAGCCAGTCCAATGCGTTCCAGCCTTTGGGCTCTTCCGGAGCTTTGGGATGCAGGATGGCGTCTATCCGTTGGGCGACTACCTTGGCGCTCTCGGGACGACCCTCCGGCAGCTTCTGCATCAGTGCCGAGACGAGTTCCCGCACGGCGTCGGGCAAATGCTCGGGCAGGGGAGGCGCTGCGGCGCTCATCTGGAGGTCGAGCACCATGGCCGGCGAGTCGGCGTCGAAGGGTCTCCTCCCGGTGAGCATCTCGTACATCATGATGCCGAGAGAGTAGAGATCCGCGCGCGCATCGACGTTCGTGCTCGCGACCTGCTCAGGCGCCATGTAGTGCGGCGTGCCGAACACCGATCCGATGTTTGCAGTCGACCCTTCGATCGTCTTGGAGCGCAGCTTGGCCAAGCCGAAGTCGAGCACCTTGACCGTCTCTGCGCCGGGTTGGCCGGACAGCATCACGTTGTGCGGCTTGAGATCGCGGTGCACGATACCGTGACCATGAGCAGCGTTGAGCGCTTCCGCGATCTGGTGAGATATGTTCAGCGTACGACGTACGTCGAGTAAACCTTCAGCCTGCAACGTCTCGGCCAGGTTGTGACCATCCACGTATTCGAGCGCGAGGTAATAGGAACCGTTCTTCAGCTTGCCGAAGTCGGTGGCCGCCACCACGTTCGGGTGCTCGATGCGCGACAGCGCCACCGCCTCACGCTGAAAGCGGTCCATCACGCTCCCGACCACCGCGAGGTTCGGATGCAGGACTTTGAGCGCGACCCGCTTCTCCATCATCACGTGTTCGGCGCGGTAAACCGTGCCCATGCCGCCGCTGCCGAGCTCGGCTTCTACACGATACCGGTCGCCGATAATGGTGCCGATGAGCGGGTCATCCGAGGTGGGGGCGGCTGTGGTGGATTGGACGGGTTCCTCGTGCATTCGCGACTAGCGAGCTCCTACCATTTTCTCAAGCTGTGTGAATGCTCGGGCCAGCGCGGCGACCCCACCTTTGTGAGCGTAGGTGGTCGGGATGCGAACCTCCCGCGCGGCTGAGACTAGCGGATCACTGTGCTTGTGTCCGACGGCGGCGTCGAGAACAATCAGGGCGCTCACGCGCCGCTGCCGAATACGCTGGGCCAAATTACCGATCGCATGGGTACCGTGGCGGGACGTTTCTATCCACTCCACACGCGAAGCCAGCGGACCGAGAGTCAGGTCGAGCTTCTCTGGTCTGGGTGAACCTCCGACGACCACAATTGGTGCATCCCCGCTGCACTTCAGTAACTCTGGCCAGGGCGGCGTTGGCTCCGGCCTCGCGTTCGACGCACCGGGGTGGGGCACGTCCGAGTCCGGGGTCCGGGGCTTCGCTTCCTCTTTGGGTCGCGGCTTTTGCGGCACCTCCGGGGTCACCTCCGGTCGAGGGAGGGCGTCCTGGCGTTGCAATTCTGAAATGCACCGTACGGCATCCTCCAATTTGCGCGCTACTTCGGACGGCTTCGGGCCGCGGTTGACCGGGGCGCGCAGCCCCTTTTGTTCGCAGAATGCGGCTACCAGCTCCGCCTGTCGGGCCACCTCGAGCTCGGTCAGAAGGTGCCTCACGACCTCGAGATCCGCCTGCGTTTTCAGCTTCTCGGCGTGCAGCTCGGATCTCAGCAACTCGCAAAAGTCGTCGATCGGGCTGGCCACGGCGCATGCATCGCCGGGCAACTGCGGCGAGTCAAGCGCCGCGAAGGGGAAGCAATCGCAACGTCAATTCTGCAGCCCACATTGCTGTAGTGAAAGACGTAGCCCGTTGTCTCCGGCTAACATCCCGTAATTATACGATGTCCTGGTGGCATCGCGATTGCAATAAACGGCCGCAGCAACCGTGAGGGTTGCCAAAAATCACAGCACAGGGGCGAGTCCCCCCCTCCCCCCAAACGTCCCTGTGCAACTTTTACGCGCGGCAGCCGCCCTCCCCCTCCCCCCTGGCTGCCGCGCTTTTTTTTGACCTCAGGCGCCTTGGATGTAGGTGCGCTCGGTATACTTTCGCGCCACCACCACGAAGCACATGGCAGCCAGCGTCATGGCACCCGAAAAGAAGAGGTAGTACGCCGTGTCGCTGAACCGACTGCTGCCGTCGGGATTCTGGATCAGCGCGTTGACGGCGGCGGTGAACAGGTTGCCGAGCCACACGCTGAGCAGATACATGGCCATGACCACGGACTTCATGCGGTTCGGAGCTTGAGTGTAAGAAAACTCGAGGCACGTTATGCTCACCAACACCTCCGCTGCGGTCATCACGACGAAGGCAGCAACCTGCCAGCTGATGTTTACTCGGGCCCCGTCTGCTAGGCGTGCTTCTATGAACGCGCTGAGCAAGAAGCTCGGGATGGTCAAAAACATGCCGATGCCGATCTTGCGCAGCGGAGTGAGAGGGAACACGCGCGTCAGGGTGGGGTAGATGACGTAGGAGAACAGGGGGATGAACGCCATTATCAGCAGCGGATTGATCGCCTGCACCTGTGAGGGAAGGATTTCCACGCCGAACACCTCGCGGTCCATGCGTTTGGCTTGCAGCACCCACGCAGAACCGGTTTGATCGTACAACGACCAGAAGATCGCTATGAACACGTACAGGCCGGTCAGCTTCAACAACGCCGCCCGACCTTCGGCCGAGAATGTCTCCTTCAAGAATGCCTTGCCTCCAGGTGGGACATGGACGAAACGGTTGCGCCCGAGCCAGAACATCAGCGTCGCGAACGCCATCAGCACGCCCGGCAGACCAAACGCGACGCTTGGCCCGAACTTCTCGAGCAACACCGGGATCAAGACCTGAGAGAGCGCGGCTCCCAGGTTGATGGAGAAGTAGAACCAGCCGAACACACGCTCCAAGAGGTGTTTGTTCTTTGGTCCGAACTGATCTCCAACGTGTGCCGAAACGCAAGGTTTGATACCTCCAGAGCCGAGGGCAATCAACGCGAGCCCCAAAAACAACCACTCTCTCGGCGACAACAAGCTCGTGCCCAGCGCAGTATCACCGAGAGCAAGGCATGAGTGGCCTGCGCAGTACAGGATGCTCACCCACAGGATGGTCCGGTATTTGCCCAGAAATGCATCCGCGACGATGGCTCCGATGATGGGGAAAAAGTAAACGCTCGAGGCAAACCAGTGATAATAAGCACGTGCCTCGGCTTCACCCATCGTCGCCAGCTCGCCAGCACTGTTGCGCAGGTGTTCGGTCATGAACACGACCAAGATCGCGCGCATGCCGTAGTAGCTGAAGCGCTCGGCGGCTTCGTTGGATACGATGTAGGGGACCCCCGGGGGCATTCGGTCGATGTCGTGGGGCTGGCTCCGGTAGTTCATCTTTGCGCAGCGTGCTCTGCTCCGCTGCGGTTGTAAAGCAGCTCGACGAGTGCGCTGAGCCGGCGCACTCGTCGCACGGTTTCGGCCTTCGTGTACCAGCTGGGAGCAGGCGGGAGCGGCCGATGACGTCAGTCTGAGTCAGACTGATAACTCGTGCTCCTGGCAGGCCTTCATGTGCCGTTGGGAACAATTACAGGTTCACTAGGTGTCCATCGTGCCCCGCCTCACCACTGCCACTCAATACGAGCCGTCTCCGAATTCGGGCCCGATCTCTTCGGCGCGCACGTCGACCGAGTCGGGTGAACAAGCATTGAGCATCCGCGGATACAAGATCGGCGACCGCATAGGCGGTAAGTACACGTTGATCGAACGCCTGGGCGAGGGAGGCATGGGCACGGTCTGGCGGGCGCACAACGAGCTGCTCGACGTGGACGTCGCCCTCAAAGTTCTGCGAACCGACGACGTCGACGTCTCGGACGGGACGCTGCTCAGCGACCGCTTGCTCCAAGAGGCGCGCGCCGCTGCACGCCTCGGGCATCCGTCGATTGCTCGCGTCTTCGACTACGGGACGACTGAGCTCAACAACCCCTATATCGTGATGGAGCTGTTGCGAGGGGAGGACCTCGCGGAGGCGTTGTCGCGCCGCGGCAAAGTCAGTAGCACCAAAGCGGTCTCGACGTTGATGCCGATCGCACACGCGTTGGCCGCGGCCCACGCTCAGGGCATCGTCCATCGAGATTTGAAGCCCGAAAACGTCTTCTTATCGCGGCTGGAGGACGGCCGCGTAGTTCCCAAGCTCGTAGACTTCGGCATCGCCAAGATCGACCGTGAACGAAGCCATCGGCTCACGCAGACTGGCACCATGCTGGGCAGCCCCATCTACATGTCTCCCGAGCAGGCGCGCGGCGACGACGTCGACCATCGCGCCGACATCTGGGCTTTCTGTGTAGTGCTATACGAGCTGGTCACGGGTCGAACACCGTTCGAAGGCCGCAACTACAACGCCCTCTTGTATTCGATCATCTCCGAAGAGCCCCGCACGATGCCGGTCAAAGCGGAGGGAGACGACGAGCTCTGGGCGATCTTGCGTAGAGGTTTCGAAAAAGATCCGGACAAGCGTTGGCAATCGAGTGACGAAATGGGTCGTGCGTTGGCCCAGTGGTTGATCGTTCGGGGCGTGCAAGAGGATATCACCGGCGCATCTCTGGTTGCGCAGTGGTTCAGGTCGATGCCGGCTGGAGACGCCTTGACCAGCATGTTGCCCCAGCCGATGCAGCACTTCGAGATGCCAGCGATTCCGCGGCGCAGCGACCGTGCCAAGTGGGCGGTTCAAACGCGCTCCTTGGGCCCGCGTGCGCCCATGAGTTCGCAAGCCAACGTAGCGGCGTGGTATGCGCGCTTGGGCGGGGCGGTGCGTGAGACATCGTCGCTGCTCAAGAACCGGCTCCGCAACACCACCGGATTCCAGGTGGTGTCACGCTGGATGGACGTTCCGCTGGTCAAGGAGCACCGTTGGCACCTGGGTGTGGGCGCTGGGGCTAGTGTCGTACTCGGCGCGCTGGCCGTGGGTCTGCTGGCGCGCAGCGAACCCCCCGAGCTACTCCCGACCGAGATCCCGAGCGTGGAGTCGAACATCGAGGTGGTTTTGATGCCCGATGCGACTCAATCGGACCTGCTTCTGGACCTGTTGCGTCAGCGGGATGAACCGGCCGAGCTAGTTGCTGCCGTGGAACCGCCCAAAGTGTCGCCGGCGCGGGTTAATCGATACGTGGCCAGACGGCCTGCAAGCTCTGCGCGGCCCGCCGCGAACAACACACGACTGAAGAATCCATTCGACTAAGTTTCGAATTTCGGGTCTGTTCGCCGGAGGTGAAGTGACCGTTATTCCGCTCGTGGGTTTCGACAGCGCCAGACACGACTTACGTCTCGTCGATCGAACAGCAGATCCCGAGGATGGTCGTGTGAAGCAACGCCCCCCCAACAGCGGATTACGAACTGCACGTTTGGTCCTCGCATACGCGTTGGGCGTCGTGTGGTTTGCAGCTTGGGGCGAACCTGCGTGGGCGCAACAACCTGCTCCTGCGGCGGCGACCGAGCCTCCGGCTCCCGCGGCGGCGACGCCTACGACGCCGACGGTGGGCGCGGTCGAGCAAGCGCGGCTCGTTTACGAGCAGGCGGTCCTCGCCTACAGCGAGCGTCGCTACAAGGACGCAATCCTGCTCTTTCAACAGGCCGACGGTCTGCGTCCCAACCCCGCCTTCTCGTTCAACATCGGGATTGCCTACGAGGACATGGGTGATTCGGCGATGGCCTTGCACTACTATCGGACCTATCTTCGACAGTTGCCCAAGGCACCGGATCGCGACGACGTAGACCAACGCATTCGAAGGCTCGAGCGCATCTTGGCGGACAAGGGATTGCAGCAGGTTACGATTCTGAGCAATCCGGCCAGCGCGGTGGTCAAACTCGACGGTAAACCCAAGGGGGTAACCCCGTGGACGGGCGAAGTCGCGCCGGGGCTTCACACCGTTACGCTCTCGCTTGCCGGCTACGAGGACGAGAGTCGTGAATTCGACTTGCCGCCCACTCGCGCAATCGACGTTCCGGTGACTCTTCACGCGCCGCGGGCAAAGTCGAAGTCAGCCATCGTCAACCTCAACGATCCAGCGGCTCCCGTCGAGCACCTCGCTCCGTGGCAACACGTGCGCCCGCTTACCTGGGGCGTATTCGGCGTCGGCGTGGGTGCCGTGGGTGCAGCGTTGGGGTTCGAACTCGCGCGCTCCGGCTTCGAAGAGCGCTCTCAGCGCAGCGACGATCCGGCGGAACGAACGGCGTTGCACGAGCGGGCGCAGCGGCACGAGGTGTGGGCCAAGGGGTTTTTGATGTTGGGTCTCGGCCTGGGGTTGACGTCTATCGTGCTCGGCTACCAGGACATCGACGATGGTCTCACTCGACAGCGCGCGGGGGTGTGTCTCGATTGGATGCCAGGCGGGGGCGCCAGCCTCGGGTACGTCGGCGCGTTCTGACGAAGTGTCTCACCGTTGGTCGCCATGGACCAAGCGTTCACTCGGCGTCGGGGAGCCGTATCCGCTCCGCTCCGATGGTCAAGAACAAGCCAGCTTCGTCCGCCTCGAGCAGTTCGCCCAAGCCGTTCTGCGCGGATGGGGTGAAGCGTGCTTCGCACGTCCCGGACTTGACCGGGCAATAGAGGGCGCCACCGCGCCCCACGCGATAGCCGTTTTGGGGGAACGGCTCCCTGGTTTCGTCGGAAAGGACGAGGCGTGGTTCGTCGTCGAACGCCACCGCCTTCACGAAGAACGGGACGTCCTCGACCGCGAGGTACGTCCAGTCGTATCCATTGCTCAAGATGAATCGCCCGTTCTCGGGGTGGCGTGTGATCCACTGATGCAGCGCGGCTTGCAGACGTGAGTGTTCGACGAGCACGTCGTCGTGCCAGAAGCGTCCCTCGCCGTCCAAACGAATGGTGCTTTCGCGACTTCGCCCCTCGGGGGCGGGCCGCAGGAAAAATTCGGGGTGATCCGCCGGCCGCATGTGTGATCGAAATAGAGCTCGATGCCATGTTTGGCAACCTCGACCTCGGTTGTCGGTCCGCAGCGTCGGCCTGGGTCGGAGCCCAGGCACCGAGGACGGCGGCGTGGTCGACTTCTTGCTTGCGCGAGGGGCGGCCTCGCGCAAAGGTGCCATCGATGAGGAGCGTTTTCCGTCGGGTCGGCTTCCGGGTGCTGGTTTTGTTGGCGGGAGGCTATGGGCTCACGGCTTGCACCAAGCCCCAAACGGGCCCCCAGGTGCAACACCCCGCTCCCGTTCACGTGACACCGCCAGTCTTGACCGACGCAGGCTTCGCGCCCGTCGTCGAATCGCTTCTGGACGACGGCGAAGCGGGACCGCAGCGTACGACGCGCATTGCGTCCGCGGTGCGCCACTTGCTCGGTCGCGCGCGCGGTTACTTCGAGCGGGGAGCGCCTCAGCAGGGGTTGGACATCGTGACGGGTGCGTTGCTCCTCGCGCGTACCGGCGAGTTACACCCCAAAAGTCTCACTGGCTATTCGGCGGTCCTCGTGAGCGCCGCCGACGAAGCGGCCCGTCGCGGCGATGAAGGGCGCGCTCGCGCGTTTTATGAGCTAGCCAAGACGGCCAGCTCCGAGGCTGACGCTGCCATGGGCCAGAAGGCGAGCGAACATCTGGTCGCGCTTCACGGGTGGGAGTCGGCGACGCAGAACGATGGATCGATGCAGGCCGCTTCGAGCCGCGCGATTTCGTCGGTCAAGCGCGCGCTGGTGAGCCGAGAGGCAAGCGTCGTCAACGAGGCGGAGCGAGAGATCGTTCGCTGGGTCGAACGTGCCATCGACGTCAACCGTGTGGACGCGCCCATCCGCTCGATCTTCGACCACGACGAGCGCAACGCTGCACGCCTCGTTTACTTCACGGGCGCCCAAACGATGATCGCGCTGTACCTGCGAGACGGTAACGCCGCCGGTGCGGTGGCGGCGCTGGATGCGGACGCGCTGACCGCGATCCGTGAACCGCGTCTCGTCGACGGTCTGCTCGCTGCGGCCGAAGGTAACGCCGAGGCGTGGTTCGATTGGTATCGTTTGTATCAGTCCGCGCTCGAAGAGCCGGAGTTCTTCGATTCGGACTTGGCGCGCGCCGCACAGTGGGGCGTAGCCGTCGAGCTACTGCGGGCCGAACGCGACACCGTGGCTTCCGCGCTCCCGGTGCTCGGCTTGCTCAGTGAGTTTGGTATGCCCGACGTCGCGCCGGTCATTCTCGCGCCACGTATCCGGGCTGCGGCGGAGCGCGCCGAGCCTACGGAGGTCCAGGCACGGCAAGCGGCCCTCGCGATCGTGTATCGCTCGCTCGAAGTCTTGGAGCGACGGAACGACGTCGCTTTGGCGCGGTTGGTTTTCTCGAACACCGAGCCACTGTTGGCCGCCTTGGGCAAAGCGCCAAAAACAAGCGACGGCGAGAAGCCTCAGCTCTCCGGCGTGGATTTCTACGAAACCATGGGCGCACTCGAGGTGCGGAGTGGTAACTTGGAGCGCGCTCTGCCGTTGCTCGAGAAGGCGAACGCCGCGCGGCCGTCCGTAGAAACGTTTCGCTTGCTCGCCAGCATCGAGCGCCAGCGCGGCCGCCTGGACGCCGCGTTGGCCCTGAGCCAACAGCAACAACAGCTCGCAGCCACACAACAGCTCCCGATCGCCGAGAGCCAAGGTCTTCTGCTCACCTACGACATCCAGAGCGACTTGGGCAAAGGCCCTGAAGCCGCCGCGACCCTTGGTAAAGCGCTAGGTCAGCTTCTCTCTCTGCGTCAGCAGCCAACGACGCCGCGGCTGGCTGCCGCCATCGAGCGCAACCTCGCTCAGGTCCTGGAACGCTACGGCGCACTCGACGCTGCACGACGTGCCAATGAACGAGCGCGTTCGGCAGCCGTCAGTGACGAAGCCCAACTGTCCGACGTCTTGCTCGACGAAGCGCGACGGTCGCTCACTTACGGCGAATTGTCTCACGGTAGGCTCGCGTTGCGGCATGCGCTCGAGGCGGGCATCGACAACAGCGCTCTGCTGTACGCGGCGTTGTGGCAGCAGCTGCTCGAGTTGCGGGTACGTGCCGTCAGCGACGGGACCGTCGAAGAAGCTTTCAGCCGCTTGGTGGGGGAGACCGGTTGGCTCGGCGCTTTGTCATCTTGGGCTACCGGGCGCATCGACGATGCGGCGCTGCTGGCCAGGGCCGGTTCGGATGCCGAGCTGGTGGAGGCGAAGTTCTACACGGCCATGAAGCAGTTCGCGGGCACTCCAAGCCCGGCGAGCAAGGAGCAGCTACAAGTCGTGGCTCGTAGTCCTGCCATCGAGCTCATCGAGGTACGCATCGCTCGGGACCTCACCGCCTCGAACGTCGCTACACGTCCGTCCCTGCCGAGTGGCGTGGTATTGCCGTGATCGTCCACGATTGACCGCGCTGCCGTCCAGCGCAGAGCGGGCTCGATGGGGCGCCATTCAGTGAAGCGCCAACAGGGACTGGGCGAGTGTTTCGCCTAGCTCTTGGCGCATCAGGTTCTCGACCGTCGAGCGCAGCATCTCCTCCTCGAGTGGGCTCTCGTATTCGAGGTGAATGTGCATGCCCGCTGGGGCGACGGAAGAGGCCGTTTCGGGGGTGACGACGGTTGCGACCTTGCCGCCCACGACGAGGGGCGCGTCCAGCAACGGTACTCCGAGCACGAACACGAAATGGGTCCCGAGAGGCAGCGGACGTTGGGTGGTGATGAACGTGGCGCCGCGTGAGATACTCTTGATGTAGTCCGAAAAGAAGGTGTTGAGCCGCTTGTAATTGACTCGTAGTTCCACGCTGGGACCTACCTGCGTCGTCTGAACGTCCATCGCCCAACCGTAGCTCTCGGGACGTCCGCCGACCAGGGGATTTCCGAGCAGATATGCCCCCCCAAGCGCCAGAATTTGGTGTTATGAGACCCGCGGCATGCGAGACCCTTATTCGGTTCTTGGCGTCTCTCGGCAGGCGAGCGCGGACGAAATCAAAGCGGCATTTCGCCGTTTGGCACGCGAACACCATCCCGACCGCAACCCCAACGACGCCGACGCCGAGCGACGTTTCCGGGAGATCAACGAGGCCTATCAAGTCCTGACCGATCCGACCCGACGTGCCCGCTTCGACGCCACCGGCTCGGATAGACCGGGACCCGGCCCGAGCGGCCCGGGCCCTGGCGTTGGTTTCGCGGGCTTCGAAGATCTGCTCAGCGAGTTGTTCGGAGCCATCGGCCGCAGGCCGACCAGTCGCGGCGACATGCGCCTGGTGGTCGAAGTCAGCTTCAAAGAAGCGGCCCTCGGCTGCACGAAATCCCTCACGTACGAACGGGTCGATGCGTGTAGTGACTGTGATGGGAGCGGGGCAAAGCAGGGCGCGGGTTTCCATACCTGCTCGGCATGCGGAGGAGTGGGCAGGATCGCCGCCTCCATCGGGGGTTGGTTCGCCGTCCGGACCGAGCAGATCTGTCCCCAATGCGGCGGGCGGGGTCGCCTCCCGAAGTCCCCATGCGGTACCTGTCGCGGCCGCGGGCTCAAGTCCGATCGCCGCACGATCGACGTCAAGTTGCCCCCCGGAATCGAGGCCGGAGCGGCGCTACCCGTCGCTGGGGGTGGTAGTAGGCCTGCGCCAGGAGCCCCCGCGGGTGACCTCGAGTTGGTTGTGCAGGTTAACGCCGATCCAGTGTTTTCGCGCGACGGCGATGACGTCGTGAGTGAGCTGCCGGTCACGTTCGTGCAAGCGGCGTTGGGGGCGGAAGTCGAGGTCGAGACGCTCCACGGTCGCCAGCCACTCCGCGTCCCGGCTGGTTCGCGACCTGGCGACGAATTGAGGATCAAGGGGATGGGGGTTCCACACCGATTTCGCTCCGGTGCGGGTCACCACCGCGTGAAGTTGCGTCTCACGGTGCCAAAGAAACTGAGTCCACGCGCTCGCGAGCTCGTCCAGCAATTCGATGCGGCGTGCCAGAAGAGTGAAGCCGGCTTGCTCGACAAATTGTTCGGGCTGTTTCAGTGAGCGTGCTTGCAGCGGCTCTGCGAGATGATTCAAGGTCACAGGTATTGAAGGTCCACATGTCAAAACGGATTGGTTTCATTGGAGCGGGCAACATGGCGCAGGCGTTGATTGCGGGGGTGCTGCGCGGCGGCGCATCGCCCGACGCGATCCGCGTCGTCGACCCCGAACCTGGCCAACGCGCGAAGGTAAAAGACACCTACGGCGTCGAGCATGCCACGGACGCCGCGGAGCTATCGACGTGGGCCGAGGTCGTGATCCTTGCGGTGAAGCCGCAGGTCGCAGCGGCGGTGTTGCGGAGCGCGGCATCCGCTCTGACCGGGGACAAGCTGCTCATCTCGGTATGCGCTGGCGTCTCGTTGGCTACGATCGAGAGCCACGCCGGCTCGGCGGCACGCTACATTCGTTCGATGCCCAATACACCGGCTCTGGTGGGTGAGGGAGCGACCGCACTGGCTGCCGGTCCCCGCGTAACGGCCCAAGACCTCGCCTTTGCCGAGCAAATGTTTTCCAGCGTAGGGCAATGCAGTGTCGTACCGGAGGTTTACCTCGACGCCGTCACTGGGCTGTCGGGGAGCGGCCCTGCCTTCGTCATGCTCGTGATCGAGGGCCTTGCCGACGGCGGGGTGCGAGCCGGGTTACCGAGAGCCGTCGCGCTCAAGTTGGCGACTCAAACCGTGCTCGGTTCAGCCATGTTGGTGCGTGAGACGCAGCAGCACCCCGGAGTCCTCAAGGACCAGGTGACGAGCCCAGCGGGCACTACGATTGAAGGCGTGGCGACGTTGGAGCGTGGCGGCTTGCGCGGCCTCTTGATCGACGCGGTGACGGCGGCGGCCAAGCGCGCCGCCGAGCTCGGTAAATCGTGAGACACGGGCGGGACGCTACACGCGCCCCTGAACCGTTCAGGCGAGGATGTCCGGTACCGGACCACCCGTCGCCAGGCGGGAGTCGCCGAAGCTCTGCACGTCTTCGAAGCCCATGTAGTGGAAACACGAGGTGATCATCTCGGCGAAGCCGACGTCGTTGCGGAAGTCGAGCAGTTCGCCGCGTTTGAAGTAGCCTCCGTTGCCGCCAGCAAACACGACGAGGCTGTCGTCCGGGCTATGCACGTCGCCTTGCCCGAGTTCGTTCCAGTGGACGATGAGCGTGTTGTCCCAAACGCTCCCGTCGCCTTCGGGGGTTTGCTTGAGTACGTCGTAGAGACCAGTGCTCAGCGACCACAGGTGACGGTGGATCGCGCGGATCTTGACGAAGGCCTCGTCGGTCGAGTTGTGCGAAATGTCGTGGTGGCCTTCGTCGTGACCGAGGTTGGTGTAGACGCGGCCGCTCGCGCAGCTGCCCCACGCGAAGCTCACGGAGCGCGTGAGGTCGCAGGCGAAGCTCAACGCAATCAATTGCTGGAAAGCGGAGCCGAGGAGCTGATGGTTGGCAGGATCGTACGGATCGACGGGATCGCCTGTCAGTCCAACGGGGTTACATGCTCCCGCGCGCGAGGGGGGCTCGAGCGTGCGCTCCAAGTCGCGCAGGGACTGAGAGAACTGTTCGACTCTGGCGCGGTCGGAAGCGGACAACTTGGGCGTCAAAGCCTGGTTCTCTTCCAAGATCAAGTCCAGCATCGACTTGCGGAGCGCCAAACGGTTGGCCACTGCGTCCGCGGCTTCGGGCATCGCGTCCGAAGCTCCGAAGAGGCGGGCGTAAGCTGCGAACGGATCCGTCTCCGGAAACTGCGGGTTCTTGGTGCCCACGGGCCCGCCGTGGGACTGCAGGTTCCAGATGTTGTTCTCCCGGTCTCCGACGCGAAACACCATGTGACGTTGGGGCACCGTTGGGTGAGCCGCCAGGACGCGGTCACCTATCACATAGTCCGCACTCGGGCCCAACACGTAGCCGATGGTTCTCGATTCGCCCCCGACAGGGAAGTCACCTTCACCGCTGGGCCAGGGTGCTAGAGCTACACCACCTTGCTGGTGATTGTCCGCCCGTTCATTGGTCGGCAGGTTGTAGATCCGCTTGTCCAAGCGGTTGAGGATCAACAGGTCCGAGCGATACGGCTCCAGCGGCTCGAGGAACTCGTCGAACACGAAGTTCTTCGGGTCCGCGTCGACGAAGCGGCGTTTGACCTGATCGCCGTTGGGCTTGAACTCGAAGACGATGCGACGCGGTCCGTTCGACTGCGCCTCTGCACGCCTTGGAGACATCGCCTCGAGCAGCGGTAAAGAAAGTGCGATGCCACCGGCACCCCGCAATACGGCACGTCTGGAAAGTCGCTTCACGGCGTGGCCTCCTCGGTTGGTGAGTCGAGCTCGGAGCTTCGGTACAAGAATTGATCGGAGAGGGTCAGGTGAAGCACTAGGTCATCCAAACGAAAGTTACGTGACGAGAAGCCGTCCATCACTTGGTCGGCGGTGCACTTGTCCGCGGCACCGAGTTCACGCCCATAGAAGAAGCGAAACGCTTGGCGCACGACGCATTCGCGTACGTCTTGGCTGTTTGCCAACGCTCGGCCGAGTTCACTCGCTGAGGTGTAGTAGCCGTTGGCGTCGCGCGTCGCGGTGAGTTCACCTCCCGCGGCGATTGCTCCGCCCTTTTCGTCGGTCGTGCGTTTGCGCCCGAGGGCGTCGAAGTCTTCGAAGATCGCGCCCACCGGATCCATCAAGGTGTGGCAGCCGTTACAGCTGGGATCCGTTCGGTGTTCCTCGAGCCGCTGCTTCTGTGTGACGACGCCGTCGATGACCGGCGGCGTGACGTCGACGTCCGCAGGCGGGGCGGGGATGATCTGGCACAGCAAGTCGGTTCGCACCTTGAGCCCGCGCTTGACGATGGAACTACTCGCTGGATGGTCGTGGACGAACAACCGCGCCTGCGTGAGGATCCCGGAGCGACCGGGAGCCGCCACCTTGTCGAACGTGGTGCCCAACTCGGCGGTGGGTAATCCGTAGTGCTGCGCGAGGGTCGCGTCGGCGAAGGTGTACTCCGCGGAGAACAGATCCTCGAGCGTACCGCCGTTGGACAGCAGGTCATAGACGAACGCTTGCGTCTCGGCACGGAACCGAGCCTGCAATTGCGGGGTGAACTCTGGATAGACGTCCGAGTCGCGCGTCACCGACTCGAGTTCGTCCAGGTCGAGCCACTGCTCGAAGAACTCGTAGACTCGGTAGGCCTTCGGATCGGCGAGCATGCGTTTGGCTTGTCGCAACACGCCTTCATTGCGGTCGAGCTCTCCCGCTTCGGCCGCCTCGAACAGGGGCTGATCGGGCATCGTTTGCCACAGCAGGTACGAGAGGCGCTGCGCCATTTCGTATCCATTGGGACGGCCGACGGCTCCGTCATGGGGATCGAGTTCGACGCGGAACAGGAAGTGAGACGAACTCAACATCGAGGCGACGACCCATTCGATGGCTTTGCGGTAGTCACCCTCCTTTTCGATGGCGGAGTTGTACAAATTGGAGAAGCGCACGAGCTCTTCTCGCGCTAGCGGTCTTCGGTATGCGCGTTTCCCGAAGGACGCGACGAAGTCCTCCGTGCAGGCGCGATCGATGGTGTCCAGCGGACACGGGAACCAGCCCGCCACATCGATGGCTTGGTGCGCGACGTCGAGCGCGATCTGCACGTACTGTTCGGCGATCAGCTGAGGGATGGTCAGCGCCGACGCGCTGTTACGAAATCCAAGCGACGTCGGTTCACGGACGAGCTGTCGGGAGGCGCGCTCTGCCAAAGCCGGATCACCCGTGAGATCTGCGATCGTGTTTCGATACTCGAAGTTGCTCAGGCGTCGCATTGGAGCCGCGCCCGGAGACGGGGCCGAGCACGATGCCGACGGGTCCGAGGGTGGGGAGGGCGCAGTCGAAGTTACGGTTTCCGTTGCCGGGCTCGAAGCGGCGGGTTCGGCGGGAGCGCCCTCGCTACTGCCGCAGGCGACCATCATCGACGCGAGCGCCAAAGCTCCGAACAGGGGTCGGGCGAGGAGACGAGATTCGGTAAGACGCGACGTCACTGGGAACCTCCATCTGCCGTGAGCTCCGGCGCGCCGCTGGTTACAGCTCCGGACGATGCGTTGTTCTCCGTGCGCCCCGTGTCCTCCACCCCACTGGTCGACGCCGACGCGCTGGAACCAGGTTCGGTCGACCCTGGCTCAGTCGTGGGTACGCTGGCGTCGTATGGGGTGTAAACTTCTTCCACGTAAAAGCTCAGGTCGTCGATCCAAACGTCGAACGCCGACGAATCCGACTGGAATTGGATCGACTCGATGCGTGTCAGATCCAACGGACCCGCGTCCGGGCCGTATCCCAATTGTTCGAAGGAAGTGAACGGCACGAACAGCTCTCGCCATTGTTCCGTGACCGTCACACTCGAGCGGTAGGCGTCGTAGCACAGCCCCTCTTCTTCCTTGGTGCAGGTGCCGCCGCCTGAGACTGGGATCACGCCCGGAGTGACCAGTGCGACATTCACCGGCGCGGAGCTGCCGCGGATCCAGAAGTGCACTCCCACATAGCTGGATGCGTCGTAGACGCAGCTGCTGAGGACGACGCCCACTCCCGCCCATTGGCCGTGATCGCTGCCGCTGGTGTGCAGGGCGCCGCTGCTATCGAGGCGCGCTACGGCCAACTGTTCGAAAGAGAGGTCGTGGTCTCCAGATAGCTCTTCGTATTTGTACCAAATACCGGATCTACCTTCACGCTCCTCGAGCACCTCGTCCCCGTCTTCGAAGTCGTCGATGAGCAGAATTTCCCCGGGGCCTTTGGACGGAGTGCAGGTCTGTAGTCGCGCGTCACTGACGTCGGGTTCGGCGCTCGCGTCGGACACTTGCACTTCCGGTGGTTGGCCGTTGAACAGTGGCTCCGAACCGGAGACGACGGCGCTGGGCAGCTCGTCGCTGATGACGGTCGGCACCGTGGTCGTAACCGTGGAGCTCGGCGTAGCTGACGTCTGCGGTTGACTCGAACCTTCGGTGCAAGCACTCAACGACAGCGCGATACCAAACGCGAG